>JAHEEV010000070.1 GCA_024640505.1 Halieaceae bacterium
ATCGGAGTGGAGGGCGAGCCGGGCACCAACAAGTTCGCCTCTTTCGGCTTCTCTAAACCATCGCGGGACTCGCAGGACCCCAAGACACAGGTCGCTTATATCGACTGGTACCAGGAAGTGCGCCAGCACGACTCGATGCGGGCGAACTTCCCCGACGAAGTGGGGAGGATGTGGTTGCAGATCAGTGCCGAGAAGCCCTTTGACTACTGGTGCCTGACCACCTACGAGTATTGTGTCACCGACCTGAATGTTATCCAGACGTCGATTGGAGCCGCCTACTACGCCATGAACACTTACCGCGGCGATACGGCCGATCTCTATCACCCGTACTACGAAGGTACCGCCATGGTCGTTGCGGAGTACATGAAGCCGTATTGATGGCGGCGAGACAAGGCCCCTGCTGGCAGGCGGTGTGTTCGCCGGGTTATGTAGGGAATTGTGAGGGAGTGCATGAACGTTACTCATTTTACAGGAGCCTCTTCCCGTCAGGGGACAGCTGGCTGGATCGCGGTCCTGGCCATCGCGCTCAGTGCCTGCAGCACCTCGCCGGAAATCGGGAATGTCCCTGTAATCGGTGACAGTGTGCCACGCACAGACAAGCCTTTTCTCGATGACCCGGACGACTTCCAGTTTGTGGTGGTATCCGACCGGACCGGTGGGCATCGCCCCGGGGTATTCGATCAGGCGATGGATAAAATCAATCTGCTGCAACCAGAATTTGTCATGTGTGTCGGCGATTTGATCGAGGGCTATACCGAAGATCCGCCCACGCTGAATGCCCAGTGGGACGAACTGGATTCCATGGTCGACAAACTCCAGATGCCGTTTTTTTACACCGTGGGCAACCATGACATAAGCAATAACCTGATGCGCGAACTCTGGCTCAAGCGCCATGGCAGTGATTATTATCATTTTGTTTACAAGGACGTGTTGTTCATCTCCCTCAATACCGAAGATCCACCTATCGCATTGGGTGAGAGAGAACTGGCGGGTCAGGAGCGCCTGCTCAAAATGATGGCGGAGGACCCCGAGGGGACCCAGAAAATGCTGTTGGAGCGCAGTAAACCCCGCGTTACAGGCGGGCCCAAACCGCAGCCCAGCGAAGTGGCGATTGGTGAACGGCAGGTGCGTTACGTCCAGCAGGTTCTGGCGGACAACACCGATGTTCGCTGGACGATGGTGTTTATGCATAAACCCGCCTGGGAAACCGACAATGAACAGTTCAGGCAGATTGAAAGCTTGCTGTCTGACCGGCCCTATACGGTCATTGCCGGTCACGAACACTATTACAGTTACACGCAGCGCTACGGCAGGGATTACCTGGATCTGGGCACCACCGGAGGCATCTGGATCAACCAGGGAGCGGGCAACATGGATCATATCACCTGGGTAACCATGACCGACGAAGGGCCGGTGGTTGCCAATATCCGTCTGGATGGCCTGATGGACAAACACGGCCCGCAGTAAAATTGACCGTGTCCAATGAGGGTCTACAGTAAACAGAGAGTGTTTCACAACAGAAACGGCGATTGAGCTCAATCCCCGATAGCGGAAACGGGAAAGGGCGAAGGCAACCACACCTGGCAGCAGCGAGCGGATTCAGCTCGTCGGCATGCGCCCTGCCTGTACCCTGTCAGATGATTCACGATGAGGTTTTATTATGGAACTAAAAGTAGATAATTCACGCGGTTTCATCGAGGACAACGGAGTCGAATCGACGACTCAGGCAAGAAGCCCGAGCACAGCACGGACGCAGCGGCTGAAGCTGGCCTTCATGGAAGAAAAGCCCACTATCTGCGCCGAGCGCAACGTACTGGTTACCCGGTCTTATCAGGAGACCGAGGCCTTGCAGCCGGTGCTGAGACAGGCGATGGCGTTTGAAAAGACACTGGACGAGATGCCCGTCTGGATTCGGGATGACGAACTCATCGTGTCCAACCTGGCCTCCAGACCGGGGGGTTCCTTCCTTTTCCCGGAGTACGATGATTCGTTGATTATTCAGGAGCTGGACACCATCTCGACCCGGAGAGTCGATCCCTGGCAGATAGAAGAGGATGACAAAGCGCTTATTCGCAGTTGTGGCGAGTACTGGCGCGGGCGCAATCTGAACGCCATGGCCGATGCCCGAATGGCGGACGAGGTGCGCCAGGCCGTGGAGAGTGGCTCACTGTTTAATTCCCCCATGGGCAAGATGACCGGTGTCGGCCATATCGCGCCCGATATCGAGGGCGTCATCCAGCGGGGGCTCAATGCCAATATTGCCGAGGCCGAGGCCCACATCGCCCGGTTGGATCTCACGAAGCCGGAGGATTTCGCCAAGCTCCCGTTCCTCAAAGCCGTCGTGATCACTGACAAGGCTGCGATCAGATGGGCTGGCAGGTTCGCAGCACTGGCCAGGGAGAAAGCTGCGAGCGAACAGGATGAAAATCGAAAAAGGGAATTGGAGGAGATTGCCGCTGTTTGCGAATGGGTGCCGGCCAACCCGGCGCGGAATTTCCGTGAGGCGGTGCAGGCTGCCGCCTTCATCATGGCCACGGTACAGATTGAGCAGCCCGGTGTCTCCATCAGTACGGGCAGGTTGGATCAGTACTTCTACCCGTTTTACAGGAAGGAGATCGAAGACGGGACGATGACGGAGGCCCAGGCGCTCGAGATGCTGGAATGCCTATGGATCAAACTGGCAGAGTCCAGACGTGTCTCTCCGGAACAGGGCACATTTGCCCTTAACGGATACCCTATCTGGATGGCTTTGACCGTGGGCGGTCAGACAGGGGATGGTTACGACGCCAGCAACGACATCTCGTATATGTTCCTGGATGTCTCCAGCAATCTGCGGGTACACGAGCCCATGTTGACGGCGCGGATACACAAGCGCTCTCCACACAAATTCCTGATGGCCTGCTGCGAGGCAAACAAGACCCACGGCGGGGGACTCCCCGCCCTGTTCAACGACGAACCCATCATCGAGAGCCAGCTGTTCCACGTGCCGGGCATGACCAAGGAGGACGCCGGCGATTACAGTATCGTCGGTTGTTCGGACGTGGTTTGCGCAGGAAAAGGTACGGAGGGACTGCCCTATCAGGCCATCAGCCTGGCCCGGGTGATGGAACACATGCTGCAGGCGAGGGATCCCGTCAGCGGCACGCCGCTAACCTCGGGCGTGGGAGATATGTTCCAGTGGAAGAGCTTCGATGACCTGATGCAGTCCTTCCGCGAACAGGCGCAAATATGGGCCAGGTTGACCTTCCTGCAGCTACTGCCTTTGGTAGAGCTGCATGGGAAGCAGCTACCCTGTCCCTATATGTCTTCGTTGATGCGGGACTCCATCGGCCGCGCCAGGCCCTTCTACGACGGCGGCGCGATCTATGGAAGCCACGCCACCCTGGGCTGCCTCATCGGCATCGGCACCCTGGCCAATTCCATGGCCGCTGTCAGAAAGCTCATTTTTGACGACCAGGTTATCAACATGTCCCAGCTCAAGCATGCGCTGGAGACCAATTTCGAGGACGAGTCAACGACTCCCAGCGGTCCTGCGATAAGGGCGATGTGCCTCAATGCGCCGAAGTACGGTAACGATGACCCCTATGTGGACAACATCGCCAAGGATTGTCTGACCACACTTACAAAGGAAATGTGGCAGTACGAAACCAAACCCCGTGTGGGTTATGGTGCCGTGGTTTCACCGGTAACGGCGCATATCGCCATGGGCTTCCTCTCGGGTGCGACCCCGGACGGGCGCAAGGCCATGACGCCGCTCTCCGATGCGTGCTCTCCGGCCCAGGGCACCGAAAAAAAGGGGCCTACTGCCGCTATCAAATCGGTATCACACCTGGAGCATGTCAACTTGTCTCAGGGAAGCGTTTTCAACATGAGGGTGCACCCGGCATCGGTGCAGAGCGCCGAGGGTATGTCCAGCTGGGCCAATCTTATCCGCACCTACTTCGACCTGGGCGGCTGGGAGCTGCAATTCAACGTGGTCGACGCCGAGGTATTGAAAGAGGCCCAGAAGCATCCGGAGGACTACAAGGATCTGGTCGTGCGCGTGGTAGGTTACAGCGCTTTCTTCGTCGAGCTGGATAAGATGGTGCAGGACGATATCATCAGCAGGACTGAATTCGCCATCTAGTGCGGCGGGGGGTCAGTTGACAAACAGTATCAAGGGACGGGTCTTGAATATCCAGAGATACTCACTGCATGACGGCAGTGGGATCAGGACACTCGTGTTTCTGAAGGGATGCCCCTTGCGCTGCCTCTGGTGCAGCAACCCGGAGTCACAACAGCACGTGCCCCAGCTGGGATTCATCGCTTCCCGCTGCGTGGGAGTCGGCGGACAATGCGGTGGGGCGTGTCTATCGGTGTGCCCCGTGTCGGCGCTGCACCTGGGCGTAGAGGATAAACCGATCATCGATTGGCAGGTATGCGATGCCTGCGGCCTGTGTGCTCAAGCGTGCCCCGAAGGCGCACTGGAAGTCGTCGGGCGTGACATGAGTGTCGATGAGGTAATAGCGGAAGTCGAGAAAGACAGGCCTTTCTACCGCAGGTCAGGTGGAGGTGTCACCCTTGGAGGTGGTGAACCGCTGTTGCAACACCATTTTACCTCAGCTCTTCTGGAAGCTGCCCATGACGTTTATTTACATACCGCACTGGAAACCAGTGGTTTTGCTGCCTGGGAACACTTCGAGCCCGTGCTGAAGCATGTGGACCTGCTGCAAATTGACCTCAAACACCTGGACCCGATCAGGCACCGGGAAGTGACAGGGCAATCGAACGAACTGATCCTGGAAAACTTGAGGAGAGTCCTCTCGGTCAAGGCGCCTCAGGATGTCATTGTAAGATTCCCTGTTATCCCGGGATGTAATGATTCTGTGGAGGAGATCAGAGACATGACAGAGTTCGTGATGGGGCTTGGATTCACGCAGATTGAGCTTATCCCCTATCACAAAATGGGGGTATCGAAATACGCACAGTATGGCATGGCTTATCCGCTACTGAATTGTGAATCGCCATCAGAGACCGATATGGCCCGGCTGAGGGAAGTCGTTCCTATCCTGGTGGGGTAGGGGGGAGCATCTGAGCCAAAGCCGTTTTCATCAATGGGCTTCAGCTCTGTGGCTGATGCAGTGGATAACTACCAGGTGAGCGGCAGGGACTTCGGGCCGATGACGCCACCGGGCCAGTATTCGATCCGGGCGCCTTGCTTGACCTGAAAGTCCGGAATACGCCGCAGGAATTCGGTAATACATACCTTCATCTCCAGGCGCGCCAGGTGGGCACCCATGCAGCTGTGTACGCCCCCGGCAAATGACAGGATCGGCTTGCGCGGACGGTGGAAATTCACCTCGAGCGGGTTGTCGAAGATATCGGCGTCGAAGTTGGCCGCCGGCAGGATGCAGGTCACCTTGTCGTCCTTCTTCATTTTCACGCCCCGCAGTTCACAGTCCTGCTCCACGGTGCGGCCGGAGAAGGTCACCGCGTTGGCGCGCAATAACTCCTCCACAATATTCGAGATATTATCGGGGCTGTCGATAATCTCCCTGCGACGCTCGGGATTCTGCGCCAGCCAGAGGAATACGTTGTTCAGCGTTGCAAATACCGTGTCCAGACCGCCGATAAACAAAAACAGTACGAAACCGAAAATTTCCTGGCCGGTCATGGGCTGGCCGTCCGGTTTGGCCTGGATAATGGTACTGATGACCTTGTCGTCGGGATTTTCGGATTTCTCCCTGATCACCTGCTGCAGGTAGGTGACGATACTCATCATGGACTGTTCCGCCACACTACGATCCTGCGAGTGCAGCAGACCCACGGCCCAGCTGACAAACTCGTCGCGCATCTCCTGGGGCAGGCCCATCAGATCGAGGAAAACAGATACGGGCAACGGCCTGCCGAAGTCGGTGGTGAACTCACACTCGCCCTTGTCGACAAACTCGTCGATCAGTGTGTTGGCGAGGTCGCGAATATAGCCCTCCAGCGCTCCCACGCCCTGGGGCGAGAAGATCGGGGCGAGAATATTGCGGTAGCGGCGGTGATAGGGCGGATCGATTTCCAGGGGAATGAACTTGAAGGGGTTGTCCGGGTCTCTCGGAAATGGCGTCGCTCCCCGGGTCGAAAATATCTCCGGGTGCCGGAGAACGTAGTAGCAGTCCTCATACTTGGTCAGCATCCAGGCGTCTTTCGCCTGTTCGGCTTCGGCAGGATTGAAAAATATCGGGGGCTGGGTCCGGTGCAGGTCGGCCATGAAGGCATGCGGCGCTGCGAGGAATTCCGGCCCCATGGTAAGGCCGATGGTTCGAACCAGGTCTGCGGGTACGTGCTCTGGTACGCGGGACATATCCGGTGTTTTCTGGCTTCCCATTGCTTGGGTCTCCTGTGTTGGCATCGGGCCGGGGGCGGCGATGCCGAAATTTAAAACTGCGCCTCGGGCAGGTGAACGACCAGGCCGTCGAGATCATCACTGACGGTGATCTGGCAGCTAAGGCGGCTGGTGGAGCGGGTTTCACTGGCCGAAAATTCCAGCATGTCATGTTCAGGCTCGGTTGCGGTGCCGACCCTGTCAATCCAGGCGTCATCCACATAGCAGTGACAGGTGGCACAGGCCATGCCGCCGCCGCATTCGGCCACTATACCCTCGATGTTGTTGTCGACTGCTCCCTGCATCACGGAAGTGCCCGCCGACACCTCCACGGTGTGCGTCGTGCCGTTGTGTTCGACGTAAGTCACGCTCGCCATTACTCTCTCCTAACTGAATGCGGTCACTGCAAGAGAACGTCGTTCTCAGCAGGATTAAATCGTCAAAAGGTAGCTTTTGTCAAGATTTAAAGGTCGATAAGCGAACTGTTTTGATTGACTTCATCCTCACAAAAAGCTTAAAAGAAGAACAGTGTTCTCAGTGGAGTCACGATCAATGGCCGGTAACAGTACAGCGGATAAACGCCAAACTGAGCCATCCCGCACTGCGGCGTTGGATTGGGAAGAGCGCTCCGTACAGCGCGTGGTTGAAACCGGGCGGGAGCAACTCCTCGAGCGCAGCCGGAAGATCGTGGAGGCGGCCTACGAACTGCTGGAGGAGGGGCTCGAGGAACTGACCATTCGCGCAGTGCTGGCCAAAACGGGGCTGTCCCGACGCGCATTCTACGAGCGTTTTTCCGGCAAGGATGACCTCGTGCTGGCGGTGTTCGAGCACACTATCCGCCGGGCAGAAGTGCATTATCGTGAGCAGATCCGGCGCATGACCGACCCCCTGGAACGGCTGCACCTGATCGTCAGCTGGATCGTCTGTGGCAGAGAGGTCCTGGAGGGGAACGAACGCGACAGGGGCGACCGCCGCGGCGCGGCGATGAGCCGTGAGCACCTGCGGCTGGCGGAATCCCGACCTGAAGAGTTACAGGCAGCGCTGCGTCCGCTCCTCTCCCTGATTGCAGAGCAGCTATCGGATGGCATGGCGGTGGGTGTAGTGCGCGATGGTGACCCGCGTCGCCTGGCATCCCTCGTCTACAACCTGGTTTCCACCACGGTCCACACGGAACTGCTCTCCCCGGTCACTGCCCGGGCGGATCGCGAACAGTTGGCGGACGAAATCTGGGAGTTCTGCCGAAGGGCTGTCGCTGCGTAATCCGCCCCCTGGCCGTTGCGTGTCATATGGTAATTCCGGCAGAAAATTTTTTGCCGCAAGCGCCTCTAATCGAGCCTGAATCCGGCCGGGGCGATCGGCAACCCGGGCACCTTGGAACGACCCCGGTATAAAAAGGAGTTCCTCCCGGAAAGAGGCACTCCATTCTTGAGGTTTTCACCGCCGTCGGCCGGAACCGTATTGATGTAAATGTCGCGCATGTCAGGACCGCCGAAACGCACCTGGGTAACGGCGCTGGCCGGCGTCTCAATGGGGGGCAGGGCGGTGCCATCCGGCCTGAGGCGCGTCAGATGCCCTGTCTGGAAACCAGTAATCCATATGTTGCCGTCCGCATCCAGCGCCATGCCATCGCAGTCCTGCTTTTCAAGCAAAACGCGCCTGTTGGTCAATGCAAGATCGGGCGTGACATCAAAAATGTAGGTGCAAGCGAACGTATTATTGCAGTAAAACTGATCCCGGTTCCGGCTCAGCATGATCCCGTTACAGAAACCAATATCTGGCGCCAGTAGAATGACGTCACCATCCACCGTCAGGCGATAAATTGCACTCGGCCGTGGCGCCTCGCCGCGAGCGATCATCTCGATGTCACAGGTGCCGAAAATGATACCGCCGGTGCCATCGGGCGCCATTTCGTTGATACCGCTGATCGGCTTGCCATCGATTTCGTCCAGCAGCCAGCCCGACCGGCCAGTGTCCGGGTTGTTCCACATGATGCCACCGGCCCCACTGGACAATACGGCGCCATCGTCGTTGAGCATTACTCCACCCGTCCACTTGCGGTCCAGGTTGAAGGACTCGACTCTGCCGTCCGCCAGGAGACCGTGAACGCCACCGGCGATCACATCGCTGTACCAGACGGTGTTGCGCCTATAGTCGACCGCGAGCCCCTCGAGGTAGATCCCGGAGGCCAGCTTCGCAAAATCGCCCATGCGTTTTACCCTGCCAGAGACCCTTGCAGTATAGACCGCGGCGCGGTTGCCGGTGTTTCCTCGAGTCGTCCTTTCAGATTTCAGGAAATCGGGAAGTTCAGAGCCTTTCCATGATCTGGAGCAAGAAATATAGTAATCGTTAATAGACAATAACGACAATCTAAGGTTACCATATTGTCGTGAACACATTGATTGATGCGGGCATTGGTGAATACAGGGGGGGGTTCTATCAGGGCCCCATCGCCCACCTCATGGTAGTAGCGCATTTTGTCCAGAAAAGCACCATGGACAAACTGACGGCAGGCCAGCCCTGTGAGAAGTGGAATCTGGCGCATGAAGGCTATCTCTCGCTGCTGGCAGACGAGGATCATTCCCCTGGAGAACTGGCAGCGAGGCTGGGCATCAGAAAACAGGCGTGCAGTAAAACCCTCAAACAGCTGGAAGCACTGGGGCTGGTAGCGCGCCGCAAGAATCCCGGGGACAGTCGCTCCAGTCTGATGTCACTGACCGACAAAGGGCTGCAGCTGCGTCAGGACAGCATCAGGGCGAGCAATGAGATTTACCGGCATTTTGCCACTGACGTTGACGCCGAGCGCATGCAGCAGCTCGTGGAGATCCTTGCAGGACTGCGGGCCAAACTGGGGATCGAACTGGAGCGCCGGGGGGCACCGGAGCCCGGCCCGAGAAATGCGTGCGATCGGTCGAAAAGCCTGAACCTGCTGCTACCCGGACTGGTCAGTCATTTCCGCCAGGCTTTGATGACGTCACTGAGTGACAAAGGTTTTGAGGACCTGAAGTTCAGCTTCAGTCCGATACTGGGCCTGCTCAATCATGAGGAGCGAAAAATTCAGTACATTGCCTCGGTGATCGGCGTGAGCAAACAGGCAATTGCGTCTACCGCGGCAGACCTTGAAGGGGCAGGGTATATCACCAGGAAACCTGATCCCTTCGACAAACGCCAGATCGTGCTCAGTTTGACCTCTCGCGGAAGGGACTTACTGAAAGAATCTGTCGTCAGCGTTCGTTCGCTGGAAGCATCAGTGAAAGATCTGCTGAGTGACGATGAGTTTCAGCTGATGGATGACACATTGGCAACCCTGTATTTACAGGTGGCGGAGCATTACGACACGGCAAGTGTCCTGCCTGCCAAAATACAACAGATTTCGGAACAGCTGTTGGCGGAGCTGGGCGTTGCAGGGGTTCGCGTGCTGACCAGACACCTTATGACCATTACGGGAGGGAAATCATAATGGACCTGTCTTTCATTGGTTCGATTCTGGAGCAGGGGGATTGGCTGCTGTCGCTGTATGTCTTTGCGGGCGCGTTGGCAGTTTTCATTCTTGGGAGGTATTTGCTGCTGCTGAGCCCTGCACTGAAGCAGACACAACAACTCAATGTTACGGCTGCCAGGGAGAGGGCGGCTCGCAGTTACTATCCTCCGATCCGGAACCGCAGCAAGTTCTGGGGCCTGATGACACAGTTAGTCGTATTCCTCCTGGTCATACCGTTCAGCGTGACCGCGGCACCTCAACCGTGGTGGGAGATACTTCTCGATATTTTCATCATCCTCATGGTCTATGACTTTTTCTACTATCTTGTACATCGCTTCCTGTTTCACGACGGCCCTCTCGGTGGTCCCCTGAAGTGGGTTCACGCAGTACATCACCAGATGAAGAACCCCTGCCGTATGGATTCTGCCTACCTTCACCCCATTGAAACCTGCCTTGGTATTGCACTTTATGCGGCGACGATCGGCGGACTGGCCCTCTTCATGGGTAAATTTCACATCGTGAGCACGATCGTCACCTTTGTTGCATTTTCCGCCATAAACCAGCACAACCATGATCTGATGGAGGCGGACCGTTTTCCCTTGAAGTACCTGAAATACATGTCCGACATGCATCATGTGCATCACGCCAGGTTTATCGGGGGCAACTTTGCCACCATCTCGCTGTTCTACGACTGGCTGTTTGGCACCTACGACACCGGCAATGGCTGGGGCAAGCACAAGCGGGCGTAGCCCGTTTTATCGCGGTCAATGCACCTTCTTGCCGCCCGGATCTGAAGCCCCGTGAAATTCACCGCCCGCTCAACCGCTGAGCAAGTGACTCAGGGCCTTGACCTGACGGGTAAGACCGCGGTTATTACCGGGGTCAGTTCAGGCCTGGGATTCGAGACCATGCGTGTGCTTTGCATGCGCGGGGCGAGGGTAATCGGCCTGGCAAGGACCCTTGAAAAAGCAGAACAGGCCTGCGCCAGCGTGTCGGGTGCGACCCTGCCACTGGCCTGTGAGTTAGGTGATTGGGGGTCAGTGCGTGAGGCTGCCCTGGCCATCCGGGAAATCGACTCCCCGGTCGATATGCTTATCTGTAACGCGGGGATGATTTCCACAAAGAAGATAACCCGCGCCCACGGACTGGAAATGCAGTTTGCTACCAACCATATCGGGCACTTCATTTTAACCCATCATCTGATGGACCAGATAAAGCGCGCACCGCAAGGCCGGGCTGTCCTGGTGTCAAGCTTCGCCCACAGGGCCTTCAGCTTCAAAGGCGGAATTGACTTCGACAATCTAGACGCGCACGCGCGCTACAGCCCGTTTAAATTCTACGGACAATCCAAGCTGGCCAATCTGCTCCACACCAAAGGCCTGGCAGCAAGGCTGGAGGGCACGGGGGCGACAGCCAATGCCGTGGACCCGGGAGTCGTTCGCACAGGGCTCGGACGCGATGGCGGCATACCCCTGATGACCGCCATGATGCTGATCACGCGACCACTGCAGAAAAATATCCCGCAGGGTGCAGCCACGCAGTGCCTGGTTGCCACCCGGCCAGAGCTGGCCGGGGATTCCGGGAAATATTTTGCTCATTGCAAAGAGGCCAGGCACAGTCCCCTGGCAAACGACGAAGCGCTTATAGAAAAGCTGTGGCGATACTCGGAGGAGGTGGCCGCGCCCTACCTCCGGTGAGGGTTTTCGGCCACGATGGTGGTCAGGCTCTCATGGCTGGAGCGTTCGATCATGCCCAGGGCGGACTGGCCGTCCCAGGTGTAGCGGGCACCGCCCTGGCTGATATCCAGGCCGCCGATATCCGGGTTCCCCACCCGAAAAGTGGAAAGTGTGCTGACTCCTTCGATACGGGTGCGGCCCAGTTCGGATTCCAGCTCCAGCGTTACGTCATCGCCCTGGCCGACCATGTTGCGCAGCCAGGGAATTGTCACCGCACGGGCCGGGAACATCCTGCCGTCCTGGTAGAGGTAGCCGGCATTGTAGGATTCCGTCCCGTCCTCCTTCGGCGGATAGGCTATGTAACCGAAGGCACGGCCGTCGGGGAAGAGGGCCGACTGCCAGCAATGACCCCGGAATCCACCCAGGGGCCGCACGCTCTGGCGGTGAATACGCAGCCCGGTGCCACGGAACGTCCGTGTTTCGTCATCGATCTGCAGCGTTCCCGTCCCACGAAACAGCTGTTCGAACCGGTAACCGATACCCATGAAACCGGCGTCGGCGGCTTCATCCGCAGTCATCCCGGCCAGTTTGTCGGGCGAGTTGTCCTGTGCCCAGGCGGGAGTCACCATGGTCATCTCAAGGTCCAGCCTGACCGACGTACGCTGCCCGGGATCCATGGCATTCCTGATCTGCCGCGACACATGACCATCCACGGCGGCACCGTCAAAGGACGCCCGCCAGCGCAGGAAGGGGTCTTCGCAGTAAAAGTTCAGCGGCCCGGCACCTAGCCGGGTAGGGCGGCCGTCGGGCCCGATGGATGAAGGCACCGCGCCGAAACCGGACTCCCTCAGCACCCTGCCATCGGCGAAGGCGATATTAACGTCGAAGCGGTGTGACTCCCAGGCCGATGCCACGGCTTCGATACCCATGCGAGGAAAACCAAAGTCACCCTTTTCCTCGAACAGCCACAATGAGGCGCTTTCGCGCATCTCGGGGTTTTCCGGCTGCCGTGGCAGGACCAGATCCTGCTCCGGCCTCAACCCGCCGGACAGTTCATGCAGCGTCTTCGCCATCGGGCACCTCGAATCGGTTGCTGTAGAAACGGAAGCGCTCGCGCAGCGCGGCCAGGTCGATGCCGAAGTCGGCAGGGTCGTAGGTGTGTTGGCCGTGCTTGTCACGAGGCGTGTTCTGGCGCCACGCCTGCATCCTGGCGCGGGTCTCCGCAGTCAATTCCTCACCCAGGAATTCGTAAAGCTGCTCCAGAGCGGGAAAGGGATCCCGCATGAAGGAGGCGAAATGGATGTCAAAGAAACGGTGGTCGTTACCCCGGTCGCGAAAGTCCATCATTCTGCCCATGCCGAGTTCGCAGAACCCGGTGGTAACCTCTCCCAGCCAAACCTTGTCGACTTCTTGGGTAAAAGCCTGGTGCAGTTCGAAATAGAGGTCTGCAACGGAGGGCAGCACGCTGCCGACGTCCCGGTGTGTCATCCAGAACCGTGCATCCGGAAAGACCTGGGCCAGCGCGTCGATGAACAGGGTGTGAGAGGGGTTTTTCAGCCGCCAGCGTCGCGGCGGGCAGCGCCACTGGAGCAGCTTCAGCACCCGCTTTACGTAGCGATAGGTGGGAACCAGATCGGCCTCGTGATTGAGCCATTGGATGTAAGCCGGAATCCGTGCCGAGGACTGGAACAGCTGGGACTTGAAGTCGAATCCCATGAAGGTCTGGCATTCGGTAGGCGAGGTCGCGGTACTGGGCACCATGATTTTCATCCGCGGGAAAAGTCGGTTCCTTCGCGCCATGGATTCCTCGGCCCGGGCAATGCGGGGGTCGCTGTGCTGGCTGTCAGTCTCGGGTGGCGGGCAGGGCCACTGGGCCTCCCAGTTCCGAATAGAGCGGGCGGCAGGATCTTCGGCCAGGAGGCAGGAGAGGGCGGTTGAGCCTGTGCGCGGCAAGCCCAGGCCGATCAGGGGCTTTTCTATCTCCTGCGCTTCGATCTCGGGGTGCTTGCGGTACCAGTGCTCCACCTGCAGGCGGTTGGACAGCAGGCCGACAATCTGGGCGTCAAAGGCCGCGGCGCCCATGTCCGTGAACCGCGCCTCGCGATCGGCAGACGCCACCAGGATTTCCAGGCCCTCGCGATAGGACTCCTCACCGAAATCATCGAGTGAAGTCGCGTCTTTTGCCTGTTGCTCCAGCTGGTCCGCCCGGTTCATGGGTGTCCTTTGCCCCGGGTTCGATTCAGGAACGGGTCTGCAAGGACGGCATGGAACTGTGGATCTCGCCGTCTTTCATGACCATTGCCAGGTTGGCCTTGTCGGCCAGGATGGAAAGGTCCTGGAGCGGATCTCCGTCCACTAACAGCATATCGGCCAGCATACCCGCCTCCAGTGTTCCCAGGTCTCCCTGGGCGCGCATGGCAAGACCGCCGTTGCGGGTGGCGCATACCAGGGCCTCGGCGGCGGTGTAACCGTAGTAGTCCACGAAATACTGCAGGTCCCGGGCCTGGGTACCCTGCATGTTCCAGGTGAAGCCATAATCACCGCCTATCAGGTGGCGTATTCCCCGCTTGCGCAATGCGGTATGGGTTTTCACCGATTCCTCGATCAGGGCGCCAATACCCATGGCCTCGGTAACCTCCCGCGGCATGCCGTGATCGGCTCCCTCGTGCCACATGGTGTGGAAAAGGCCGATAGTGGGCGCTACAAACACGCGATCTTTGGCCTCTTCGAGCATATCGAGCGTTTTCTCGTCGCTGTACTCTGCGTGGTAGATCATATCCACCCCGGCGATGACGCAGTTTTGTATCGACTTGATGGACCGCGCGTGGGCATTGACCCGCTTGCCGAAGACCCTGGCAGTATCGACCGCCATCTGGATTTCTTCCAGTGACATCGTGGTGCAGTCAGCAGGCGTGTCGGGGTAGAACGGATCCCCGGAAACATCCAGTTTGATGTTGTCGCAGCCTTCCCGACAGGAAATCCGCACTGCCTTGCGCATCTCCTCGGGCCCATCGATCACCATCGAGGGCGAACTGCCATTGGACAGGTTCGAGCAGTTGCGGGGGTTGTGTAACCGGCTTTCGTCACCGAGGCCGCCGGTAACGGTGATTTCCAGCGAACCGGCGCGTATCCGTGGACCCGGCAGGCGGCCGGCGTCGACCTCGTTGCGCACCGCGACGCCAAGTCGCAGCTTGGCCTCCGAGGCGCCATAGGCGCTGGTGAAGCCGTGATCGAGCAGGGTTTTTGCGACGCGCGCGGTGAGCAGGGTGTGTTCTTCCGGCGGGGGGGCGATAAGGTCTTCAGTGCAGGTGAACGCATCAAAAGAGAGGTGGGCATGGCCCTCGGTCATGCCCGGCATCAGGAATCTGCCACCGGCATCAATGGTGGTGTCGGCAGTGGCTCCCGTCAGCTCCCCGGCGCGCGTCACCGACTGAATTCGATTGCCCTCGATCAGCAGGTCGCCCTCGAACGGCTCGCGGCCGGTACCGTCAAAAATGCGCGCATTGGTAATCAGGGTCTTGTTCATGGTGACTCTCCTCGCTGACTGTGGTGATACTGTAATAATGATCGATTATCACCCCGATCATAGGGGTGAAAAAGCGTGCGCCGAATGACTGTCGCCGCATAGACCCTTGCCTCTGACGGTCGGTCGCTTCGGAAATGAACGGTCAGGGGCGTTCCCCCGCGACGGCTGACACACGCTGAAAAAAAGCCCAGATTTCATCGGCGGCCTCGATATCTGCATTGGTCGGGCCAACCAGAAAGGCGGGCATGGTAGCGGTCCGCGATGGCACCGTGTGGCCGCCGCCAACGATCCTGTAATGCCGGACTTCGTCCAACCCCGGCGCGCTCCAGACCGTCACTTCGACAGTGGATGAATCGTCTGTGTCCGTGTCAGGCAGGTGACGGCTCTCTGCTGCCCCGGTATGGCCTGCCAGATCGGCAAAGTACTGCGCAGTGGCCGCAGATGAATTGACCCTGCCTCGGCTGTCATTGCCCAGAATGCTGACGGGCCCGCCCTCATAGGGGTTCACCGGATCGTCTGTCCCGTTGATGATGGCCACGGGAATACTCTTGCCGCTGGCCCGGCAGTTGCTCTCCTCCAGAACGGGCAGGCCTGCGGCGATGGGGGCAATCGCCGTCACAAGCTCAGGTGCCTCCAAAGCGAGCCTGTACGCCATTTGGCCGCCGTTGGATAAGCCGGTGACCAGGACACGCTCCGGGTTCACCTGGTGGTTGGCAGCCAGGTATTCGATCATGGCGCGAATAAATGCAATATCGTCCACGTCCCTCACATTGGCTTCATAATCCGCACCATCACGACAGTCGTTCCAGTGCTTGTCGAATCCGGTCGGGTAGACCGGCAACAGGCCGTATTCGTCAGCCAGTAGGTCGAAGTGATAGCCATACACGGCCCTGATCTGGGAGCCGTTCATGCCGGAACCATGCAGCACGAAGACAATCGGTGCATCCATGGGCAGGTCATCGGTCAGGTAATAATCGAATTTCCAGGATATGCCCGCAGCCAATACGTCTGCGTGGCGGAGTTCGCCCTGAAGTGACGGCGGCGTGATCCGGAACGACATATACATAAAAGCGGCCATCCCCAGACCGACAAGCACCAGGATGCCGAGGGCCGCGGCCAACCATTTAAGCAGCCTAACCATGCTTGGTACAGGCCGCCTCAAAACCGATTGGTCGCGGGCATTGCGGCGCTTGCAGCCAGTGGCTCAAGTAATCGTCCACAGACACTCAGATCCTTGGTCCGCGAGCGAATAACGGATGCTTGAAGTCGGTATAACTGGGGTCGTCGGTGGTCAACTCGTCTGGCGGCAGAATCGGGCGCCGGTTGCGCATGTCGTAGGTGACCACGCGACTGGCAAATCGCCAGCGGCCATCGCTCTCCCGGCGATAACGGTCCAGGTAACGCACGCACATGAGGTCTTCCTGCCAACCGTCATTGCCGTCCGGTATGACATGGTAGGCGATTGCATAAACCTCACCTTCGCCTTCGTCGCCATCGACGGAAATCAGGTGATTGCAGATATGGTGGCCACTGTAGCGCATGTAAGGAAAAGCCTGCTCGAGAAAATCGACATATTCGCCCGCGGGACCATCGAAGGTGTCGCCGTGCGTGTCGGTGGCGTCTGCCGTGTAAAGCGTGCGCAACAGTGCAGGGTCCTTGCGGTCGACGCCGCGGCTGTAGAGCAGCGCGAGTTCGCGGATTTTCTCCTTCGCTATCAGCTCGGCCAGTTCTTTCTGATCGACATCCATGGGATTTCTCCAGTTAACCCTGTGATTTGCGTGACGTTTATCCGGCCGTGATGCCGTTATCCACGGAGATGATGGCGCCGTGATATGCGCGTGCTGCGTCCGAAGCGAGGAAGGCCACCATCTCGGCGACGTCCTCGATCTCCACCACGCCGCGCAGCGGAGAGTAGCGTTGCAACAGCGAGGGATCGGCGTCCTGCAGGTCGCGCAGCCCGGCAGCGAGCGCTGTCATCATGCCGCCCGGTGCGACGGCGTTGATGCGGACAGGCTGGTGCATATATTCCAT
>JAHEEV010000016.1:0-22196 GCA_024640505.1 Halieaceae bacterium
GGCACCCCGGAAAGGTCCACCTGCAGTCCGCAGCGGCCGGCGAACGCCATCTCCAGCAGGGTGACCAGCAGGCCGCCATCTGAGCGGTCATGGTAAGCCAGCAGGTCACCGCGCCCGAGACACTCCTGTACCAGGGAAAACAGCGCTTTCAGGTCGGCCGGACGGTCCAGGTCCGGCACCTCCGCGCCAAGCTGCGCGAAGGCCTGGGCCAGGGCGGATCCGCCGAGGCGGTTGCGGCCGCGGCCGATATCGAGCAGCAGCAGTTCAGCCTCGATCACAGGCTGCAATTGCGGGGTAACAGAAAGCCGGACGTCGGTCACCGGCGAAAACGCGCTGACGATCAGCGACACCGGCGCGGTCACCGCTTTCGCCGCACCATTCTCCTCCCAGGTGGTGCGCATGGACATGGAATCCTTGCCCACGGGGATGGTGATGCCCAGCGCCGGACAGAGCTCCATCCCGACGGCGCGTACCGTGTCATAAAGTACCTCATCCTCCACGCCATAGCCGGCGGCGCACATCCAGTTCGCGGACAGCTTGACGTCGCCCAGGTCGGCGATGGCTGCGGCGCAGATGTTGGTAATGGCCTCGGCCACAGCCATGCGACCGGAAGCGGGCCCGTCCACCAGGGCCAGAGGAGTGCGCTCCCCCATGGCCATGGCCTCTCCGGCATTGGAATCGTAGGACACCGTGGTGACTGCACAGTCGGCGACGGGCACCTGCCAGGGGCCGACCATCTGGTCCCGGACGACCATGCCCGTCACGGTGCGGTCGCCAATCGTGATGAGAAAGCTCTTGCTCGCCACCGAGGGCAGCTGCAGTACGCGCTCAGCCGCCTCGGCGATAGAGGCATCGATCCCGAGCGAGGCATGGTCGATCTGCCTGCGGCGAATGTCCCGCTGCATGCGCGGGGCCTTGCCAAACAGCACGGACATGGGGAGATCCACCGGGTCGTTATCGAACTCGCTGTCCGTCAGGGTCAGGTGCATCTCCCGGGTCGCTTCGCCAACCACGGCGAAGGGGCAGCGTTCCCGTTCACAGATCGCCGCAAAGCGCGCCAGGTTTTCCGGCTCCACGGCCAGTACATAGCGCTCCTGCGCCTCGTTGCACCAGATCTCCAGCGGGGACATGCCCGGCTCGTCGTTGGGCACATTGCGCAGCTCGAACCGCCCGCCCCTGCCACCGTCCTTGACCAGCTCCGGAAAGGCGTTGGAAAGGCCACCGGCTCCCACGTCGTGGATAAAAGCGACAGGGTTGTCATACCCCAGCTGCCAGCACCGATCTATCACTTCCTGGCAACGCCGTTCTATTTCCGGGTTCTGGCGCTGCACCGAGGCGAAGTCCAGATCCTCGGCACTCTGGCCACTCGCCATGGAGGACGCCGCACCGCCGCCCAGACCGATGAGCATGGCCGGCCCTCCCAGCACGATGAGTCGGGCGCCGGGGCCGTATTCTCCCTTGTCGACGTGCTCCGCCCGGATATTACCGTAACCCCCGGCGATCATGATGGGCTTGTGATAACCGCGCACCTCCGGACCGTCAATGCCCGGCGCTTCGAGCTCGAAACTGCGGAAATACCCACACAGGTTGGGCCGACCGAACTCGTTGTTGAAGGCGGCGCCACCGATCGGCCCCTCCAGCATGATGTCGAGGGCAGAGACGATACGACCGGGTTTGCCGTAATCGTTCTCCCAGGGCTGCCGGTAGCCGGGAATGTTCAGGTTGGAGACGGAGAACCCGGTCAGGCCGACCTTGGGTTTTGAGCCGCGACCCACCGCTCCCTCGTCGCGGATCTCACCTCCCGAACCGGTACCGGCACCCGGAAAGGGCGCTATCGCCGTGGGATGGTTGTGCGTCTCCACCTTCATCAGCAGATGGATCTCCTCCTGGCGGAAGCCGTATTCGCAGGTTTCAGGATCCGGGTAGAAGCGCCCCGCATGATGCCCCGCCACGACCGCGGCATTATCGGAGTAGGCGGACAGCACATTCTCTCCGCCCTGTTCATGGGTATTGCGAATCATCTGGAACAGCGAGTGTTCCTGCGGCTCTCCGTCTATGACCCAGCTGGCATTGAAAATCTTGTGGCGGCAATGCTCCGAGTTGGCCTGGGCAAACATCATCAGCTCGACGTCGCTGGGATTACGCTCCAGCCCCGTGAAACTCTCCAGCAGATAGTCGATCTCGTCGTCTGCCAGCGCCAGGCCCAGGGAACGGTCAGCTGCCTCCAGCGCTGCACGGCCGCCCGTCAGCACGTCGATCGAGGTCATGGGCGCGGGCGAGGCATGGCTGAACAACTGCTCGGCCCCGGCCAGTTCGGCCAGCACACTCTCGGTCATGCGATCGTGGAGCAGTGCCTCCAGGGCGTTGCGCCGGGCCGCGGCCAGCTCCGCCGGCAATGTGCAGTAATAGGCAATCCCCCGCTCCAGCCGGAGCACCTCGTCCAGACCGCAATTGCGGGCGATGTCGGTTGCCTTGCTGGACCAGGGTGAGATGGTGCCGGGCCGGGGCACTACCAGCAGAAGCTGCGGATTGCCCGACTGCCAGGCTACATCCGCGGGCAGCTCCGGACCGTAATGGAGCAGGCTCTCGAGCCGCTCCAGCCGGGCTCCCTCTAGGGGACGGGCCAGTTCCGCGAAGTGGACGAACTCGGCGTGAAGAAGAAGCAACCCGGGGTGGATATCGGTTAACTTGCGCGCCAGCTTCTCCCGGCGAAAAGCCGAGAGAGCAGGTGCGCCGCGCAGGGTCAGCATGCGTGAAAGGCTCCAGGAGGAGGTATTCAAGAAGCGCGGTATTGTACTGTATTTGCCCTCGCGACGTTACCCGGGAGTAGCGGAAAAAAGTGCCGCTGGCCATGGTAATAGTGCCACTGAACCACCGGGGAGCCGGCGCTAGAATTGAGGTCATGTCTATGCGCCTGCCCGTCCTGCTGCTTGTCCTTTGCGCCTGCCTGTCGGCGTGCGCCAGGAAGGACGCCCTGGACGACGTGATGGCGCGTGGCAAGCTGGTGGTCATCAGTCGCAACAGCCCCACTACCTACTATATGGAAAAGGACGGACCCACCGGCTTCGAATACGCCCTGGCGGGACAGCTCGCCGAGGAACTGGGTGTGGAACTGGAGATGCGCACAGCCTTCAGCCTGACCGAGATATTCGAGAAGCTGCAGCGTGGCGAAGTGGATTTCGCTGCCGCCGGACTGACGCTTACAGGCCAGCGCGAGGCCCGCTTCCCTCACTCTGCGCCCTACTATGAGCTGATGCCCCAGGTGGTCTACAAGACGGGCCAGTTCCGTCCCCGCAATCTCGGGCAGGTCGGCGACATGGAAATCGCGGTGCTGGCCGATTCCAGCCATGCAGAGTCGCTGCGGGCCCTGCGGGAAACCGGTTTCCCGGCTCTGCGCTGGCAGGAGTTACCGGGGGCCGACTCCATGGACCTGCTGGAGCAGGTCGATACCGGTGAAATTCCCCTGGCGATCATCGACTCCAATGAGTTTCGCGTGCAGCAGAGCCTCTACCCACGCCTCAAGGTCGCCTTCGATCTCGGCTCTGAGCAGGATATGGTCTGGTACCTCTCACCGGCTGCAGACTCCGCCCGACTTCTGGACCATATCGATGCGTTCATCACCAGGATGCGCGAAAACGGCACGCTGGACAGGCTGCGGGAGGAACACTTCGGGCACAGTGACGGGGTATCGCGTGTGGGCTCCCACACATTTACGCGCAATATGCGCAGCAAGCTGCCCGAGCACGAACCGCTCATCCGACAGGTTGCCCGGGAGTACCAGATGGACTGGCATCTGCTGGCCGCCGTCGCCTACCAGGAATCCCACTGGAACCCACGCGCCGTCTCACCCACGGGGGTCAGGGGTATGATGATGCTCACGCTCCCCACGGCAAAGGAGATGGGCGTGCAGAATCGCCTGCACCCGGGGGACAGCCTGCGAGGTGGCGCCCGCTACCTGAAAAATATCAAGCGGCGACTACCGGCCCGGATTCAGGAACCGGATCGCACCTGGCTTGCCCTGGCAGCGTACAACATCGGCATGGGTCATCTCGAGGACGCCCGGGTACTCACCCAGCGCCACGGCGGAGACGCTGACCTGTGGCAGGATGTGATGGAGCACCTCCCGCTGCTGCAGAAACCCGGTCACTACCGGAATACGCGCTATGGCTTTGCCCGGGGACAGGAGGCGGTCACCTATGTCCAGAATATCCGCCACTATTACAGTATCCTGCAGTGGCAGGACATACCGGACAGCAAACCCCCGCCGCCGCTGAAGGTGGATGACTACCTGCCGCAGCGGGTGCGCAACCTGCAGTTACGGGCGCTCTGAAAAACCGCGTGATTTGACCTCCCGCCAGCGCATGCATTCAGCCAGCGGGCGCATGACACTGTTTCAACGACGCGCCTGGAAGAAAGCCTGCAGACGATCCGCACTCTCCTGTGCCAGCACGCCGCCCTGCCACTCGACCTTGTGGTTGTACCAGGGCTGCTCCAGCAGGTTGAACGTGCTGCAGACCACCCCGGCCCTCGGTTCCTTCGCCCCAAACACCAGGTGCGCTATGCGTGCATGCACCAATGCGCCGGCACACATCGTGCAGGGCTCGAGGGTGACATACAGGGTTGCCCCGGGGAGGCGGTAATTGTCGGCCACACGCGCCGCATCCCGCAGCGCCACGATCTCGGCGTGGGCGGTGGGATCACGTGCTGAGATCACCTGGTTCCAGCCCTCCCCCAGGAGCTGGTCATCCCTGACCACGACCGCGCCGATAGGAACCTCGCCCTCGTTTTCCGCACGGTCGGCCAGGGCCAGGGCGCGGCGCATCCAGCGCTCGTGATCTGTGCCTGTATTCAAGGTATTTTTTCCACTCGATTATGGGTAAGCCAATAAAAACCATTGGCGCGTGACTGATTTTGCCTCTGATTTCGATCCTCAGGCAACCCGGTTTATCTTCGTCAGATCTGCGCTATCGCCTCGGCGGCAGACCGCGTGGCCCTGGCAATCAGCCCGAGGCCCGTGCAATCGCCGACAGGCAGAACCCTGAGCCCTGCTGCGGTCAGTGCGTCGGCGAGACTGACGTCCGGCACGGGCCTCCCCGCTACCACGATCGTGTCACCTCTTATCGATCGCTCCGTGCCGCCCACCGTTATAATCACGGCCTGTCTCTCGATCCGGATGATCTCGACCGCGGTATTCACCGACACGCGGAGTTGGTCGAGCCGGTCCATGTGTTCGTTACGCCTTTTCTTGCCCACTTCCGGAATAATCTTTTTAGCGCTGTCCAGCACATGCACCCTCCTTCCTACCCGGGCCAGAAACTCCGCCAGTTCGACCGACGCGAGGTCGGCTCCGACAATGACCACCTCTCTGCCGACAGGCAACCACAGGCGAGCGAGTCGCCGCAGCAAAGGGGGTGTCATGATCCGCTGGAAAAGCGGTATCAGGGATGTCACCACAAACCGTTGCCCACCACGAAGGCGCCAGGCCTCGGGCCCGTTCGTGTCACCGGCCAGGACCTGTCGCATCAGGGCTCCCGTCAGGACATGGGCCTGTTCGACGCCGGGAATCGCAGGAGTCTCGACCCGCGCACCGGTCGCGACGACAACCACATCGGGCTGCTCGGCCTGCACGGCGGCGATATCGACACGCTGCCCTGGACGGAGATCGATGGACAGCCGCTTTACCTCCGCCAGCAACCAGTCGAGAAAACGCTCGTTGTCCGAATGCACCGTGGAGGCCAGGATCAGGGAGCCGCCCAGACGCTTCTGGGCCTCGAAGAGCACGACCCTGTGTCCCGCCTCGGCGGCAAGCCGCGCCGCCTCCAGACCCGCGGTACCGCCCCCAACCACAACCACCTTGCGGCTGCCCGGCTCGATGCGAAGCTCACCCTCCCGGCCGGAAAAGGCGTTGATCGCGCACCCGAGGTTATCGTCCATCTGCATGGAATCGATGCAATTCTCGCAGGAGATACAGCGCCGTATGCGCCGTGGCTGGCCGGCCATGACTTTCCGGGGCAGTTCAGGGTCAGCCAGCAGGGGTCGGGCCATGGCGATGAGATCCGCCTGCCCCCTGGCCAGGATCTGCTCCGCGATTTCGGGATCGTGTATCCGCCCCACCAGCATCACCGGCACGTCAACCACGTTTTTCAGCGCCTCTGCCTGAGCCACGTTATGGGCGTCACCGTACTCGGAACGCCCCACCATCATCGTCACCAGGGCGTCGGAGATACCACCGCTGACCCGGAAGGCATCCACGCCGGCAGCCACCAGGTCCCGGGCGATACGCTGGGTATCGTCCAGCGCCCTGCCACCGGGAACACGCTCGTAGCCGGAGATGCTGAAGGTGACGGGGAAATCCTGCCCTGCCCGGGACTTGATCTCCGCCATCACCTCGACAATGAACCGGATGCGGGTCTCTGCCCTGAAGGCGGAATAGTCGTCAGTACGCTTGTTGCGCTGGGGTGACAGAAAAGAGGCCAGGAGGTTGTAGCAGTGGGCACCGTGCAGTTCGATCCCGTCGTAACCGGCCTCCCGCGCGCGCCGGGCCGCCTCGCCGTACTGGCGTGCGATTTCAGGTAACTCACCCACGTCCAGTTCCCGGCTGGCCCAGCCCCACACCGGGGCTACGCTGACAGAAGGACCCACGGGCTGTGGCCCGCCAAACATAGGTGCCACGCTTTCGGGACCGGTATGACTCAGCTGGGGCTGCACCTTCGCGCCGTGCTGGTGGATGCGGTCGGTAATACGGCGGTGATCGTCGATGTACCTGTCGTGCCCCAGGGTCATGGAACGGTGCATGTAGCGGTGGGTTTCGTCGACTGTGATCAGTTCCATGGTGATCAACCCCACACCACCCCTCGCGCGCTCCTCGAAATAGCGAATCAATCGTTCGCTGGGCGTCTGGTCGTCGTTGCAGTAGGCCGTCGTCGTGGGAGACATCACCATGCGGTTTTTCAACTGCATAGCCCCGATGCGGGTCGGCGATATCAGGTGTTTAAACTGCGTGCCCATAATTTTCTATTGTTTCATGCTCGCGCTTGAAGATGATACGACCTGTCTGCGCCATAGTTTAAACTATGTGATCGCTGTCAGTTGAAAGTAAGTGCGGGAATTAATGGACGATCGGACTGATTCAACACGGTCACTGTCGGGCAAACGCGTCGTCGTAACCGGTGCCAGCCTGGGAATCGGCCGCGCTGTGGCCGTGAGGCTGGCCGGAGAAGGGGCCCGTGTGGTTCTCAGTGCGCGCCATAGCGATACTCTAGACGAAACCGTAAAACTGATCCGTGATGCCGGCGGCGAGGCACTCGCCTGCGCCGGATCAGTCGCTGATTACGGGGACGCCGGTGATATGGTGGCGACCTGCGTCGATCAATTTGGCGGCATCGATGTGCTGATCAATTGCGCCGGGATCGCCGAGCCCTACGGCACATCCATCGTGAACATCGAGGAGGCGGACTGGCGCGAACTCATCGACGTGCACCTGCACGGCACGTTCAACACCTGCCGTCACGCCGCGCCATTGATGGTCCAGCAGGGGAGCGGAACAATCATCAACACCAGCTCCCACGCCTTTCTCGGCATCTATGGCGGCACCGGCTACGCCGCTGGAAAAGGCGGCGTCAACAGCCTGAGCTACGCCATGGCAATGGATCTGGGGGAATACGGGATCAATGTCAACGTTGTCTGCCCCGGCGCAAAAACACGACTTTCCAGCGGGGAGGAGTTTGAAAAAAAAATTCTCTCCCTGAATGAAAAAGGGATCTTGTCCGACGAACGCAAACTCAGTGCACTGAACCCGGCAAGCCCCGACTACGTGGCGTCGCTCTACGCCGTGCTGGCCAGCGACTTCGCCAGGGATGTATCCGGCCAGGTGTTCTGGGGAAGTGGCGGTTACATTGGCCGTTTCCTGGACAATGGGCAGGAAGTTCTCACTACCCTGGACCAGACGAGCCAACCCCCCTGGGAGATCAGCGAGCTCGCTGAGGCCCTCCACCTGAGCTGAAGTTCACCGCAAGGACTTGCAGACCTGTGAAATCCCGGGCCAAATCCTGGTCATTGGCCACAGATTTGGCCGAAATGTACATTATTCCGCGTTTTTTGGTTAGCGTTCGGCAGGAGTCGGGTTAACATCGTTCAAAACATGAAAAATAGACGTGGGGCACGTGAACGGCATAGTGTGGGTTATTCTTGCTTTCTTGCTTATGGCTGACGCAAGGTACGTCGAGGCTGAGACCCAAACGTTAACACGTACCGGTGGCTCGGCAACTCAGGCCGAACCCAGAGCGCAATCATCGATCAATGTCTTCAAATACACCAATCGTAAAGGTGTCACCTCGTTTTCCGACCGTGCCCCTGCGGGCCTGTCCTACCAGGTTATCGAGGTTAACCCCGGCTGCTATGCCTGTAACCCCGATTCAAAGGTAGACTGGCACCGCACTCGACTTCACCTGAATTCTTTCCAGGGATCGATTCGCCAGGCGGCAAACCGTTATGGCCTTGATCCCGCCCTGATTCGCGCCGTCATACATGCAGAATCAGCGTTCAAGCCCGATGCGAGATCCAGGGCGGGCGCGCTGGGACTGATGCAGCTGATGCCGGGGACTGCCAGGGAACTGGGCGTGGTAAACCCGCTCTCCCCCGAGGAAAATATCCACGGCGGGGTTAGATATCTCGCCGGGCTCATACAAAAAACGGGCGGAAATATCACGCTGGCCACCGCGGCCTATAATGCGGGGCCCGGCGCTGTGGAGAGGCACGGGGGTATTCCGCCCTATGCAGAAACCGAGACCTACGTAAAGCGCGTAAAAATCCTGCACGATCGCTACAGGAAGGCCCTCGCCGGATCGTCATGACTGGGCGTCGCCGCCGCCCCCTGGAGCCTGTGCCGGGCTGCACGTATTGCAATGGCCCCATTGAGGTTCACTGCTCTTCGCTGAGCAACCCCGGATCCCTGGCCATCAACGTCGAACACTTGGCAGTAAATACGATTTCGTCGTTCTGGTTGATCAGCTCGGACGCGTAGACCACGATTCCGCGATCCGGCTTGCTGCTGGAAACACGCACGGTATCGAAGTTTGTTACGCACCGCAGCCTGTCCCCCGCATACACCGGCTTGAGCATGCGCAGCTCGTCAAATCCAAGACTGGCCATGGCCTGCTGCACGGCGCCGTTCTGCCACTGTGGGCTGGTGATACAGTAAATCGAAAAGATATGGGCGGAGCAGGCAGTCAGGCCGCCGAAGAAGGACGCTCTCGCCTGCTCCTCATCGATGTGCCAGGGCTGGGGATCCCACTTACTGGCGAATTCGATGATTTCATCCGCGGTCACATCGTACGATCCGCACTGAACCGATTCGCCGACGACATGATCGTCTAAATAGAAAGGTCTCTTATCCATACTATCAGGGCTCTGTATTCAGCGTTAAACGAAACAACCCGGCACCGGACGCGTTGGTCAAGAGCGCTGCTAGGCGAGTCAATCAGTGTGCGATCGAATCCGGAGACAACTTCGGACACCGCGCTGCATCGAGGTGACCGGCGCGTACCATCCAGGCGAGAGTATCGGCAAAGGTCTCCCGAATATCGCGCAGGACAATGCCCCGCTTTTGCAACTCGTCTGTGTTGGCGATGCGTGGCCAGAGGGTGGCGTAGCGCATGGTCTCCGCTGAGATCGGTGTATCCACTTTGCGGAACTTGCGTACGACATCCAGGACACGCCCGATCAATCTGAGTTTCCAGCCCTTGGCGGGGATGCGCTGCAGCTGGCAGCCGGAGACTTCCTCTATGATGTCAGCCTGCTCAGTCCATGTGGCGAATACACCGGGCACCAGGAAGCGGCCGCTGCCACCGTTTTCGATCAAGGAGCGGATCAGGGCTGCCAGATCGCGCACGTCCACATACTGTGTGCCGCCCTCCCCGAAAATACGAAAGCCTGTCTCGATACGGTACTTGATCGCCTTGCAGGTGTCGGAAAACCCGGGGTCGTCAGGACCGGCGATACCGGCGGGATAAAGGATGGCGATGGGGGCACCCTCCCCCTGTAACTTGCGCAGGTAGATCTCCGCCTCCACCTTACTCTGGCCGTAGGGCATCTTCGATGGCACGGGTGGGGCGTCGGGAGTGACTTTGCTGCCGTCTGTATTGAAAATAGCCGTAATACTGGAGATATAGACGATCCGCTCGACACCCAGATCCAGGGCACTGCCGATGACATTCTTTACACCACCGACGTTGACGTCGAACAGTTTTTCCACCGAATCGATCTGCATCGGGGTGCCCGCAGCCGCGTGAACCACGGCGTCACAGCCGGCCAGCGCCTGCCTGACGGCATTTACATCGGTGATATCCCCCTGGACAAGTTCCGGCAGCTCCTCACCCAGCCTACCGAAGAAATCCGCCGCCTTGTCCGGACTGCGCACCAGCAGACGCACCTGGTGACCTGCAGCGGTGAGCGCGCGGCTGGCGTGAGAACCGACCAGGCCAGTGCCCCCGGTAACCAGAACTTTCATGTAACTTCGCTCAGTCCTCTACCGTGATGACGCGGTTCGGACAGAACATGGCTGCGGACATTACTTTCTTCCTGAGTTCTTCCGGGGGCTCCTCGATCAGTACCACGACCTGGGGGTAGCCATCTTCCTGCTCGACCACATCGAAGACTTCCGGGCACTCACCCAGGCAGACGCTGTGGCCCTGGCACAAATCGAGATCGACCTTTACCTTCATACCAACCCCCGGTCTCAGTCCGTTCTACGCTTGTAGCGCAGTATACAGGGATCCTTGGGGCGGATGGTCATATTGGCTCGCTCATCCTCGTAATCCTCCGCGGGTCCCACCAGTTCGAAGTCATAGCGGCGCAGCAGCGCACTGAATATGGCCTTCAGCTGCAGGATGGCAAAGGCATTGCCGGCACACTTGTGACGACCACCACCAAACGGAATGTAGGCGAACATCCGCTCCGGCTCCTGCCGGTGGGGGTCGAACTTGTGGGGATCCGGGAAGTACTCGGGATTGATGTGGCTCTCGTAGATAGACACGGCCACGGTCTTGCCTTTCTCTATCAGGTAGCCGTTGTACTCGACATCTTCCATCACCCTGCGCATCAGGATCACGAGCGGGGGATGCAGACGCAGCACCTCGTTGATGAAGGACTCCAGTTTCGGGATCGCCCGCATGGAGGCGTGACTGATTTCCTCACCGTCCTTGTAGATCTCGTCCAGCTCCGCTTTCAACTCAGCGGCGTATTCGGGATGCTTCGCGATTTCCAGCAGGGTCCCGGCCCCCGCACCGGAGCTGGTGTGGTGCCCGGCAAACATGGTGGCGATGATCAGGCCGGTCAACTCGGTATCGGTGAGGTGGGAACCATCCTTGTAGGTGCCAGTCATGAAGGTTTCCAGGGCATCGCCGTATTCCTTCCCGGAGGCCCGCCGCGTGGCGACCAGTTCGCTAATGATTTCCTCCAGCCGCTCCCGGGCCCGATCGCGAGCCGCGAACACCGGCTGCTGCATGTAGGGGTCGACGAAACTGATAGCCTGCACGCCCGCCTGTAGATCCTTGTACAGACTGAAGAACTCCTCCGTCATGCTGTGGCGGAATTCCTTCCCCAACAGACAGTGCGTGGCAGTGTGCATGGTCAGTTCGTGGAAGGCGTGCAGGATCTCGACCTCGCCTTCATCGCCCCAGTCGGAAATCCAGTCCTCGACCTCCTGGGCGATGACACTGGCGTAATTTTTCATGTTCTGGTAGCGCAGCGCGTCTACCTGGATTTTGAGCTGGGTCTTGCAGCGCTCCGGGGTGGCATCGAAGATCACGCCCGGGCCGAAAACCGGCACCATTACCTGGTAGGCCTGGGCCTGGCTGAAAACCTCGTCGGGGGTGCGGAAGAACACTTCCTGGGCATCAGGACCGCTCATCAGGATCGTCTCCTGGCCGCCGAAGTCAAACTCGGCAAGCTCTCCGCCCTCGGCGTGAGCGCGGGAAATGAATGCGCAGTAATCCTTCTCGAATTCGGGCATGTGCCCGCCTTCTTTGCTGGCCCCGCTGACGATGGGGGGGCGTTTCAATTCCGCTTTGGCTGCTTCGCTCATTCCCCGGACTCCTTCACCTGCTCGGTGGACATCTTGGGCATCTCCTTGAGGATACCCTTCTCCACACACTCCTTGATCAGGTTAGTGATATTGGTGTAGTCGTACATGTCCAATTGTTCGGACCACTGGTAGTCGCCACCGTACTTGAACCAGGATGCACCGATCACCTTCATCGCGGAGCCGTCCTCGCGCGCCGGAGCACCGGGGGGAGTCTGCCACCAGGTGACAAAAGCCTCTCCCTTCGTCTCGTCGATTACGATCTTGTCGTAGGGATAGGTCCACCCCTGGTAGGGGTCCATGGCGGCACCCACGCAGGTCTCTCGTACAGCTTCGCGGCCGTTGAACTCGTACTTGCCGTTGGGGGTATCCCAGCCGTACACCACGTCCTCGGTGTAGAAATCGGCCAGGTGACGCCAGTTACCCTCCCGCTCTGCCCTGTCGTTAACCGCCAGCCAGCGGCGCATCATTTCTTCCATCTCTTCCCGGCTGTATGCAGACATGTGTCATCCTCGTGCACTATCGCTTGACAAGGGTGCCACGGTACATGACTATATTTATAGTTGCAACTATTATTTATATAGCCCGAGAGACACCGTGATCCAGATGAGGGATAATAGCTGCAACTATGCTATATGCCACACGGTCGCGAGAGGTCCATCAGCCATATGGAGATGCCCGAGTTGAGCACTGCAAAACCCCGGAAGCGGGAGATTACCCGCAGGAAAGTCATTCAGGCTGCCATCAACAGCATCTACCGGGACGGGTTTCACGCCGCCCATACCAACAGGATTGCCCAGGAGGCCGACGTCTCCTGGGGCGTGCTGCAATACCATTTCGGCGACAAGGACGGATTGCTGCAAGCGGTCATCGACCACATTTTCGAGGAGTTCCTGGTAACCCTGGCCAGCGTCGAACTGGATGGGGACGACCTGCACCAGCGACTGGCACAATTGATCGACGCGGTCTGGGACCTGATCAGCAGGAAGGAGTACCGGGTCAGTATCGCCATCCTGCGCAATGCGGGAAAGGACAAGTCATCCAAGATCAACGGTCAAAAACAGGTCAGGCAGTGGGCTGCCAGAATATCGGAACTGTGGGATGACCTTCTGCCTGAGGATATCCGGGCTTCCTCCATGAATGAAACGGCGCGCCACCTGCTATTCGCCACCCTGCGCGGCCTCGCGGACGATATCAATCCGCGCGCCAGACTCACAAAAAAGTCCTGGGAGGCGGAGCGCGCCGCCCTGGGCAATGCCATCGCCTACCTTCTCGAGCACTGAGACCACCACTAATCCGATGCCGGCAGTGGGTATGGGCAGAAAATCAGGAATCGTTTTCAGTTGAGTAGCTGAAAACCAGGGTGTGTGGACGCTTTCTTATCGAATGTCAATGTCGACTCACACCCCATGAACTGATTGCTTCGTCCAAGAAGGTGATCAGAAAAAGCTGCGTTGGAGCGGCGAAAATCGGCAAGCGCCCGCCAGACTACCTCGACCTCTGCTATCTCGATTTGACTCACCAGCAACAGGCGCTCGATAACTGCCGATATCTCTTCTCTCCCCTGCATGTAATTGCTTTCCAATACCCACGCCAATTCACACAACACGATATGGTTTATGTAACAGGAAGCTTCCGTTGCGCAATTTTCTTCTATAAAACGCGACGCCAGATATGCCTGTCGCGGTTCGTCCTGGACCAGATAGCGAATCAATACGTTGGTATCAAGTCCTTTCAAATTCCCCCCCGCGACGTTTGCGTACGGTATTCTTCATATCATCAACCGATACGGGCTTTTCTGGCTTTGGGACAATCCCTTTCAGGGATTTGACGTCCCTGGTCAACGGAACCAACCGAACAACCCCGGATTCATCCAGGATGAAGTTCACCTTGTCTCCACTGTGAAGATTGAGCTTTACCCGAATTTCTTTGGGTATCGTGATCTGGCCCTTACTTGTGACGGTGGCGGCGGACACCAATACCTCATCATCTATTCTGCGCTTGTTCATTTTCCTTACTTTACGCTTGCATGTAAGGAACATCAACCAGACAGTGATCCAGCTTTTATACTACCCAGGTGGAGATCATGCAGGGATGCAATGGCCAGACTTGATTGAATAGCATCAAAACTTCAGGAAGGCATTATTTTTATAGTTTCAACTATTTATTAATTCTGTCAGAATGCTTTTGCTCACAGTCGAGGAATAATGATGAAATTCTGGCAATCACTCGCCTTTGTGGAAATGGACCAGATGGTGGACCTGGCACAGTTCTGCGAGGAGGTCGGCTTCCACGGGGTTTCCTACGGCGACCACCTGGTGACCACCAGGGACCAGGTAGACGAATACCTTTACCGTGACAGCGGCAATATCTTCTGGAACCCGGAGACCCACTGGCCGGACCCCTGGGTGCTGACTGCCGCCCTGGCGCAGGCCACCAGCACCCTGCATTTTCTTTCCACGATCTACATACTGCCGCTCAGGGATCCGCTCAACGCGGCCAAGGCCCTGTCTACGGCGGCTTACCTGTCAGGTGACCGGGTTACGCTGGGCGCCGGCGTCGGCTGGCAGAAAGCCGAATTCGAGATGGTGGGTCAGGATTTTCACACCCGGGGCAAACGGGCGGACGAAATGCTCGAGATCATCCCGCAACTGATGGCAGGCGAGATGACCGAGTTTCATGGTGAGCACTACGACCTGCCGCCCGTGCAGATGTCCCCGGGAACCCGCAAGCCCATTCCCATCATGATCGGGGGATACGCGCCCGCCGCCATGCGCCGGGCCTGCCGCTTCGACGGCTGGATGGCCACTTCCCATGAGGAGGAGGAGATCTATCCCCTGCTGGATACGCTCAACGGCATCCGTCAGGACCAGGAAAGCGTCGGAAAGTCCTTCGATATCTGGACCGGCGTCAAAAACCCGGTAGACGGCACCCACGAGCGGCTGGCGGAAGCGGGCGTGACCATGGTCAACGGGACCAATTTCCTGGATGAGGACGGCCGCACCACCCTGTCCGGTATCGACGACAAAAAACGACGCATCGAAGCGTTCGCCCGACAATTCATTCACAAAACCACAATCTGACAACCATTACCATGAACCCACTGCCACTCGATGACATAACAGACCGCCACCTCGCAAGAATCCTGCAACTCCAGGCGCAGCAGAATGGAGACACGGAATTCCTGATCTCCGACAACTGCCGGGTTACCTTCCGTCAGGCGGATGACATCACCGGTCGCCTGGCCTACGGTTTCCAGGCCATGGGAATCGGCAAGGGAGACCGGGTGTGCCTGTTCATGGCCAACGTGCCGGAACTGGTGTTGACCTGCCTGGCACTCAACAAGCTGGGCGCTATCTGGGTGCCGATCTGTACCGATTACAAGGGCGAGTGGCTACACGATACCATCGAGCGCAGCCGCTCACTCGCCCTGGTAACCGATCGGGAGCACCTGCAGCGGATTATCGAGGTCCGGGACGCACTGAAGGACGAAAAGATCGTGCTGCTCGACGGTGACCAGCAGGATTTCCCTGCCGCCATCGCTTACCAGGAGCTGCTGCAGAACGACCCCTTCCCCTTTGACCACACCCAGCACAGCTATGGTGACACCTGCGCCATTCTCTGGACGTCCGGGACCACGGGCCGCTCCAAGGGTGTTATGCAGGCACACAATAACTGGATCCGCTCCACCCTGCTGGGCGCCTCCCTGCAGTACACACTGGAGCCTGGCGATATCGCGTACTGCGCGCTGCCCTTATACAACTCGGGCGCCTGGCTGACCTGTATCGTTCGCGCCATGATTGCCGGCATCGGTTGCGCCATCGACCGGAAATTTTCCGTGAGCCTGTTCATGGATCGGATAAAGCACTTCAAGGCCACCCAGACCTTCGCCGTCGGCGCCATGGGCGTCTTCCTGATGAACAGGCCGGAACAGGATGACGACGCCGATACACCCCTGCGCGAGGCCGGGATCGCGCCCATGCCACCTGATTTGTGGGAGAAGTTTGAGCAGCGCTTCGGTGTGCGCCTCAATCGTTCCGGGATGGGTCAGAGTGAATGCCTGCTGACCCTCAACCAGGAGCACTGTGATATCCAGGTGCCGAGTTACTCCCTGGGATTTCCGCCCCCGGATGCCGACGTGCGCCTGTTCGATGAGGAGGGCAATGAGGTGCCCGATGGTGAGCCCGGAGAGATCTGCGTCCGCCCACTGGCCCCGCATATCCTGTTCAACGGCTATTTCAACGACCCGGAAGCTACCAGGGATGCCTACCGCGGCGACTGGTTCCGCACGGGCGACATGGCGCGCAAGGACCCGCAGACGGGTGCCTTTTACTTCGTTGACCGGATAAAGGATGCGGTGCGTTTTGCGGGCAGGAATATCTCTACTCTGGAAGTGGAAAGCGTGGTACGCCGTCACCCGGCCGTGAAGGACGTCGCCGCCTTCGGTGTTTCCAGTGCCGAACTGGAGAGCGAGGACGAGCTGAAACTCAACATCGTTCTGGAGGAAGGCGCCGCCCCGTCGCCGGAAGAAATCTGCGCGTTTGTCAACGATGCCGCCCCTTACTACTTTGTGCCCCGCTACATGGAATTTGTAGACGCCCTGCCTTATACACCGACCAACAAGGTGCAGAAGTTCCTGCTGCGACAGGCAGGCGTCACTGAATCCACCTGGGACCTGAAGAAGTCCGACTACGTCGTCGAACGGTAGACACTTTCGACCGGGAGCATGCAGACATGAGCACACCGATTCCCTTCGTCAGCGGCGCACAGCCCGGGACCGGCCACCTGGATGAGTTCAACGCTACCCCCCTGGAGTTTATGCACCGGGCTTACGAAGAGTGCGGAGAGATCTGCGAATTCGACCTGGGCGGATTGAGAACGATCCTGCTGGTAGGTCCGGAAGCCCACGAAGCCTTTTTCCGGACACCCGACGAGCAGCTCTCGGCGGCGCAGGCCTACCAGATGATGGTTCCTGTTTTCGGGGAGGGCATACAGTATGGGGCACCGCCCGAGATAGAACGGCAGCAGCTGAAAATGCAGATCAAGGGCCTGAAACATGACCGCATGGTGAACTACGCCGAGGTCATAGAGCAGGAGTCGGAGGCGTTCATCGATAACTGGAGCGAGTCAGGAGAGTTCGACATCTATGAGGCTTTTACCAGTCTCACCCTGAAAACCTCCACCCACTGCCTGCTGGGAAGCGAGTTCCGGTATCAGCTCACGGACGAGTTCGCGGAACTCTATCACGACCTGGAAGACGGCCTGGCACCCTCCTCCATCAGCGACCCCTACCAGGATGCCGAGCGATTCCGGCGCCGCGACCGGGCCCGGGAGCGCCTGGAAGAGCTGATCACTGAGCGGGTGCATCAGCGACGCAAATCAGGCGACTGGCAGCACGATATGCTGCAGGTCTACATGGACTCCACCTACAAGGACGGTCGCCACCTCACAGACCACGAAATCACAGGTATGGTGATCTGGTTCATGTTCGCCGGACACCACACCAGTTCCAACACCACTGCGTGGACCCTGCTGGAAATAGCCCGCAACCCGCGGTACAAGGAGCGGTTGTTTGCTGAAGTGGACGCCCTGTTCGATGGCTCCGAGCCCCTGACCCTAAGAGGACTGCGGGAAATTCCGTTACTGGACGGGTTCATCCGCGAGGCCCTGCGCCTGCACCCACCCCTGAACGCCATAACGCGTCGGGTCATGTCGGACTGGCACTACAAGGATTACGTGGTGGAAGCGGGCAAGAACGTGATGGTCTGCCCCCATATCAGCCACAAACTGCCCGAGCACTTTGAAAATCCCGAACAGTTCGATCCAGAGCGCCCCGCTCCCGACAACCTGTTTGCCGAAATACCCTTCGGCGGCGGGCATCACAAGTGCATCGGCAACGCCTTTGCCATTCTGCAGGTGAAAGCCATCCTGTCTACACTGCTGCACCATTACGATTTCGAGCTGACACAACCGCCGGAAAGTTATGGCGAGATCATGCCGGCCTTGATTCTGCGGCCCACAGACCCCTGTGTGTTGCGCTACCGGAGGCGAGGCAAGCGGGATTAGCTTGAGATGAGAACTCTGGTAGCTCCACGTACTTATCAACTTGTCGCCCCGGAACCCACAATTCCTGTGAGTTCAGGGTCAGCGAAAATCACCCCCGGGCAATCACTCCCGGCAGGCGACGCCGTTCGAGCTCAAAGGTAATACCGGCACTGCTTCGCGCGATCTGCATCTCCATTGGCTCCTCCAATGGCTCATTGTTTTCGTCGATGATCACGTCCCAGGCCAGGCGTGCATCGCCGGGGTCGCTGGCCCTGTGACAGCGTGCGCGGGGATTGACGTGCGCGGCAATCGATTCAAGCGCGGGGTGGGGCTCGGACGAAAGCTGGCTGAACCAGTTGTGTTTGACGCCCTCCTCCAGGGCCGGGCAGTCACCCATACTGATACGCAGGCTCCTGGGACCCGTAATTTCAACTCGCAGATCCGTGTAGGTGCGGGGATAGAAATGTGGGTGCAGCTGGAATACTTTTGCCATCGTGTCGATATCATCACCATCCAGTCCCAGGAACCGCTGGAAGCGCTCAACGGCAACCCTGGCGTGCCCGACCCACGACCGCTCCGAGAAACGACGGCCCACCTCGTCGCCATAGTTGATGGTCTGGCTGCGTGTGTAGCTGTGCGCCAGCAGTAGCGCTTGCACGGCATTCTCCTGGATGATCAGCTGCAGGGCCCGCTGCGAAAAGTCTTCAAACTGCAGGTGGGGGTCGAAAGGGCCGGAATAATCTTCCAGCCCACCCGCCTCCTTAAGAACGCCGGGTTCAACCAGCGGAACAGAAGCGAGAAGAGACTTCTGCAGCTCGTACATAATCGGATGATGCTCAAAGCTGACATCTTCATCCTCCTTGTAGACTTTCCAGCGGCAATGGGGAAATCGCCCTGCGCCGTTCCCGTTCTCGGCGTCGATACGGGGAGGACGATGAAAGGGGCGCATAACGATACGCGGGTGCGTTGCCGCCGCAGTTGCATCGAATGTCGGGTCTTCGATGTCGTGGCACATGAGCTTGATCAGGTTGGTGTCGTTGCCGTTCCTTTCCAGGTCCAGCAGCGCGCCGCAGTGAGTCAACCAGAACTCACCGTAATCCGGCTCATCCAGGCGAAACTGAAAATCCATGAACTGCTGTGGAGACCCGACCTCCAGCTGCAGGTTCTTGAACACCGTTTCCACGGTGTCGCCTTCGAATCCCAGCGTTTTCTGCATCCGCAGTGAGTAGATGGGGCTAGCGCCCTGCCACTCCTCGATACCCGACCGGGTAAACCCCTCCGGACCATACTTCATGGCCACCAGCGGCTGCCCCACCCGGTCATAAAGGTGGCCTATCAGGTTGAACTCATGGGCGAGCCTGGAAAGGAAGTCCCTGGAAAAATCCTCCAGCGTCACATCCGGATCGAATGGGCCGGTGTAGTCATCTCTCAATCTCGACTGATTACTTTGAGTTTGCATATGTATCTACCTTTTCGAGAACAGTTCTACTGACTGCGTTTAGCGGAACGGCTTGTAGGGAATAGCTGGCAGCAACTCATGGGTGGCAACTATACCTGAGGGAGCCGCACATACGGACTTTATGGAGTTAACGGCCTGCATTGACGGTGAGCCCTCTATGCTGACCATCCAACCGTCGAGGGGCTCTGGCCAGTGTTCCGGATACTTGTCCCCCACGTTCCACAGGGCATCGATTTCTATGACCACGTTGGAATCTGCCACTCCATGACAGTGGTAGCGCTGAGCGCACACCGTATCCTTCTTGACATGCCCACACAGGATATCGAAATCCTCTTCGGCTAGCACCACGTGGCCTATGTCATGGCCACGATTAACGAAATGGCTGCAAAACTGACGGGCCGGAAAGATTTCAAACTGCGCCGCGATTCGATCTTTTCGTCCGAGGTGTTAGGCCCGCTGGACCACTCAACAATTGCAGATGAACTGGGCTGGAATCCCAGGCCCATCCAGGAGACCGTCAAGGATGCCATTGCCTGGTTTGCTCAACAAAAGCAGGCAAAGAGCTGTATCCTGTGCCTGGTCAAACATAACAGTGGGCATGTGAGAAATCATTATGAAAGTCAGTTACATCGGTTTGGGTAGCATGGGGGGTGATCAGGCAAAGCTGATCGCTTCCAGCGAGCATGAATTGACGGTTTTTGACGTATTTGTTGAGGTCAGGGAGCGATTTCGTGATATCGCCAGGGTCGCTGACAGTATCGAAGCAGCGGTTGAAGATGCGGATTTAATCCAAATCTGTGTGCGAGATGCGGATCAGGTCAGGGATGTACTTTTTGGCGAAGGCAAAGTCGCCACAGCCGCTAAACCGGGCGCACTGGTGGTAGTTCACAGCACAATCGATGTAGACACCGTTCAGTCACTATCGCGGCAACTGGAGCAACATGACCTCTTGTTCGCCGACGCACCGGTGACCAGAACCAGCCAGGACGGTGACGGCCGGTTCGTGCTGACCATGTTTGGGGGGGATGTCGACGCCTTTGAAAAGGCCCGCCCCATTCTGGAGACATTTTCTACTGATGTTCTGCATGTCGGTCCATGTGGCTCAGCCATGGCGCTGAAGATCGCCAATAATATGATGACCTGGGCGCAGCTGGTCGTGGGTGATCTTGTGTACCAATTAGCCGACAGCTACCAGATCAGTTTCGATCACCTGAAAACGGTGACCAGGGCCAACGGCAATCTGACCCCCATTACCGAGGCATTTCTGGGAGGTTCCCGCGCCAACCGGGGTGCGCTTACTCCTGAACATCACGAATTTGTCGTCAGTCAGGCCGGCATCGGAGAAAAAGACCTGACCCTTGCTATCGACGCCTGTCAGTCCAGCGCCATCGACACACGCCTGATTGAAATCGCACGCGAGCTATTGCGCCCTGCTATGCTGGGTGATCAAAGCTAGTTTAAAGCGGTTCGGGATTTGCTTCGGGGACGTTCCAGAAACCTGAATCCAAAGGCTATTTACACATTACGCGCGACTCAGACGCGTTTGAACATCACTGCGAAGGAGTGAGAAAGCATGAAGGCAGCTATTCTGGACCACGGTCGCATAAAAGTGGGCGAGTTCCCGGACCCGACCCCCGAAAAAGGGCAAGTGGTGGTAAGAACACACCGCTGCGCCCTCTGCGCCTCGGATGCTCACTTCCTCACCTCCGGACACACGGTCGTGGAGCGATCGCAGAAAAACAACGGTCCTTACGCCAGGATCGATCTGAACAAGCCGATCGTGATGGGGCACGAGTACGTGGGCGAGATCGTCGACTATGGTCCGGGCAGCCGGAAGCCACTGCCAGCAGGTACGCTGGTAACCTCTGTCCCGGCCGTCCGCATGGGAGATAGCTTCGGTATCGTGGGTTACTACCCTGAGTGCCCGGGGGGTTACGGCGAGTATATGCTGCTCGACGAAGACCTGCTGCTCGAGGTGCCGCGCGGCGTCGATCTCGACCTGGCTGCGCTTATCGAGCCATTGGCGGTCGGCATCGAACATGCGCGGGCCGGCGAGATCCGCAAGGGTGATATCCCGCTCGTCCTCGGCTGCGGGGCGATCGGCCTCAGCGTGATCGCGGGGCTGCGGCTGCAGAACATTGCGCCCATCGTGGCGTGCGACGTCGACCCGGGACGACGGGAACTCGCACTCGCGATGGGCGCTGACGTGGTCGTCGACCCGCGCGAGGCCTCGCCGTACCAGCCCCATGACGATCTCGGTGGTAAAGCACCGAACGTGGTGTACGAATGTGTGGGCAAGGCGGGCATCATGAGCGACATCATCGACGGGATCGCTCCTCTCGGGCGTATCGTGATGGGCGGCTACTGCCTGGAACCAGAGGAAATCTACGTACCCACGGCCCAGAACAAGCGCCTCCAGGTCAATTTTGCCGGCGGCGAATTGCCAGAGGACATGATTGCCGCGCGCGATGCCATCGTCGAAGGCAAAGTGAACCTGAAACCCTGGCTCGGTGAGGGCATTGGCCTGTCGGAGGTGGAGGGTGCGCTCAAGCGAATGTCCGATCCGTCAGAACCCATCCGCAGGGTCGTGGACCCTTCGCGCCTGTGACAGTC
>JAHEEV010000016.1:22296-56326 GCA_024640505.1 Halieaceae bacterium
TGGAACCGGCTGCCATAGGGCTATTTCAACATGCGAGCTTTGAGTGGGCACCGGCAAGGCCGGTTCCACAGTCGATCACCAGGTTTTCGTGGTATCAATCCGCCAGTTCCGGGATGACTTTGGCATACTGGTCGATCATGGGCATCACCGCGTCGGGTTTGTCCCACAGATCCATGGAAACGCCGATCGTGGCCCGCTGAACACCCATGTCGCGGTACTCCTTGAGCCTGTCCAGATTGGTGGTGTCCATGATCTGGATATTGATCTCGATATCTTCCGGGCTGCGGCCGGCGGCCCGGACCTCCTCCTTGAACTCCTTCAGCGTGGTTTCCACCTCACCCATGGCCACATCCACCGGATACCAGCCATCGGCCCAGGCGGCAGCGTGCTTGCGACCAAGGGGCCCCATAGCACCGAGAAATATCCTGGGGCCACCTTTTTGCAGAGGTTTCGGGCTGGCCCAGACCGGATCGAACCTGATGTACTGCCCTTCGTAACTGGCCTCCTCTTCGCTCCACAGTGCACGGGTCGCCTCCACAGTTTCACGCAGCACCGCGTAGCGCTTATTGAAGGGGTGAGGATTGACGTTTTCATACTCCTCCTGATTCCAGCCCACGCCGGTGCCGATCATCACCCGCCCGCCGGACAGGCGATCCAGGGTGGCAATCGTCTTGGCCTGGGAGAAGATATCCCGCTCCATGAGCAGGGCGATACCTGTACCCAGGCGCAGGGTCCGGGTGGCATTGGCCGCGGTCATCAGCGACAGGTAGGGATCCATCATCAATTTGTAGGGATCCGGCATCTCACCCCCCGGCGGGTACGGCGTCTTGCGGGAACAGGGAATATGGCTGTGCTCGCCATACCACAGGGACTCGAACCCCCTCTCCTCCAGGGCTTTGGCCAGTTCCGCCGGGTGAGGATCATTGGGAGTATTCATCGAGCTGAAAGCGAGGTGCATCTAACCGTCTCCTGTTTTAAGGACTGATTGTATTGCAATTGTATTCATAATAATATTGTTAGCACTATTATTTATCATGCAGCATGATTTACTATTTCTGCTGCAGCTGCCACCGGCAAGGCTGATCCAATAGCTAGCGGACCATGAATTCACGAGCAAAGTAAGCAGGCAAACTGACAGGCCGAGGCCATGGAAACTCAAAAGACATTTTGTCGTATCTGTGAGGCGCAGTGCGGCCTGATCGTCACCACGGATCGGGATCGGGTCGTCAAGATCGAACCCAACCCGGAGCACGTCAGTAGCAGGGGTTACGCCTGCATCAAGGGCCTTAAGATGGGGGCCTTTGCTCACAGCCCGGATCGCCTGCACACGCCCCTGAAGAAGGTGAACGGTAGCTTCCAGCCCGTGAGCTGGTCGCAGGCAATCAGCGAAATTGGCGAACGACTCAGGGATATCCATGCCAAGCATGGTGGTGAAGCCATAGCCGCCTACATGGGCAATCCCATCGCCTTCAGCCTGTGGCCTACCATGATCATGACGGCCTTCCTGAAAGGCTTCGACGCGCACAAACTGTTTACGCCCGGAACCCAGGACTGCGCCAACAAGTTTGCCGGTGGCGAGAGGCTTTTCGGCAGCCCGGTGGACCAGGTTTTTCCGGACATCGACCACAACCAGTTACTGATTGCCGTGGGCAGCAATCCGGTGATCTCCAAGATGAGCTTCATCTCACTGCCGCATCCCATGGACCGGGTGGCAGGCATCGAGGAGCGTGGCGGCAAGGTCTACTGGGTCAATCCCAGGCTTACGGAATCTGCGAAGCGATGCGGGGAACACGTTCCCATTCGTCCGGATACGGACGTCTTTTTCATGCTGGGATTCCTGCACGAGTTGATAGCACGCGACGGCGTGGATCACGATCGCGTCAGGCGTTACATGGAGGGATACGACCTGCTTGCAGACGCGGCACGTCCCTGGACGCCGGAGCGGGTGGCCCGGGTAACGCGCATTCCAGCAGAGCGGCTTCGCGAAATGGTCACGGCTTACCTGGCAGCAGACGGTGCCGCCATCTACTCCTCGACCGGCGTCAACCAGGGTCGATTCGGCCTTATGGTGTACTGGCTCCAGGAGGCAATCAATGCCATATCGGGCAATCTCGACAGGCGCGGCGGCGTGCTGGCCGGCAAGGGCCTGCTGCCACGACCTCCCGCGTCAGATGAGGCCCGCACCTCCCGCATCGCCGGCGTGCCCTACGTCAACAGCACTATTCCCGGCGGGATTATGGCCGATGAGATCCTGGCACCCGGGCCCGGGCAGGTTCGCGCCATGTTCAACATGTCGGGTAACCCGCTGTTGACCTGCGCGGGGAGCGATCGCCTGGCCGAGGCATTCAGCGAGCTGGAGCTCTTTGTCTGCCTGGATATTGTCCGCAATGAGACGGCGGAGTACGCGGACTACATTCTTCCGGGCCTGCACGGCCTGGAGCGGGCTGACATCCCCTTCTACTTTTTCACCATGATGGGCCTGATGCCCACCCGCAGTTTCAGCTATACCGACCCTGTTCTGCCGCCGCCAGGAGAGTCTCGCGACGAGGGCCTCATACTGCGGCAGCTGTGCAGGGCCGCGGGGGGATCACTGGGCGGCTCACGCATGCTGCAATGGCTGAGCAACAGCGCAGAGTGGCTGGGCAAGGTGCCCTACTTCGGGTCCAGAACCACCCTCGACAGAGTGTTCCTCGGCCTGATGACGCGCAGCGCGAAGATCGGCGGCATCGGCAAAATGCGGCGACACCCGGACGGAATACTCCTGCAGCCCAACCAGCCGGGCGACTACCTGGGGCAACGGGTCAATACACCCTCGGGCAAGGTCCAGCTGGCACCGCCGGATCTGATAGAGCGGGCCCGCTCACTGGAGCAGGTATTCGAGGACGAACTGGCGCAGCGCGATGCCCTGAAACTGATCCAGAAACGGGAGCGTTTCTCGCACAACACCTGGGCGCATAATGTCGAGGTCTTCGTGAAGGGTGAGCGCAAAACCAACTACCTCTACATCCACCCGCAGGACGCCCAAACGCATAATCTGACCCAGGGAGAGATGGCCAGGGTCAGCGCCAATGGCAAGCACATTGAGGTGCCGGTAAAGCTCGACGAGGCGATGATGCCGGGCACCGTATCGGTCCCCCATGGCTGGGGACACCAGCGGGCAGACGGCCTCCACGTCGCCCGCGCCACGCTGGGGGCAAACGTCAACATCATCATGCCGGACGGCCCGGATGCCATAGAGCCGGTGTCGGGCATGTCGCACATGAACGGCGTGATCGTCGAGGTATCGTCTGTGTGACCTCGAAAAGGCCATCGACGGCGATATACGGCATGCCACCATACCTGCCTAACGTCTTCCAGCCATCAGGCAAACGCTTTCTGAATCATCACGGCAGCTATGAACGGGAGATCACCGATGAGTTACAACATCGTCCAATGGACCACGGGTAACGTCGGCAGCTATGCCCTGAACGGCATACTGCTGCACCCGGAACTTAACCTTGTGGGCGTATACGCCTTCAGCAAAGACAAACAGGGCAGGGATGCCGGTGAGTTGTGCGCCTTCGGCAAGACGACCGGCATAAAAGCCAGCGACAATATCGACGAGCTGATTGCCCTGAAGCCCGACTGCATCTGCTACACCGCCAACAACACCGTTCACAGCAACTACCTGGAAGAAACCTGCCGTCTGCTGGAGGCAGGCATCAATGTCAGCACCACGTCCAATGTCCGGATGTGCTATCCAAAAGCTCCCTTCAATAAAGCACTGCTCGAACGCCTGGAGGCCGCCTGTCAGAAAGGTGGCTCGACCCTGTTTACCTCCGGCATGGACCCCGGCGCATCCGGCGACCTGTTCCCGCTGGCCTTGGCGGGTTTGAGTGAGCGCGTCGATAGCGTGCGGGTCGTTGAGATGATGAACTATGCCAGCTATCCCGACCCGGATTATACCGGCTACGTGTTCGGCTACGGCAGGCCGCTGGACTTTGAAGCCCCGCTGTTTGTGAATAACCGTTTAACCAATAACTGGGGTCCCATGATTCACATGCTTGCTGATGCCATGGGTGTGGAAGTCGAGGAGATTCGTGAGGTGTATGAGCAATCCGTGGCAGAGGAGACCATCGACTGCCCCATGGGGCTCATCGAACCCGGCACCGTCGATGGCGTGTACTTCCAGGTGCAGGGCATCGTCAAGGGTGAGCCTATGATTATTGCAGAGCATGTAAACCGGCTGCGACCGACAACCAGTGGCGACAACTGGCCGACCATGTCCGACGGCAGTGATACCGGCTATCACCTGGAGATCAAGGGCGAACCCAATTTCGTGATGGAGGTGCATATGGAAGCGGAAGACGGCAACCACACCACCGCTGGCACCAAAGCCAGCGCTATGCGCATCGTGAATGCCATTCCGGCCGTCTGCGAGGCAGAGCCGGGCGTCAAATCAATACTCGACCTGCCACTCTTTACCGCCCATGGCTATGCGGGCAAATAATCACTGGAAGGCAGAATACGGGAGGATAATATGGAGTGTTTTAAATTAACCGGCAGTACTGCACTGATCACCGGCGCAGGTACCGGAATAGGTCGCGCCACTGCGCTCTGCTTTGCCGAAGCCGGCGCCAATGTGGTGGTAGCGGCCAGAACCCAGAGCACCATTGATGCCGTCGCTGAGGAATGTCGAAAGTTTGGCGTTAAGTCGATTGCTGTGGCGACAGACATCACGAGGCCGCAGGATCTGGACAGACTCGTCAGTACGACGGTAGAGCATTTTGGGGGTATCGACATCCTGATCAACAATGCCGGGGGTGCTGGTGCCCCGATGTCAGCCCTGGACATCACGGATGAATACCTGGCTGAGCTGATGCACTTCAACCTGACCAGCCGCTTCGGCCTGATGCGCCGCTGTATTCCGCACCTGCTGGAAAGCAAAAACGCCAGCGTCGTGACGACATCGTCGGTACTGGGCCGCATGCCCGACCCCGGTTTTGTGACCTCCAATACCATCAATGCAGCACTCTCGCACATGACTCGCTCGCTGGCGACCGAGTTTGCGCCGCTGATTCGATTCAATGCTATCGAGGTCGGTGCCACACTGACCGAGGCGCTGAAGCCCTTGCTGGAGCATGGCACACTGGCGCAGCAGATGACCGATAAAACCCCGATGCAGCGTCTCGGCACGGCGGAGGATATTGCCTACGGCGCGCTATACCTCTGCTCCCCCGCAGCCAGTTGGGTTACCGGGAAAATTCTGGAAATCGACGGCGGACAACTATCCACCAATTGGCCAATACCGATGAATCATCTGTCTCAACAGCAACGCGCCAACGGCTGACTGAGACAGCCGACAACCTGTACATAACCGGTAGTGCATCCGCAGGCTAAACGCTTCTAGCCGCCCATATCGGCAATTATGCCCGGGAGGTTGGGCTGATTATTGCTGCTGCCCATGCCGCCGTCGATCACGATGGCGGTACCGTTGATGTAGCTGGCCGCGGGCGAAAGCAGGAATACCACCAGATGTGCCACGTCCTCCGGGCTGCCGGCGCGGCCCAGGGGAATACGGCTGATCCAGTCATTCCTGACCTCGTCGATTGAGATGGGCACGGCAGTCAAAGGTGTCTCGATAAGGCCGGGGCATACGGCGTTGGCGCGGATATTGTCTTTGGCGTGATCCAGCCCCAGCGTGCGGCTGTAGTTGATGACACCGGCCTTGGCAGCGTTGTAGGCGGCGAAACCATGATCGCCCCGCACTCCGCTGATCGAAGCAATATTTACGATACTGCCGCCGCCGCTTTTCAGCATTAGCGGCAGGGCCGCACGGCAGGCATGGAACACGCCGTGCAGATCGATATCGATTACCTTGCGCCAGTCCTCGAGTGGTATCTCCAGGGTATTGCCCAGACTGCCGATGCCGGCGCTATTGACGGCGCCATCGAGGCGGCCAAAGCGCTGTGCGGCCAGCGCGCAGGCCTCCTCGAGGGCGGCAAAGTCGGTCACATCGGTATGGTGATAAGCCACCTGCTCCGGGTAGGTGTCCACCAGTTGCCGGCCTGCTTCATCGTTGATATCCGCCACCACCACGTTGCCGCCGTGCCGGGCCAGGTAGTGCACTACCGCAGCGCCGATGCCGGACGCGCCACCGGTCACCAGGTAAGCTTTCCCGCTAAAATCGATATCCATTATCTCTTCCTCTTCAGCCACCAGCTACCCCTGTTCCCTGCTGTGGGAAAGAGAGCCTGACGATCTTACCGCGCATTCCCTCCACCTGATAGAAGGGCATATTGGAAGTACTGGTCCAGACATTGCCCGCATCATCGAAGCGCAGGGTGTGAGGGTACTTGACCCGATCCGGATGATCGAAGGTCTGAAACTGTTCCGTAGCCGGGTCGAAGCTGGCCAGCCCTTTGCCCACGGACAGCGTGATCCACACCTTGCCCTCCGGACCTACCTGCAGGCTGTGGGGCGCCATCGTCGGGGAAACTATCAAGGTCCGGTTGGTTGAAATCATAGGCGCGGTTGAGAACCTCCGGCGCCTCGTCATAAAGCGCCTGGTTCATTACCGCGCCGTACTCTCCCATCATGTCAAACAGCTTTTGCCATTCGCAATCGTCGCGGGGCAGGCGCGTGGTACTGGACCCCTGCTGATGGCACATGGCGCACTGGATGGCAAACTGCCCGCGCAGTTCAGGTGAGGAAAACTCCCTGCGGGCAAACCGGTCGCGGAAATAAGACCCACCACCGTTGCTGCAGAGAGAGTCCCGGCCTGCACCATCGCCAGCAGACAGGCGCTCAGACGCAGAATCAAGTTCATGGGGCTTGCCCGAACGTGCCACGCCCGGGACTGATGACCAACTCCGACATGAAAATATCTCCTACTCATCCTTCAATAACTGATAGGCATCGAGAATAGGCGCAAATTCCGCCGGGGTGGATGCGTGAATACAGACTTCGTCAGCCCCGTGCTCGAACTCTTCCAACAGCCGAGCTGCACACTGCTCCCTGGTGCCAACTGCCGCCGCGGACAGCCACTCCGACGGGATCAACTTCTCGATCTGCTCTAGTTGTTCCAGCGTGGCAACACTGTCGATGCCGCCGGGCATGGAGGCCACCACAGGATGGCTGCGGAACTCTTGGAGCACCGAACTATCCCAGTCGTTAACCGCCACCAGCAACTCGGCATAGCCCGGAGCCTGCATGTAGGTTGCCATACGCGCGACAAGCTTTTTCAAGTAGTCCTCCCGGGTAGGCTCCAGCAAAGTGGCCAATACGCTGCAGATACGCAGTTTGCCAGGGTTGCGGCCTGCTCTTTCCGCGCCTTCCTCAATGGACTGCCTCGCCCGCTTGATGCCGTCGGGACCAATAAAGGTGTGCAGGTGAACGCCATCGAAATGTTGGCCGGCAAAGGCCATGCTTTTGGGGCCGAAGCCGACGAAATATATGGGAATGTCGGCATCCAGCCAGTCCCCACTGCTCAGGTAGGGCAAGTTACCCATGGGGCCGTCATACCCGACAATCTTTTCCCCACGCCACAGCTTTCGCAGGATGTCGATGCCCTCGACCATTTTCCTGTTGCTCACGTGTTCCAGGCCCATCAGCTGATCGCGGATCGCACTTCCCCGGGCCAGGCCCAGCTCAAATCGTCCGTCGGATATGTAATGCAGCGAACTGCACATGGCAGCCAGTGTCAGCGGGTGTCGTGTATGCAGATTGGTGCCGGCCGTGGCTACCTTGATACTCTTCGTTGCGGTCAATGCAGCGGAACAGATAACACCAGCGTCCTTGACATCGAACCGCTCCGACAGCCATACCCTGCCGAGGCCCAGCGCCTCAGCCTGCCGGGCCTCGGTTATAGCGTCCGCCGGGGTCTGAGTGTGCCCCGGCAGCAGGTAACAACTCAGTTCCTGAAAACTCGTTGACGACATGCGTATCTCCGTCTCATTCCCCCCGTCGACTTTTCGATACGAGGTTGTCTGGTTGATTAGCGCCTCACCGGTCCCGGCTGGTTCGCTCTGACAGGATCAGGTGACTGGAACGGGTTTCTCCTGCTCGACCGGCTGCTCCAGCGTGCGGAACAACCAATCGTACAGCAGAGTGATCGTCGCGTAGTTACCGCGATGCATATCGACGTGGTGCGCGTCATGCATGATGGCAATCCAGTTTATGGTTCGGAACGGCGGGTAAGGCAGGTCGATGCGACAGTGATTGAGTTGATTGATCTGAGTAAAGATCACATAGGTAATGACTATCGTTGCGACATGGAAAGGCTGGCCGGCCACCAGGGCTATGGCCAGGGTGACCACATAGAAAAGCGCAATGCCGATGATCGCTTCAAGGGGATGCAACAGCAAGGCATCCACCGAAGAGATTCTGCTGCGCGCCTGATGGTGAACCGCGTGCACCCTGCGAAAGTAGCCCTTACCGTGAAACAGGAAGCGATGGGTGACGTAGTAAAAAAAATCGTAAACCATTAATACCAGAAACGCATCAAGCAGTACTCTGCCGACCGATCGGGGTTCCAGTGTCACGATAAAGGGCAGTATCACCAGAAAGAACACCAGATTTGTGAGAAGGCCGATTTTCTGGCTGGACTTGATCCTGTGCTGGTACTTGTGGCCGAGATCCCGCCACTTGCGCTTCCGCTCCGCCGTGTTGAACTCGAGGGCACGGTGAAACGCAGGGAAACGGAACGCTACGAACCTGCCTGCTGCGACGATTGAAATGATGCTGGCGACGGTGACAAGCGCTGCTAGCCAGTGATACGAGATGTCCATGGAATCAACTCCTTTTGCCCATACGTTCGAAGAGCCACATCACCGTGCCCTTTAAAATCTCCTTACCACTGTCGCCCACGGTGAACAGGTGGTTATCCGGCGCAACGTGGGAAAGTCTGAATTTCTCAGCTGGAAACCTCAGGCCAGCCCGAGCAGATCGTCCCGCTGTCCCATGGTGATCTCCGCGCAATAGCCAAAGTCCACCGGCAGGTTGTTGCCACTGACGAATCTGGCCAGCTCGCTATTGAGCATAACCACTGCAGATCCCATATCTTCGCCGGTTGCGTAGCGACCATTGGAGGGCAGGAACAGCGCTACGGCCTCTTCGGGGATCTGGCCCTCGCCCTTCAGCTTGGTCATAAATCCGCTGTCCGTGGGTGATGGTGCAATGCAATTGATACGAACACCCTGCTGCGCCAGCTCTTTTGCCTGACTCATGGTGTAGACGATGATGCACTGTTTGGAAAAGCCGTAGCCATCGGGAACCTCTGCGGCGTTTTCCTGTAACCATTTCACGGCGGCGTCAAAACTGTTGTCCAGTGAGAGAAAGTCCCTGACTCGCTGCAGGTTGGGCTTCCAGCCCATGCCGGCAGTGGAAGCGATTGACGCGATGCTGCCGCCCTCTACCATGCGGGGAATCAGGGCCTCGGTGAGATACCGCAGGCCAGTGAAATTGATCAGTACGGTGTCCAGCGCGGAAAACGGGGGGCTGGGCACACCGGCACAGTTGAACAGCGCGTAGATCTCGCCGGGAAGTTCGGACAGCGCTGCATCCATCGTCGCTGCATCCTTCATGTCGACCTTGAGTGATTGCTCGACAGGCACCGAAATATCCGCAATGTCCAGGGCATGCACACTGGCCCCCAGGTCGACCAGGAGCTGTGCCGCCGCCTGCCCCATGCCGGAGGCTGCGCCAGTGACCACTACATTCTTGCCTTTGTAACCCAGTATGTCATTCATATTTAAAACCTCTGTCCTTAACCACTAGCATCAATACCCGCCTTTTGGCGTGAGAATGTTGGGACGGATTTCCAACAGGTCCACCGCCACCCCCTTGGGCTGTGCCACGGCATAGGCCACCGCGTCCCCTACCTGCTCCGCTTCCATGCCCGTGTCCATATAGGGTCCCGCCTGGGACCAGGCTTCGAAACCGGCCATGGTGGCCTGGGGATCCCATCCCTCCGCAAAGCTGGTCCAGGCGCCACCGGGGCGCACGCAGGTGACCCCGATATTGTCCGCCTGCAGTTCCTCGCGCAGGTCGCGGGTGAAGCGCTCCACCGCCGCCTTGGTCGCCGCGTAGATAGACAGGTGACTCATTTCGTCGTAATGGCAGGCCGACGCCGAGGAGATGTTCACGATGCGCGGATTGTCGCCACCGCGCAGGAGGGGGATGACCGCCTGGCAGCAGAAAACCGTACCCAGGAAGTTGGTATGCACCTGCTGCAAAACCTCCTCCTCCACCAGGTTCTCCACGGCGTTGGGGCGCGCCATACCGGCGTTATTGATCAGTCCGTCCAGCCGGCCAAAGTGCTCCTTGACCTGCTCGAATGCCCTGGAAATGTCTTCCGGGTGGGCCACATTACTCGCCACCCCGAATGCGTGGTCCGAGCCTATTTCCCCTACCGCCTGGTCCAGGCCCGCCTGGTTGCGACTCAGCAGCCCCACCCGGGCGCCCCGGGATACCAGCGCCTTGGCGGTCGCCAGACCAAAGCCCCTGGAGCCACCGGTTACAATGAAAACCCTGCCATTCAGTTCCATGCTCAAACGCCGATCGCAATCGTTTTGGTTTCCAGGTACTCCTCAAAGCCCTCGGGGCCCATCTCCCGGCCGATACCACTCTGTTTATAGCCGCCGAAGGGGGCATCCGCGGCGTAGAAATTGCCGCCGTTGACATTGACGGTACCCGTGCGGATGCGTCGCGCCACGGCAAGGGCTCGCTCCTCACTGGCAGACCACACCCCACCCGACAGCCCGAAATCGGATTCGTTGGCGATGCGGATGGCGTCTTCCTCGTCCTCGTAGGCGATCACTGCCAGTACCGGACCGAAAATCTCCTCCCGGGCAATGGTCATGTCGTTGGTGACGTCGACGAACACCGTGGGTTCCACGTAGTAGCCCTTGTCCAGGTGCTGGGGCACACCGCCACCGAGCAACACCCGGGCGCCTTCGGCCTTGCCCTTCTCAATATAGGAGAGCACCCGATCACGCTGCTTCGCATTGACCAGCGGCCCCATAATGGCGCCATCCGCCTCCGGGTCACCGTAGGCGATAAAGCCGAAATAGGTCTTGAGCAACTCTTCCGCCTCGGCCTGCTTCGATTTTGGTACCAGAAGGCGGGTATGCAGTGCACAACCCTGGCCGGCGTGGAAGCACACCGACAGAGCGCTGAGCAGGCTCCCGCCCAGGTCGGCGTCGTCGAGGACGATGTTGGCGGATTTTCCCCCGAGTTCCAGGAACACCTTTTTCACTGTTTCGCTGGCCCGGGCCATAATGTGCTTACCCACAGCCGTGGAGCCGGTGAATGACACCATGTCCACCCGCGGGTCACCTACCAGCTGGTCACCGACTGTAACCGGATCCTCCGACGTAACCACGTTGAACACACCCGGGGGGATGTCGGTATGTTCTTTTACAATCCTCCCCAGGGTGGTGGCTGACCAGGGGGTATCCGGCGCCGGCTTGAGTACTATCGTACAGCCCGCCGCCAATGCGGGGATGCACTTGGCCAGATTAATCTGCAGGGGTACGTTCCAGGGCGTGACGCAGGCGACCACGCCAATGGCTTCCTTTTCCACCAGCCGCCGGCTCTTGATCCCCATCATTTCGGAAATACCGATATCACGACTCCACTGAAATTCGGGAAGGGCACTCAAAGTGAAATCCATAAAACCGATGGGCACTTCACACTGCGGCCCCATAGCACCGCAGATTCCCAACGGCGCCCCGGTTTCAGCAGCGATCTGCTGCTTGAAATCATCCATTTCGGCGAGCAGGCCGGCCTTGAGCTGCTGCAGGCATTGCAGGCGAAAAGCGTGGTTCGTCGACCAATCTGTCTCATCGAAGGCGCGACGGGCGGCGGCGATGGCGCGATCCATATCCTCGGGCCCAGCGTCCGCAACCTGCCCCATCGCTTCCTCGGTGGCAGGATTGATGTTCGGGTAGGTATTACCGCTGGCGGCGTCGACCAGTTCGCCATTGATCAGCATCTTTGTCTCGGGATTCATTCCTACTCCTTTACTCGGCCGTGGGCCGGGATTCATCTTTGCCCACAAATACTCTCTCGATGCGCTCGCGGATGTACCCGGCAGTTGGCAAGGCCACGCCTTTTTCGGCGGCAGTGGCCAGGGCACAGTCGAGGTCCTTTGCGCCCAGGGCACCCATGGTGGCGAAATACGCGTCCACGTCCGGATTGGGCTCACCCCGCAGGTAACCATTGCGCCCGGTGACGAACATATACATTTGTTCATTAACCACGCCGTTGGACAGCCCGACATCGCGCATCACCTCCGGGGACAGCCCGCAGGCCTCTGCCAGCCGGGTAGCCTCCGCCATGATCACGAACTCGGCATACTGCATGAAGTTGTTGCACAGCTTGAGGGCGATACCACAGCCCAATTCCCCGGCATGGATCACCTTCTCCGCCGAGGTATCGAAAACCGGCGTCGCCGCCGCCACGTCCTCCTCCAGGCCTCCCACCATGTAGCACAGGGTGCCATCCACGGCTTTGTGTGCGCCACCGGTGATGGGTGCGTCGATCAGGCGAAAACCTGCGTCGCCGGCTTCAGCGGCCCATTTCAGCAGGTTGGCCTGGGTGACAGTGCTGTGGATTGCTACCAGCGTATCGGGAGCAGCGTTGGCCAGGATACCGCCCTCACCGTAAAGGAGCCCCTCCACCTGGGCATCATCGCGCACGCAGATACCGATATGACTGCAGGCGGCCGCGAGTTCAGCCACTGAGGAACAGCCGATGGCGCCGACTTCCACCAGTTCATCCACTGCCGGCTGGTAGACATCATAGACATGGGCATTGAATGCATCGCACACCAGGTGTTTCGCGCTGGGCTTACCGATATTGCCCAGGCCGATATAGCCTACATTGGTTTTTCCCGTCACGGCTCGCCTTCCTCACTTTTCCGGTTGTCTCGATGATCGCGCAGTTTAGCGACTGCCATTATATTGTCAAGCCTATTTGACTTATAATCAATGTAGGTTTACTATTCAGGCTATGGGAAAGCCGCAAATCGATGACAGGCAAGGGGACGACATCCAGGCGCGATATCGCGACAACTTCGCGCGCCACCTGATTAGCGTCGCACTCTATTTGCAGTCGGAGGTGATGAGCGCACTGACGGTGCAACATGGCCACGATCGGCTACGGATCAGCTTCCAGCCCTACATTACACTGAGCGGCAGAAACGGTGCGCGCCTGAGCGATATCGCCGAGGTGCTCGGCATCTCCCGCCAGGCAGCCAACCAGACCGCCAACCAGATCGTGTCCGCGGGATACCTGGAGCGGCGGGCCGACCCCTCCGACGGGCGAGCCAAACTCCTGTTACCGACGCCAAGGGCGTTGGATATGGTCGACAAGGGTGCGCGGGAAGCACTACGGCTGCAGCGGAAAGTTGAAGATCTGGCTGGAAAAGCTGCTGTCGAGGCTTGCTCCAGAAGCCTGACCGGCTTGCTGAGCACCCTGCATCTACCGCTCCTGGGGATAGTTTTTACTGACGGCGGCAAGACTCTGCCGCTGGTAGCCATACTCCCGAGACTGTCCGATTACATCAATAATCGACTGATGGAACTGACCATGGCCAGGGGCCACCCGGACCTGAAGCTCAGTTTCGGGCAGGTGCTGACGGCCATCGGCCCCCGTGGTGGCCGTATCCAGCAGATGGCCGAGTCACATCACGTGAGCAAGCAGGCCATCGGTGCGATCGCTACAGAGCTGGAAAGCCTGGGCTATATTCGACGCGACCCCGATCCGAAGGATGCGCGCCAGGTGGTGCTCCAGTTTACCGACCTGGGCGAGCAGCTGATCGCCGACTCCGTGGACTCGGTCGATGATCTGCGGGAAGAATTTGCTCAACACATCGGGTGGTCTGCCCTGCTGGAGTTGGAGCAGATCCTGCAGCGCATTTATCGGAAATTACACCTGGAAGACGAGATATTCGGTAGCGACAACGGCTCCGGATACGAGACCGACATCAGGTTACTCGCGCGCCAACTTGAACGGCAACTCGGCGAAAAAGGCGCCAGGGCGCTGGGCGATTTGCTGCTCTCCGGTAATTTTTACTAAAGGTATCGAAAATGGACAGCGTTATTTCTGCAGTACTGGACCACTACCACTGGCAGGCCGCCCTCGCCTCTCTGGCCGGTATCATTCTGATCAGTAAAGTAGGCAAGTGGCTTGTCTTCAAACAACCGGACCTTGCCAGGATGCGCGAGCTCAACCGCGAAAAAGACAAGGAAAAGTGGAAGATGGAGAAATATCCGCCGATGGTACGTTCCAGCCAGAAGGTGGGATTGTACTGCCAACTCCTGTTCTTTCCCCTGATACTTCCCTTCTGTGTCAGCTTTCAACCGCAGCCCATCTGGAAAATCCTGCTGGATATTTTCGTGATCCTGATGTTCTACGACTTTTTCTACTACCTGTCACACCGCTTCTGGTTCCACGGTAATGGACCAATGCGCCGTGTTCACGCCGTGCATCACCAGGCACGCAATCCCACCTACCTGGACGCCCACTACGTGCATCCCCTGGAAACCTTCATCGGCCTCGCCCTGTACATGGGCTCGGTAGCGATTCTTGCGGCGGTAATGGGACCATTCCACGTGGCGACTATCATCACGACCTTTGTTATTTTTTTCCAGCTCAACCAGATCAATCACACCTATGTTGACCTGCCCTTTTTCCCGTTCAGGACCCTGAGCTGGATTGCCGCCAAACACCACGTGCACCACGAGAATATGCACAAAGGCAACTACGCCACCATCACCCTGTTTTACGACAAGATTTTCGGCACCCTTGATTGAACAAGCGCGCCGAGCTGGCGCGCTTAAACGGTTTGCAGCAGCGGGATATGGTCTTTGAACTGCGTTTGATACAGAACGGTACCCTTGGCGATCTGGACCGCAAGCGGTTCTTCAGCAGCGCTGGCCGAGACATCGATATCGATCTCCCAGGAGAGCCCATCCCCTGCCACCGGTTGCAGTGTCGCCCCGAGGTCAATGCCTCTTACCAGTGCTTCAAGACCCTCGGTCTTTCCAGTTTTCAGTAATCCGAACCAACCATAACCCTCCAGCTCCTTTCCGGCAGGACACGGCTGGAGATTCAGTCGCGCGGTGTTTACGCCCGTTTTTTCCAGGCTCAGATTTATATACTCAGCGGGCTGAAACGCCGGGTGCACAGCAAGAATATCAATAACGCGGTCTATACCCTGCTTTTCATTGCCCAGCCAACGACACAGGCGCTCACTTATTACCCAGGAACTGCCCGTCATCTGAAACCCGGCAACTTCGTCGGCTGACTCGCGGCCATAGCGTTCATCGATACTCAGCATCAGGCTGTTGATCAGGAGGTGAAACTGCAAGGCCAGTTCCTTGCATACCACCACCAGCGCCGCGTGTGACAACTGCTCCAGCTGCAACACCTCGAAGACCGGCCCGTCGTAGTAGTCCATGCCGCCCGGCTCTGTCGATTCTGGCCGCTCGATGGTCAGATTTGCCAACACCGTGTCTCGCATGCGCCGGGTTCCCGGCAACTCCGATAGAGGTTCGGCATCGTGGTCGATAAACACGCTCCACTCGCAGTGGGGTGTGCGGTCCGCGGGGACTCGCGGCGGACGATGCACGGGTCGTACCCGGGCCCTGGGATTGGTCGCCACTGCGGTGGCGTCGAAGGTGGGATCCTCGATATCGTGGCACATGGTTTTAACCGCCTGCTCACCACGTGGCTCGGTCTCCAGCAGAGGACCGCAACTGGCCAGCCAGAACCGACCGTTTTCCGGGTTTTCAACTTCGAAGTGAACATCGAAATACTGGTGTGCGAAACCCACCTCCAGTTGCAGGCCTTTGAAAATGGTCGGAATGTCATTACCGGAAAAGCCCATAGCTCTCTGCATACGCTGTGAATAGACAGGGCTGGCATACATCCAGTTTTCAATTGCGACATCCTTGTAGGCGTCATCGCCGTGCTTCATCCTCAGAGCGGCATAGCCGGTACGGCCAATAAACTGGCCGGCGGCCATATACTCCCTTCCGAGCCGGGCTAGCTGCCGGCGTGTCAATTTCTCGAGACGATCGTTTTTCAATTCTTACTCCTTTAACGTCTGCACTTCGGAAATTACACCAAAGTAATCCTGGTAATCCCGCACCTTATCCCGCTCGCTGGCGATATCGAGTCCGGTATCACTGAAGTGGTGCTTATGGCCGCCGTGTTTGTCGGCGGGATTGTTATCGATGTAGATCTGAATAGCACGGGCGAACTCTTCCGTGAAATCCAGATCGAAATGTTGGTAAATGCGCTCTACCTCCGCCGCCGGACCATCCATAAAGTTCTTGAATTGAATATCAATCACCTGGCCGGACTTAATCGCCCCCGCGCGCCGGCTGGCCACCGAGGCGTTGAGCGCATCGGCACAGTTGTCCGACCACTCACGGGCCAGTTCCGGCAGGTCGATATCACCGGCGTAGGCAGCGCGCAAGGTAGGCAGCATGCTGGTTAACGAAGAGACGATTTTCAGCGGATCGCGGTGGGTCTGCACCAGCATGGCATCAGGGTATTCCGCCAACAATGCTTCCAGCGACCAGAGATGTGCCGGGGTTTTCGTCACCCAGCGCTGCGCGGGACAGCGCCATTGCAGATAACGCAGTACGCGTCGGTGAAATCGATACATGGCAGCATGATCTGCCTTATTCATCAGCCATTCGGTATAGTGCGGCAGGCGCAGCACCGTGTTGTACTGCATGCTGGTGAACATCCAGGCGGTGATGGCAACGCACTCCTGGGGTAGTTGCTCGCCCATCCGGTGCAGGTTCTCGACTCCGGGCATAATGTAATGGGATAGTTTCAGCTCCCGGGCAGTTTCCCGGATCCGGGGATCGCTATCATAGGTGGCCGTTTCCGGGGGCGGGAAAGGATGCGCCACCTCCCAGGTCAGGGGACAGCGGTTTGCAGGGTCCAGTGCCATCAGTTCATGCAGGATGGTCGTGCCGGTTCGGGGCATGCCGATAATAATAAGTTGATTATCGACACGCTGATCTGCGATTTCGGGATAGCGACGATACCACTCCTGCACCTGTAACTGATTCTCCAGGCCCTCCTGCACCATCTGACGCACGAGTAAGCGTCCCACGGGAGTCAGGTTAGCCTCCGTCTCGAGACTATCGCACAGCACTCCCAGCGCCTCCCTGAAGGGCCCATCGGGTCCGAAATCCGACAGGCCGGTTTTGCTGCAGGCCCTGTCGATCAAAGTATCCGGATCAAGGCTGGCGCGCGGTAACAACCGGCCAAGCCCATTGGCTGCGCGCAGCAAGAACGGGGGGTGCGGATTGATACTCATAACATTATTGGTCTGACCGTTTAAGCGATTTGCAATTCTTTTAACCTCACCGCCCAGGCTCTCCGCCCCGGCATCTGGTGACGAGGTTAAACCCCAGTACCAACCCTCCTTAACATTATAGTCACAATAATTTTTCGAGATAAACAGAAAAGGCAGATCGATTCGTGCCGTTAAGATCGGGTGTGTGGACACAGCTAGTGACCGCGTATCTTTGGACCCCCTCCAGAACGGCGTTCATATGCGGCCAAAGCAAGGCAGGTCCCCCTCCCGGAAAAATCTCCTGCAGTTGCCCTTTGCAGACTAATGCCTATTAGTCTATAGTTTTCACATCTGATGATAAACGGAGGAAAGGCCGATGAGCCAGTGCCCCTTTGCTGATTTCCAGAACATGATCGACCCCGATACGTATGCCGCCGGCATGCCCTATGACGAGCTGGCCCGAATCCGCAAGTCCGGACCTATCCACTACATGGACGACCACACCATGGGCGTCCCCTACTGGCTGGTGACCGGCCGGGATGAGATCGATTATATCTCCAAGAACCCGCAGCTGTTTTCCAGCGAGGCACGGACTGCCCTGGCAGACGAGCACAGTCCGGAGGACGTGGAAAACATCCACCGCCACATGACCATCAACATGGACCCGCCGCGGCAGCTCAAATCCCGCAAAATCGTACGAGCCACCTTCACCCCCCGGGCGGTGGACTCCTACGAGGAGCGTTTCCGCGAGCATGCGAAAAATATCGTGGATCGGGTAGCCAGTCGCGGCGAGTGTGAATTCGTGGAGGAAGTGGCGGCTGAACTGCCGCTGTTGGCCATCCTGGAGTTGTGCGGCATTCCGGCGGAGGACCGCAGGGACTTTTTCGAGTGGACCAACGCCATGATTTACAACCAGGACCCGGAAATGTCTGCCAACAAAGAGGAGGCAGAGATGGCCTCTTTCAAGGTGATCGAGTACGCCATGAAGCTCGCCGCCGAACACAGGGAAAATCCCAAGAATGACATTATCGGCGCCCTGCTGAATGGCACACAGCGCGAGGAGGGCCTGGATGAAGACGAGTTCGTCTGGTTCTTCCTCATGCTGATCGCAGCGGGCAACGAGTCCACCCGCACCGTCACCAGCCATGGCATGCGACTGCTGATGGAACACCCTGACCAGTTGCAATACCTGGTGGACCACCCGGACATGATCCCCAACGCCTGCGAGGAGATGCTGCGTTACAACACCGCCTTCATCCTGATGCGTCGCACCGCCATGGAAGATACCGAGATCAACGGTTTGCAGATAAAGAAGGGCGACAAGATCATCATGCACTACCACACGGTGAACCACGACGAGGACATCTTCGGCGAGGATGCCATGGCCTTCGACGTGACCCGCGCCGAGCGCATGCCGGACCTTTATAACCAGCACCGGGCTTTTGGCATCGGCCAACACTTCTGTCTGGGCAGCCACCTGGCCAGGCTGGAACTGCGGGTGATGTTCGAGGAGATCATTCCCCGCATGCGCAACCCCAGGCTGGCCGGGCCGGTAGAGTACACCCGCTCCAATCTGGTGAGCGGCATCAAGCGCATGCCGATCACCTTCGACCCTGAAAAAAAACAGGCAGACGTCGCGGCGTGACTACACGGCACCGCTGACTCAGCGTGAGAAAGAATTGGGCTTTTAATCCAATGACGTAATTCTCAACCGGAGTTTCCGGTTGCTTTACGCGTGATTACAGGGTGCGTTTCACAAAGCTCTCGCACGACGTCGGTCACATAGTGGTTGAGCTGCTCCGGATGAGAGAAGATACCTTTCCTGTACAGGAATGAGAAAGTGATCTTGTCTACATAGCTCCAGACCGTAATGTTCAGCGCCGTGGGATCGGCGATATTGCCGCAAGAGAGGATTTCAGTCGCTCTCAGTCTGCCACCACAGTGATAAAGCGACTCCCTGGGGCCCGCCACGTTGGAAATAACGGTGTTGGAGTAGGGGCTCTCTTTACGTGCAACGCGCCTGTCCAGCCAACTGGTGAGCAGGCGCACGAAAGTCCCCGGCATGAAATCAAAAAAATTGTCAAAGCGACGGCCTTCCGTTTTTTTGAGGTGTTCGAGCGCTGCCCTGGCGCTGCGCCCGATATCCAGCAGTCGCTCCTGGAAGTCCGCAATACTGAGATCCAGCCGGACCAGGGAGAGCGCGAGACTGTTGTTGTGAATATCCGTATCGAACAGGCGTAGCTCATCCCCTTCCCCGCTGACCCCTACCGGCATACTGACCACGAGAGGCTTGTCCGGCAGCTGATCAAACTCGATAAAGTAGCGCCGCAAGGCTTCTGAACAGATCCCAAGAACCAGGGTGTTAATCGTACAGTCCAGCCGCCTGGCCAGGGATTTGATATCGCTCAACGGGAAGGTTTCATAGCGATATATACGGTAAACGCCACCCGACTTGTTGAGGAATGTGAATGGTCCCTCGAAGGGCCTGGCCACAGGAGATTCGCTGTCTTTCAGATCGCTGGCGGCCAGCCTGGCCTTTTTCAGGTGATGGTAGAATTTGGGGAGATCGACGAAATAGGCCCTGAAAAGGTCGACCAGTGATACCGCAGCGAGCTTCAGCCGGGAGGGTATGGGTTCGGCGGCCGCAATCCATTCACGTTCCAGTGATTCCGTGCTATCCGAACGGGAGTGGACAGTCACTATGTCACTGGCAGCGGTCATACCGTCGGCCAGCGCATGGTGTACCCTGCTGACCAGGGCGATCCGGCCACCCTCCAGCCCCTCCACGATCCAGGTCTCCCAGAGCGGCCTGTGGTTGTCCAGCGGCATTCCCATCAGGTGGGAGATAAAGTCGCACAGTTGTGCCTTTCGACCCGGTGCGGGCAGGCCGATGTGGTAGATATGTTCGTCGATATCGAAGTCCGGATCCTGGACCCACACGGGGTGATGGATGTCCAGTGGCACCCGCATCACCCGCATCGCGGAGCCGTGATAGCCCACCTTTCCCACACCACGGACGATCGCCTGTTTGAGTTCATCGGCCCCAACGGGATCGGCCGGGTCCACCTGCTCGTAGATCAGCGCCTTGAGCGTGACGAAGGGGGAGCCATAGGTTTCATAATAGATTGCCTGGGCGTCGGTGCCCCTGAATCTCTGCATGAACGACCCTCCTCGCGCCAGAAAGTATAAGGTTAGTCAAAACGCCCCTCACTGTACTTACTCCCCTCCTGTACAGTGACTATATGAACGTCGGACTCGCGTTCCAGGCCATGTTCCTTCACATACTCCCCCGGTTCGTTGGCATAATCCACCAGGCCTTCGGTCAGCGTGATACGCCAGCGGCAATGAGGCTCGCTCGTATCCGCACGCGGCGGGAGTTTTATGGGATCAATCCGTATGTTGGAGTTCCAGCGTGCCATCCCGTGCCTGAATCCGAACAATTCCAGATGCCCGCAAATCTTGTTTACCATATAGTTCATAAGCTCTGGCCCACCGGCTTCACCGGCTTCCGGCACGTGGCAGCGAGGGGTATGCATCTCCCATTCGGTATCGCTGATTTGCGTGAAGGTGAGCTCCATATCCTCGATCATCGCGGGAAGACACTGCCAGACCTTCAACCCGGTGGTCATTTCCTTTTCATCACGGAAACCCATCATCTCGCTGATGATCTCGTTTTCGTGATCCCCTGCCCCGCCAGGAGCAAACCATGTTTTGTGGTGTAGTCTGTCGGCGACCTCCTCACCAAACTCTTCCGCGACGGCCAGGTACCATTGGCGGTTTACGGTGCCATAGATGCTGCCACCGATACGCACGAGTTTCTTCAGGCCTTCCTTCGAGAAACTATCCAGGTTGATACGGCCCTGGAATGGTCCGCTGTAATCATCCATATCGGCATCACTGCTCATGATTGCTTTCCACACTATCGACGCAAACATCGATACTCTTTATATTTATTGTAGATACAATGATTTATGAATTTCCGTTTGTCAATAATTTTTACCTGATGCTCAGGGCAACCGGTTGACACGAAATACTGACGGATTTTTTTGTTGCGCAACCGATGGATATCGATTATCGTCCAGACTATAAAATTGTATGCACAATAATTATATAAGTTGCTTGAAATGTAATAACAACTACCCCTAGTTAGCACCATTGCTAATAAGCAGCGGAAAATCCATTAACCTGGATTCCAGATTTTCAAGGATAAGAGGACTCCCATGAGAATAACTGCCCGCAAAAAAATTATTGCCGCTTCAGTCCTGGCCAGCCTCGGCCTTCCAGCTGTCGCTCAGGAAGCCCTGATTTTGGAAGAGGTGATCGTTACCGCCCAGAAGCGCACCGAGAGCCTGGCGGAGACACCGATGACGGTCAACGTGGTGACGTCCGAACAGATCGCCGATTTCGGTAGTTTCACCATCAGCGACATCAATAACATGACCACCGGACTCTCAATCGTTGGCGGCGGCGTCGACTGGGACTTTGCGGTGCGCGGCGTGGGCGCCGATATCAACGCCCCTATTGTCCCCCGGATGTCTTTCTATGTGGACGGAAATTATTTTCAGCAGCCCCGTGGATTGTTGACCGGCCTGTTTGACATCGCCCAGATCGAGATTTTGCGTGGGCCCCAGGGCACCCTGTACGGCCAGACCTCTCCCATCGGCGCCGTCACCGTCCGATCCAACGATCCTAACCTTGAAGAGATCGACGGCTATGTCCGACAGACCTTTAACGATCAGAAAGGATCAAATTCCCAGCTCGGCGTCTCCCTGCCCATCATCAAAGGCAAGCTGGGCATCCGGATCGCCGGGCTATACGACACTAATGAGAATAGTGATATCGAAAACATTACCCTTAACCGGGACCTGGAAAATGAGACCACCGCCTACCGGGTGGTAGCCCTTTGGGAACCGACGGAAAATTTCAATTTGCGCCTGAGCTATTGGAATATCGAGGATGAAAACGACATTGACCCTATGGTCGAGGGAAACGGTTTCGATGTGGACGACCGTGTGGCCGTGGCAAACACGGCTTCCTACTACAAGAACGACACGGAAATGACCGCGCTGGAAACCAACTACAGGTTCGCCAACGACTGGGTGGCAACCCTGAGCATCAGCGACCAGGAAAACCTTGTTCCCCGCGACTATGACGAAGACGCCTCAGAAGTCCAGGCTTCAAATGTATTTCTGGGCGGTGGAGTACCGGATATCGAGACGTATGAAGTTCGTCTTTCCTCCCAGGGCAATGAGTTCTGGGATTGGACGATTGGCGGGTTTTACATGGAAACCGGCAGTCTCACAGAAGTGGATGTCGATACCTTTCTTGCGGAACCGTTGTCCCTCTACGTAAACACGGCCAGTGCGGCCGACCTGAAGAGTGAACAGGCGGCGGTGTTTACCCACAACTCTCTACACCTGACCGAAAACGGCACCTTGACGATCGGTCTACGCTATACCGATTACGAAAGGGACTCCGAGCAGCCTTTCAGTTTCCAATATTTCTTACTTCTGCCCGATGGCACAATTGGCCCCTCTTTGGGAAGCGAAGACGTGGACGGCGTATTGCCGGAGGACCAGCACGGAGAAGATGATGCAGTCACCGGTACACTGCGATACCAATACCAGCTTACGGACGATTTCATGGGCTACGCTGCCTATGATCGCGGCTGGGTACCGGGCGCCGTGAATATTGCCGCCAGACCACTGCCGCCGGCGTTTGGGGCCTTCGACGCGGAAACCACTGATAACTTCGAGATGGGCTTCAAGTGGGAAGTAATGGGCGGTCGAGGTCTTTGGAATCTGGCCCTGTATTACCAACTCTACACGGACTTCATGTACAACGCGGAACAGTTTGACTACCGCAATTTAGATGGCGGCATCTCGATAGCGAGCGCGGTTGTCAATGTCGATGAAGCGGAGTCCTACGGGTTTGATACGGACTTCACCGTGCTGCTGTCAGAGAACTGGACTTTACGTACCGGACTGAGCTACAACCAGGCTGAACTCACCGACGCCAAAAACGTCCCCTGCACCAGCGGTGCACCCGTGGGAGACGACACGTGGTCTTTCAACACCTGCGACTTCAGCGGCGAGCGCGCAGGCGCTGCGCCGGAGTGGTCCGCTAACGTGTCCACCGAGTATTTCAACGGCATCGGCAGCAACATGGAGTGGTATGTCCGCGGCCTGTTCAACGCCGAAAGCGAGTACTACTCGATATCTGAGCGCAAAGATCTGGACAGCTATGCCATGCTGGATCTCTACCTGGGCTTACGGTCTGCCGAGAACACCTGGGATGCGAACCTCTGGGTGAAGAACGTCACAGACGAGTCCGCTGTACTGAAGACCGAGACTCGGGGCGATCTACCCGATTATGACGCAGGCGTGCAGGTGGCGAACCCCTACATATGGATTCGCCGCTCGCTTGATCCGCGTACTATCGGGATAACCGTAAACTACAACTTCTGACCGGGGAAAATGATATTTTCCGGTCGGACATGCGCGGGATGGGTCAAGCCATATCTTGAGTACAATCAGCTCCGGTCAGGCGCGTTGTAGTCTTGTCAGCACCGTCTCACTCAATATCTTTCGCTGGGCTTTGAAAGCCAACTCGTGCCGAGGAAACATGGCATTGTGCACGGCCATTCCACGCAGGGTTGATATCACGAAATCCGCCAGGGCATCCTCTTCAGACCGGGTGAGTTGCGACCCACAGGCCTTGAACAACTTTCGAAAGAAATTTGTCAGCTCTTTGTAGGTCCCCAGTGCAAATTCATAGAAGTCATCGCCAAGGTGTGCGTGATTCAGCAGGATTTCCATCGCAGCCCTGAAGGTCGGGCTGGAGTTGTATTGCCACAGCTTATCAATGGCCACCGTTATCAGCGCTTCCGGGTCGGAGCTTTCTAACGGAATATCATCGATCTCTTTAAAAAGGGCAGGATTTGCCGAGCCGAGAACGGCCTGTAAAATTTCCCGCTTGCCACCAAAATGGTACTGCAAAACGCCCCAGCTCACCCCGGCCTGTTTGGCAATATTTGCCGTGGTGGCTGACGAGAAGCCATGATTTGATATGAGTTCGATCACGGCATCGATGACCGCCTGTCTCGAGGCGAGACTCCTTGCCTGGGTTTTTACCGATTTCCTGGGTTTCACGCCCGGATTTCCTCTCTCCTACCTGAAGTGACGCCGCACTACTCGGCAGTAGCTCACTCGGATTCGGCCTGGACCTCGGCGATGGCCGACTCTATCACCCCCACCAGCGCTGCGGCACGCGGATAACCCGCATACTGGGCGATGAAGAGCAGGAACTCGCGCAGTTCGTCTGGGTTCATTTCACCCCGCTTCAAACTCGCCTTGGCCTGAATTTTGAAAGTGTCCGGTTCACCCTTCTCGGCAATGATGCCCATCAGCAGGATCCGCTTGTCGCGCATGGACAGCGTGTCGCGAGTCCACAATTCTGCGAAGAGTTGCCTCAGCATGATGTCGCTGAAGGGATAACTCCCTTCGGGCGCCGTTACAACATCACCTGCATAAACGTCCTTGATCGTCTCGTGACCCAGCTCCCAGCGTTCATGTTCATCCATCGTAAAATCCTCAGCTTATGTAGCGCGCGCAAAATTACCAACCGGGCCCGCGCCTGTGGTTAAGCGCCATGCGGGTCGCAGCCAGGATTGATCAGCCGACACGGTTCCAAATATCTCCCGCGCCGACAACACTCCCTCGTGAAAGCATTGTACATTAACTTATTGTGTTAGCAATATTTTTACGCTGGGCAAGAGCCAATCCCGCACCGTGTCAGGGTGAAATTCGAGCATTTGATGGATGAATGCAGGAGATACAGTATCACCCGCCGATGACTATCGTTACTTTGCGGATCTTTCCGTCCAGAAATTCATAGGTGGCACGCAGGTGCAGGGTAAAGGAGTCGCCAGCGGAGAACGATTGCCCCATAAAATCATCGACATCAGTTTTGCACCGTAAAGCGGTCAAGTATGTGGACCGTAGCAACACCATCATCGAACGCGATATGACCTGGCGTCATTTTGTCGTAAAAACGGGCAATGATGCCTCGATAGGCCTCGAGCAATACATCGACACCCTGCATCGTCTCTTCTGCCGTGACCAGATTCAGGTCGGCCTGCTAGACCCGATACCGGTATCAAGTTAGCCTTATGTTGCCTATTATTCAATGACGCCGGGGACTTCCAGATAGCGGTTTTCAAACCAACGCGCCCTCAGGGGGAATATATGATTCGCGTCGTGCAATGGACAACCGGGAACGTAGGACAACGAGCCGCGCAGGCAGTGATGACGAACCCCGATCTCGAACTTGTCGGGTGCTACGCATGGTCGCAAGAGAAGTCGGGACGTGATATTGGCGAGCTCATCGGCACCGGTCCGATCGGCATCACGGCCACCAACGATATCGATGCCCTGCTCGCACTCAAACCCGATTGTGTCATCTACACACCCAAATTTCCGCAAGTCGACGAATTCGTACGCATCCTGGAAGCTGGTATCAATGTGGTGGCAACGGCCGGCTTCATCACGGGCCACTCGTTCGGGGAACAGGAGCGGGGCCGAATCCTGGATGCGTGTCGACGGGGCGCCAGCTCGATCTTCGGTTCCGGCGCAAACCCGGGCTTTCTCAACCTGATGGGGCTGGTATCGGCCGTGCTGTGCGATCGCGTGGATTGCATCTCCGTAACGGAATCGGTGGACTCGACCGGATACGACTCGCCCGAGACCGAGATGCCCTGCGGCTTTGGCCGGCCGATCGATGACCCGGGACTCCCGGCGATGGCGCGGGCCGGCACGGCGGTGTTCGAGGACGCGGTATGGATGATGGCCGAAGCCCTTGGCGTTGCCATCGACGAAGTCTGTTTCGAGGCTGACTTCGCGCGCACCACTGAGGATCTGGATCTCGGCTCCTGGACGATTGGCGCCGACTGCGTTGCGGGCATCGCCACCCATTGGCAGGGTCGCAGCAACGGCGCAACGGTACTGGAACTCAAAACGGTCTGGCGCAAGGGGCAGACGCTGGACCCCGACTGGCAGGTGGAGCACGCCTATATCGTCGAGGTAAAAGGGCAGCCCTGCGTGCAAACGCGGGTGCAGTTTCTCCCCGGCGAAGACTTCGTGGCCACTACCTTCAAGGAGTTCATGGTTATCGGCATGATTGCGACGGCCATGCCCGCCGTCAATGCCATCCCCGCTGTCGTGGCAGCGCCACCCGGAATCGTTACCTATGCCGATCTTCCCCTGACGACCGCTAAGGGCATGGTGAGACAGGAGTAACCGTGTAACCTGATTAAAAAAAGACATCCACTTTCGATGAGTTCAGGGCGTATTTATGGAAACAGTGATAGCACTATGGCTGCTGGGTGCGGCGCTGGTGGCGATCGGGATAGCAGGCATGCTGCTGCCTGCCGTGCCGGGTCCACCGATTATGTTCGCCGGCTTTGTCGTTGCCGCGTGGGCGGAGGATTTCGAACATGTGGGTTACGGCACGCTTATAGTGCTAGCCATCATGAGCCTGCTCGCCTACCTCGCGGATTTCATCTCAGGAGCCCTGGGAGCGAAACACTTCGGGGCCTCGTCAAAATCGGCCATCGGGGCGGCAATCGGGGCCGTGGTCGGCATTTTCTTTGGACTCCCTGGCATCCTGCTGGGCCCTTTCATCGGGGCAGTACTCGGCGAACTTACCGAGCACGATGACCTGCAGGTCGCGGGGCGCGCAGGCGTCGGCGCGACGGTGGGTCTCCTCCTCGGCACTGCGGCCAAAATGGCTATCGCCTTCGCCATGGTCGGGGTCTTCCTGTTCGCCCGTTTCCTGTAATGGCCCATTGAGCGCGACAAATAGCCTGTCTGGGTGTCTGTCGATGTTTCAAGGTGGCGCCGCAGGCCTATACGCTCAATTCTGGTCGTCGAGACCCCCGTCATCGCTTCGGGGAGCGGGTGTTTCTGGCGATGGGGCCGGTTTTTTGCCAGCCAGCAAGGCGGAGGCCGCCTGGGCATCACTCCCCTCGAAGTAGACATGCACATCCCGCTGCGGGAAAGGTATCCCGATACCCTGCTCATCGAAACGCTGCTTGACCTTCCGGGTGACATCCCAGTAGACCTCCCAGTAGTCAGCAGTCTGCGACCACGGTCTTGCAATGAAATTGACCGATGAATCGGCCAGCGCGTGAACGCGTATGACCGGCTCCGGCTCCTTGAGCACTTTCGGGTGGGAGGTGATGATATCGACGAGAATTTCGTGAGCCTTGTCGATGTCGTCGTTGTAGCCGATCCCGAACTCCATATCGACCCGCCGTTCCCTGACACCGGTGGCATTGGTTATCACGTCGTTCCAGACTTTGTTGTTGGGCACGATCATCCGCTTGTTGTCGAATGTGAGGATCGTGGTCGAGACGAGGTTCAGCGACTGAACTTTCCCAGAGACGCCGCCGGCGTCGATCACGTCGCCCTCGTCAAAGGGCTGGAAGAACAGGATCATCAGGCCGCTGGCGAAGTTACTCAGGCTGTCCTGCAACGCGAATGCGATAACGAAGCCGGCAGCTCCGACGACAGCCAGCAGTGGGCCGATACTGACTTCCAGAGCCGCCAGCGCGATGATCAGGCCGATAGCCATGACAACCCAGCGCACCGACTTGACCAGGAATTCTTCCAGCAGGCGGGACGTGCCCCGCACCCTCGCCAGGCCTTGACGAGTCATCCCGCTCAATATTCGCGCAATGATCCACGCGACCACCAGGGTAGCCAGGAATCTGGCGATATTGAAGGCCCAGCGCTTGCCGCCCTCCTCCGAGAGCAGCCAGCCCTTCACCGCAATCCAGGCGGAAGTGGTGTCCTCCACATCGACCTTGAGGCCGCCGACAGCTTTCGCGTAGAGCCTCAGGTCCTTCACTTTCGCCAACGTATCGGCATCACCCTCGTCCGTCTTGAGCTCCAGCTCATCGAGAACCGCGCGCAGGCGATCGACCAGCGCAGTGCGCTCCTCGGCCAGCTCGGTGACCTGCTCAAGCAGTGACACCTTGGTCTCTTTCCTGGACTCTGCCTCGCCGGCTACGACCTCCGCGGTGCGCTCCAGCGCTTGTGCCTTATCCTCCATTGAGACATTTTCGTTGCGCAATACCTCCGCAGCGCGCTTCGGAACCGTATCAGCCGCGGATTCTTCCAGCGCCTCAACACGCTCATTCGCTTCGCTGACAGCCGCCTTCAGCTCTTCGTCCGCGTCCTGGCCGCCCTCTACCGAGGCCGCCTTGCCCAGTTCCATCGCCTTCTCAACCTGGGCTTTCGCCTCTACGGCAAGATCGCGAGCCTCCTCCGCCCGCTTGATCCCCGCATTCTGGCGCTTTATTGACACCTCGAGACGGGCGATCTCCTCTGCCTTCTCCTGCAATAAGGCCTGCCAGGCATCGGCTTCCGCCAGCAGTTGGGATTTTGGCAGCGGCCTGAGCAACAGCTGCAGCTCTTCGATATTGACGCGGGGGTCGTTGACGGTCTGTGCCGAAGGCGAATCGTCTGCGGCCTGCAGCGATACCCCGGCGAGCAGGAATGCGAGAACCGCCAGGCGTGACAGCCGACGGAAGAAGTCTGTTTTTTCCACTGTATCTCCTTGGGATTCGAGGTGTTGCGAGCGCTCAATGGCTGCGGAGAGGCTACATGGTAGCGAGTCGCTGGGGCATTGCAACTGGCCCGGAACCCTGTCTGCCTGGAGATAGGCGCAATTGAGGCTGAATGTACTAGAGCGGCTTGCAACTCATCATGATGTCACGGGTTTCCCCGATGCGCAGTCTGTCGGCGACTTCCCTGCGAAGGGTCGCCAATGTTCACGCCGCGTGGCTGCCAGGGGCGGTATACATTGTTCTGCTTGTAGGCATCCTCCGGAATTTCAATGAATTTCTCATCGGCAGGCACAACGTGGTCCTGCTGGATGCTCCCTGGCTCCTGCCCGAATTGCGCGCGATTCCTGCCGTCCGCTGCCAGGTCAAAAGTCACAAACCACTCCTCCAATACAAAAAAACGAATACATATTCTCTTTGCATAGTATGGCCAAAGCCATATCGTGATAGCGAGCCTGGAACAGTGACCGATTTCTCAATCCGGAGATTTATCCTCACAAAACCCGCCAGTTACTGAAAGATGAAGGGTTGCGCCGAGGTAACCGGGCTCACCGGGATACCGGCCGCGTGCAGATTTTCCGGGAAGGTTCCAGTTTCAGCTCCAGTAACGGGGTCCGTCGCCCACAGTGGCCGTAACGGGCTGGCTGCGAAGTCACATGAGATTTGTGGATTTTTGCCAAAATCCGGTGCTTTGCCCTGCCGAAATTAGGCAGAACATTCTAATTTTTTTTAATAACCTGAGTTCATTGGCTGTGAGTCGCAGCCAGTTAGAGATGATCAGATTACCTTAACCAGGAGAATGAATATGGCCACTGCCAAGAAAGCCCCCGCCAGGAAAGCCCCCGCCAGGAAAACCGCTGCCAAGCGCGCCCCGGCTAAAAAGAAGACTGCTGCAAAGGGCAAGGAATTCTCCCTGAAGCAGTCTACCGACAAGGCGATCAACATATATCTGGGCGTGATCGGCAAGACGGTTGACTCCCTGCAGGAGAACGTGAAATCCGCGCGCAAAGAGAACGAAAAGCGCGTCAAGGATCTGGAAAAGCGTGGTGCCAAGCTGCGTGCGCAGCTGAACAAGCGTTTTGACCGCATTGAGCCCGAATTCGAAGACGTGGTTGAAGACGCCAAAGTCCAGTTCGAAAAAATCTCTGACCAGATCGAAGACGTGGTTGATAGCGTCAAAGACAAGCTGACTTCAAAGGCTGCCTGATTTACCCGCGGCACCCATCCGGCGCCGCGAAGTCTGCCCGTCGCCTGCCTTCATGAATTGAGGGGGCGGTGGGTCGGTTTTTCAAGCCCGGGCTCTGCGATATGCGGACCCGGGTTTTTTTATTTCTCCAACGCTTATTCCTCGAAGTAACCCCGTGGCGCCCACAACTGATTGTAGGTACCGGCCAGTGACAGACGGGGAATCATTCCCACTCCATCGTGAATAATCATATTTATCGTTTATTTTTCAGATAGATATATTTCTCAGAACACGAAACACCATGAACTATAACTTGCTCAAAAATATCGTTAACAGCGTTGCTGTGGCCACCAGGGTCGAAAACTTCTCTCCCCTTTGAAGGCACGGCGTCATACATCACTCCTCCCGAAATTGAAGAGTTCAGGCGCCGGCTGACTATGCGCTTGGCAAACGGCTTAACTCGTTTTACTGTTAGGTTCCCGACACACCAAGGAGACATCCCGTGAGACGCCTGATTCTAACACTGATGATTGTTGCCGCCCCGGCGCATGCGTTCGACTGGCCGTGGCAGGACACGCCCCGGGAGAGCTACAGTTACTGCAGGGGTTTCGTGCATTCCGGCCTGGCCCAGGTTTCGGAACATGGTGTGTCGAGGATTCAACTTTGGCTGGACTGGAATGATGCAACCCGTGCCCAGTTCACCGGGGGCGAAATCGACCAGGTGCAATATGAAGCCGGCAGGGCACGCTTCAGTGAGCTATTGAGCGCCAATGATACTGATGCACTGCTTGATATGGTCGACAACCAGTGTAACTTCAGCGACAGCTGACAGCCTGGCTGTTTCCGCGCTGAGACGAGCAACATGGGTAGAGCGGAGGGATGGCGAGGCTGGAAGCAGCTTGGCACAAGCCGGCTGACGCCCCAGCGCTTTCAGAATCACGGCCATGGGGTGGCGATCATGTCCCTGCGCAAGGGCTTGCAGTGCGCCACCCGAACGGGATTGCCGCGGATAGGGTAATAGCCTCATGGTATCGATGCTTTTTGCGTTACAGCGCGCGGGAAATACCACGAAATATACCATTGATGATGCAGAACATACTGTTGATTAGATTTTTTTATTTGTTATAAATCAATTTGTTAAAAATTTTTGTCACTCCCACTCTATTATCAATAAGTCTTGGAAAACCATCGGCAACGCGGTTTCGGAGAGGGTCACAAATGACAATACCATGAAAAGTACCCTATTCAGAAAAGCCTGCCGCACAGATTACGGCCCATCGCCGTCCTCTGCAGGAAGCTTCAGCAAGCGATCACTTCGCCACACCCGGACTACTCTGACTCGTTTGGAATCACGCCGGTACACGATCCGAAATGGCGGATGGATGAGTTCCCGCAGAATGGACTGATCGAATTCAGGCACGACCCGCCCCACATCAGGATGATCTGCCAAGGCCTCAACTCGCTCAAATACCTCTGCCACCAGCCTCGTCCCGACGTCGCGTACCCCTTGCTCCACATACCACAGCTGTATCTCCTCAAGATCGCGGAGTGCGGATTCAGCGAAACTGATGACTGCCCCGGGCATGGCCCTATTTCATACCGAGCCGCACCTTGGCCTCGTCAAAGGAAACCTCGCGACCCGCTTCCAGATCCGCCAGCCCGGCGACCACCGCACGCATGAAGTCGCGCTCCTCCTCCGCCTTCTCGTAATCGGATACCGACTGCACTACAGCGACACCTCGCCCCCTACTGGTGAGCAGCACGGGCCGGTGTACCTCGGTAGTATGCTTAATCACACGCCCCGGGTTGACCTTCAGGTCCGTGAGGGGAACCAGATCCTCGGAAAACTTAATAGGCATAGATTACTCCAACAAGTGCTCTTTATAGACCATTAGACAGCTCTTTAAACAGGTCTATAGGCAGGGAGGATAACCAACCAGCGCTATTGTCGCAAGCTGCCGGTCGCATTGGATGCATCACGCCAGACTTCGCGACGGTACTCACAAATTAACTGGCCGAATTTCCGGGAAGGTCCAGGAACCGTCGAGTATCGCCTTCCGGGGCTCGTACATGCGGATTGCGTAGTTCCAACCGGGGGTGATCGGCAGGCAATTGACCCGCCCGTCATCGCAAGCGCCGAAGTGAATCGTGTAGGAACCGTCACCGTTCTGCGCGGCGGAAAGGTTGTTAAGGCTGTTACGCCCGAGGTCGTTGGCTTCAAGGTACCCGTCAGCGTTGTAGACGGTTATGGACCAGAAGGCATCCACCGGGACGTCTTTGACCGTCACTGCGTGCGCCAGGGTGCCGTCGTTCCCGCGCACGCTGCTTAGAATGTAGAAGGCGGCGGCGCGTGGGAGCCCGCCCCAGCCAGCGGCGGCACCGACCAGGTGGTCGATCGGCCGAACCTCATCCCTGCCCCCGAACGCGTAGGTGGTGTCGAACCCCAGGACCGCCAGGTCGCTTAGCGCTTTGCGCGCCACCGCGAGCTGTTCCAAATCCCAGTTTGGCGCTGAGAACGGGCCGTTGCCCCCGCCGCTCAGTTCGAGCTTGTCCTGTGCGGCATGCGCCCTGGCGAGGTCAGCAGGGTCCCCGGCGTTGTAAAAGGTACGTATGGTCACCAGGGCAAAGCGCGTGCCGACCATGTCTTCAGTCAACGTGTAGCTTCCAGGCTCTGACTCGACGAGCATATAGTGATCCTGGCTGACCACATGCATGGACATGTAACGGCCACCTGCATCGGGCAAGATAATCGTGACGGGCGCGGACAGGTCCAGCACGGTGCCTGAGTAGAGGGTGTCCTGGTTCATGCGGATGACGGGCTGGTTTTCAGGCGTTGTCGGCTGACGAAGGTGCGAAAACTGACCGAAGCGCACGTCAAAGGCCTTCATGTTGGCGCGAATCATGTGGTCAGATTCGGCGCGCACGAAGTTGGAAAGGTTTACACCGACCGGTTCCGAGCCGTCCTCGGCGAGGACGCTTACAGCGGAAAGGGCCATCGCAAGGATGATAATGCCTGAGCCAGCGATTGCGTTCATGGTTACTCCTTCTTTTCACCGTTATTGGGTTTCCGCTCCACCTTGACTACCGGCGGCGGCGTCCAGTGTCCATCGAGCGCCGCCGTCCTGGGGCCATAGAGTCGCATCACCGTGTAGAAGGGCCCGTCGGGCGCAGGCAGCCAGTGGGCTTCCTCTCCCGGCCCCGGTTCCTTGAGCAGACCCATCATGAAGTCCAGGTATTGAAAGAAACGCTCAGTACGGGTGACATTGAAAATGAAATCGGTCTCGGACCAGAGCACTCCCGTGATACCTGCCGGCTCCTCCCCGTCCCAGTCGGGCCCGGCGAAAAGAAATCGCCCCGCCTCGTTGCGCTCTGCAACACTGGCCCGCATCATTACCAGGCTGACAATGGTTAGCAGGAATACCTTGCTCCATTGGTTATCTTCGCTCATGTTTCGATCCCATCGCGATACCATACCGGAAAAATTCACTATAGCTAGTCGATTGCTTCCTGTGTGCTGTCTCGCCACCCCTGCTTGAATCAGGCGCCAGGCCCGGCGGCTGCGGAAACCCACCCTCCCACAGGCTAGCGTGGCAACAAGAAATTTTGATGCAGGCGGGAGGGGAAGCCCACGGCCGTGTCGATGGCGTCACTCCGGCAGTAACCTGTCGCGCCCACGGAACGGTGGCTATCGGAGGCTCGCCTGCCACCGATGCAGCTTCGTAAGGAAAGTGGGCTGGTGTCGCTCCGCTCCGGCTATCGCTTCCTGGAACTGGCAGCGAAAGGCACGGGCATACCCGACCTCGGCGTTCAGGTCGCGGCGCGCACATCTGCTTTCAGCCTGGGCCTGCTCGGCGAGCACCTGAAGCAATCGACCACTATTCGCGACTACATCATCACCGGCGCACGCCTCATC
>JAHEEV010000195.1 GCA_024640505.1 Halieaceae bacterium
GTTTCCGTATATGCGGAATTGGGTAGAGTCGGAATTTCATATAAACCAACATCCTCTCTTGTATGTTGGCGTACATATCAGTAGATAAGGGGCCAAATACCGCTCGAAAACGATGCGTCGCGAGCGTCCGCTTTGAGTCCAGGCCGTGTGAAAACTCTACTACCAATCCCTCGGCCTTCTTTGGGTTTGTCCTGAAGCTTTCTGCGGTCGTTTCAGGCAGTTTAGCCCAAAGTCCGGTCAGTTACTCTACCTCTACGCGTCCAATATAACGTCGCCCAATAACCCATATGGCGCTTCAAGTGAGGGCAAATATTCAACAGAGCGATCCTATGCCCTTATCGCCTGCATCAGCGGCAGCACACCCATGATTCGCATCATCCGTTTAAGGTTGTACGCCAGGATATGCAGGCTCATTTCCCCGCTAACACGCTCCAGCGTTTTCATCTGGAAGTGTGTCGCACCCATCCACGCCTTGAGTGTGCCAAACGGATGCTCGACGGTGCTCTTTCTTACTCTCATCATCAAAGGGTGTTGATCCATGCGGGCTTCTACCGTCTCCAAGACTGATCAATACTATCTCCCAACCCTGCGCCCCTCGTTGCCCCGCCGGTTCACCCCCCAGGGTAGCCATGCCCCACCGGCGATTTTCCCCGAGGTGGCCACACTGGGCCAGAGAGGGAGCCCCCGGCGTCACCTCCCGGGCGCCCGGTGCCGAAACCGAGCGTATCCCGAACCGGGGGTGGGTCGGTTTCCGACCTCTTTGGTATTAAGCCGAAGAATCGTAACAGGTTTTCGGAACCGAACTCAGAACCAGGGCCGAACGCCACAGAGTTACAGATTCCTGGCTTCAATCACCTTATCCACACCAGCATTGCTGCACGTACGATCAGGGCAATTAATACCAGTGAAGATAGGAAAAACAAAAGGAATCGCACCTCGATTTTGTTCCATAGGGTCTGGTGCAAGCTGTGGACAATCCGGAGTACGACATAGCACCATGCGAGAGTAACGTTCAACCCCTGCCCCGCGCCTAGCAGGGCCAGTGTCAGTGTAACCGCATAGAACAGTGTGGGCTGTTCCAGCAGGTGGTTGTAGTTATCTGCCTTCCAGCGCACCCGTGCCGGGAGTTCCGACATTTGTTGCCCTTTCGGAAGTTCCGCGTCCAGTTTCATTCCCGCTTTTCTAATGGCGGGGATCCGGGTGATATACATCCACGCCCAAACTACAGCGGTTAATAGTAGCAGCGCAGTAACCGGGGCCAGAATATCGGTTGATGCTGGCATTGCTCACTCCCGAAATTACAGTCAGTCGATCTGGATATGTTATTAGATGATGCGGCAGTGGCGACGTAAGAACAAGCTCGATAAACCACGGAAAACTCTAATGAATGGTAATTCTGTGAATCTATCGTTAAATTAACAAATCGCCAGCCACAGTTGAGAGAGCGGGGGATGCGGAAGTTCAAATTAATGATGCAGGCCCAGAGATTTGTGACTGCTCATGCCGCTGTATCCAATTTGTTCAATCTCGGCAGGCACTTGGTCAGGGCCCAGCATTATCGGGATCTGAGGGTGAGTGCGTTTGCAGAATGGGGAAGGGCGGTTGCTTGAGGTGATTCGATCGGAATTGCTTTAGCTCTGAGGATTAACTTGCCAGAACCATAGCCGCTATTCGAGAGCGCAGCACCCGGCTGAGTCTTCGGGATTATCGCCTCAATACTGGTCCCTGGGTCCGAGTTTCATCAGCACGTTCATTACCCGCTGCATACCGTCGCGCGCGGGTTGCCTGGTGAGTATCTCGGAGTCGTCCTGCCAGAACAGAGCGCCGTTCTCGTCCATCTGCACATGCCAGGCGTTGGCTCCCGACATATTGCGCTTGATGATATCAGCCATGTCTGCGGCGAGTTCAGGCGAATCGACAAAGGCGCCCATTTCAGTATTGATATCTCCTGAGCGCGGGTCGAGATTCATGGAACCGACAAACGTATAACGGCGGTCCGCCACCGCACACTTGCTGTGTAAGCCGGAGAATTCGGAGTCGATGGGGGGCACGTCGATGACGGTAGCCTTGATAGCGGGATCAGACCGCATTTCGTACAAATTGACACCCGCGTTTATAAAGTCATCCCGCCAGGGTTCGTAATGGGCATTTACCGCGGGAACATCGTGGGAGGCAAGTGAGTTCGTGAGAATGCTCACCTCGACACCGCGGTCAGTCAGCGCCTGCATGGCGTCGATACCGGGCTGGCCCGGAATGATATAGGCATTCATGATCAACAGTTCTTGCTGCGCGATATTGAAGAAATTGAACATGGATGACAGCATTCTCTGGTCTATCTGTTCCTTTTCCGCTTCATCGAACACAATCTTGCTGCGACCGATACGTAATTCGGCGCTGTAATCCGCGAGTTCAGCACTCCAATCCCGCGGCGCGCGGGGAAATCGCTCGAGTTCGGGGGCGGATGCGGTATGGGCTTGCAGGGCCTGCCACTGCTGTTGGGCGATCTCGGGATCGGGTTCCGTGGTGAGATTTTCCGCGGAAACAACCCACTGACTGTTCCAGAACTGATCGAAGACCACGTTGGCCTGGCTGGCGATATGGCCAACACCCAGCAGATCGGTATCGTTAAAGTTATAGAGCGGGCTCAGCCCGAAATAATGGTCGCCGATGTTGCGCCCACCCACCACCGCGGCGCGGCCATCGACGATCATCAGCTTGTCGTGCATGCGCGTGTTGAGGCGCTCCATTTCAGCAAGTATCTCCCCGGCCCGGCCCGCCATGCTGCCGCGGTCTTTCCAGGGATTGAAGATCCGGAACTCGATATTGGGCTCTGCCTGCAGGTTGACGATCAACTGGTCGCGGCCGTGCAGAATCAGGTCGTCGACAATCAGGCGCACTTTCACGCCTCGCTTTGCGGCCAAGACAGCCCGTTCCAGGATCAGCTGACCACTCGCGTCCGGGTACCAGAGATAGGTCTGGATATCCAGGGAGGACACCGCCGAGTCGATCATCAACAGCCGGTAATAGAGGCCGTCATAGCCGCTGTCGAGGATCCGAAAGCCGGAATACTCCTCACCGTGTTCGGCCTGGATCCGGGTGGCTATCCGGGCGAACGGGCCGTCAGTGTCAGGTGCGGCGGCATAGTCGGGTGTCGTGGGAACAAATTCTTTTTTGAGACTGGCGGTGGTGCAGGCTCCCAGCAACAGCACAAATGACAGTACAAGACCCACAGATACACTAGCGCCATCACGCCCGCGAATTAACGGACAGTGTCCACCCCCATTTCCAATTCCAATCATGGTGTCATCCCGATGTTGTTTGTAGGTAACTATAATCGCCTTGTTAGGTTCAGTAGTAGTATCGCCAGTCGAACACCATCCGCAGGCCCAGGGAATAGACCGGGTCCAGGTCGATCGGTGGAGCATCTTTGGGGCTGGCGATCGACTCGTCGTATGGCAAGTCCGCTCCCGCGAAAAGCTGAAAAATCACCGATGAGCTCTGGTTGCTGGAAAAAGACCGGTAGGGGCGGTACTCCAGGATGGGCAGGTCGAGAAATACCGACTGGTAGTCTACCACCCGTCCAAGCCCACCCGGCGGATCGCTCGGCGCCCCCAGCTGGTTGTCGCCGAGAGTGCCGAACAGGGTCACGCCCAGTTCCCGGCCCAGCACGAACTGAAATCTTCCATAGCGGGTGGCCCAGCCCTGCTGCCAGGGTATCAAACCGCCATTGGCCGCGGTAACGGCCATCTGCATGTATCGCTCGCGGTCGAACAGGTACATCGGTGATAGCAAGAGAAGGTCTCCCGGCACGAGGTAAAAGGGTGCCCGGATGCGCGCGGACAGCCCACCACGCGCAGGAATCGCGGCACTCAGGCTGCCTCCCAGATTCTCCAGGGCCGTATCCTCCGCATCGTTGGTGGAGGCGGTGTCGGCGCGAAGCCCGATCTGGCCGAAAACCAGACCGTCACCCGAGTTGCCCATAGCCCCCTCCAGCCCGAGTCCAGCGCGAAACCCTATATCGAGGCCACTGATCCAGCCGGCCTCGTTCTGCGAAGGGACAAATCCGCCATCGATATAACGAGCGTCGAGCGTTCCTGCCAGACCGATGAACGCTCCCACCTCACTTCTGGAGCGCGGTAATGCACCTAAACCCTGATCCAGACCTGGCACGGGTGTTTCCAGCAGCAAAGGGCTTAATACAGCCTCGTAGGGCCCCTCGCCCCGCTGGGCAAGTGAGAAACCACGATCGGGAAAAGTTACCGTAGTGCAAATGTCGAAGTCTTCCGCGTGGGTGGTAATGTCTGGCGCGGGCGGTAGGGTATAGCCGTGCGACCGGCCAACCGCCGCGTCCAACACCTGCGCCAAACTTTCGCGCACCGCAGCGGCGGCCAGGGCGGCGTCCTGGGGACGCATGTGGGCGTCCCCCATCAGCACGATGGTGTTGTCGCGCCCCTTCCAGGTGAATACCTCGAGGCCGACCTCGTTGTAATAGTCGTGAGTTCCCTTGCGCTGGGACACATCACCCCAGCTGCCGGCCACGTGGCCGGAGGCAAAGGTATCTTCGAGGAAGTGCAAGGCAAAAGCCTCATCGAACAACGCGGAACGGGCCAGTTCGGCCCGTTCCGGGGCCGACAGCTGATCGTTGGCGAGTTGGCTGGCTTTATGCAATGCGCTGATGTGGTACCACGCCCATAC
>JAHEEV010000017.1 GCA_024640505.1 Halieaceae bacterium
TCGCGCTCGGAGAGCGCTCCTACAGGTGAGAGAATTGTAGGAGGCCGCTCCGCGGGCGATCGCGCTCGGAGAGCGCTCCTACAGGTGAGAGAATTGTAGGAGGCCGCTCCGCGGCCGATCGCGCTCGGAGAGCGCTCCCACAAACCTCAGAAACCCTACAGACCCCCCCCACATCGCGCTCGGAGAGCGCTCCCACAGGGCTCCCACAGGGCTCCCACAGGGCTCCTACAGTAGCTCCTGCAGCGCGCTTAGCAATGCGTCGCAATCGTGGTCCGTGCCGATGCTGATGCGCAGGTACTCGTCGATCACGGGCCGGGAGAAGTGGCGCACGATGACGCCGCGCTCACGCAGGGCAGAAAAAAGATCCTTCGCCTGTCGCCCCGGATGGCGGGCAAAAATAAAGTTGGCCGACGAGGGCAGCACCTCGAACCCCAGGGCGCGCATCGCAGCGCTCAGGCGCTCACGAGTGGCGATGACCCGCGCGCAGGTATCGCGAAAATACGCCTCATCTTCGAGGGCGGCCCGGGCGGCGGCTTGAGCCACGGCGTCAACGGGATAGGAGTTGAAGGAATTCTTAATCCGTTGCAGTCCCTCGACCAACTGGGCATCACCCATCGCGACACCGACGCGCAACCCCGCCAGTGACCGGGACTTGGACAAGGTCTGTACCACCAGCAGGTTCTCATAGTCACGGATGAGGCCGACCGCCGACTCTCCCCCGAAATCGATGTAGGCCTCGTCGATAACCACCACGGAATCGCTACTCTTCTCGAGCAGGGCCCGCACCCGATCCAGGCCCATCAGAATGCCCGTGGGTGCGTTCGGATTGGGGATGATGATGCCGCCATTATCAGCCGGGTAGTCCGCGGGCTGCACAGTGAAGTCCGACGCCAGCGGGATGGCCTGGTACTCGATACCGTACAGGTCACACCACACCGGGTAGAAGCTGTACGTGATCGTGGGGAAGCACAGCGGGCGCTCGTGTTTGAGCAGCCCCAGGAAAACATGGGCCAGCACTTCGTCCGAGCCATTGCCGACAAAAACCTGTTCAGGTGCGAGGCCATGAAGGCGAGCAAAGGACTGCCTGAGCTCTGTAGAATCCGGGTCCGGATAGAGGCGCAGTGCTTCGCCACCAACCGCCGCCAGCGCTTCCAGCACCCTCGGCGACGGCGGATAGGGATTCTCGTTGGTGTTCAGCTTGACCAGTCGATCGTGCCGTGGCTGCTCCCCCGGCACATAGGGCGTCAGCTGGTTGACCCGGTTACTCCAGTAGCGGCTCATCTCTCACCCGTACGAAAACTGCCGTAAAACGATGAACCCGGCAGTGCCGGGTTCATGATTGGCGTCCCCTAGGGGGTTCGAACCCCTGTTACCGCCGTGAAAGGGCGGGGTCCTGGACCACTAGACGAAGGGGACGCGGTGCTTTCCTGAAATGCACAAAAAAGCCGCGTTATTGTACCGGAGGGATACCCCGATGCAAATACCGCGGCAAGGTAGTGAAAGGCAGGAGCTGCGCTTTCAGGCGCCGCTCCCTCACTACGACCTAGTACTTGAACTTCGTGTCGATCATGAGTCGATCATAGCCACGCGAGTCACACTTGATATCGTCGAAGCACTTGTCCCCGTCGAAATAGGTGAAGCCCAGTGTCCACTTGTCGATCAGGGCGTAAGCCGCGCTGATCTTGTGGCCCTCGCCGTCGGTACCGCCACCCATGAAGTCGGAGTCGGTGACGAGAGCAAACGTGGCATCGGCTTCCAGGCTCTGCCACTGGTACTGGAGCTGCCAGGTACCCTGCTTGTTCGCGCTGCCGAGCTTGGCGCCGACTATATAGCCCTGGTCGTTGTCATCGGCATCCTGGTTCTGAACAAAGTCGGCATAAATGCCCAGCGGCAGGTTGCCCACGTTGAAGCTGGCGTCAGCGCCGATGGTGACCAGCTCGTAGTCATATCGATAGACCTCTTCGCCATCCTTGATTTCAGACGCGTTGCCGAAAAAATCGTCGTCGTAGATGGCAGGCAGCCCTGCGGTGGGAATGTCCAGATAGCCGGCAGCAACCGTGAACGGGCCCAGCTTGGTACCTACCTGCGCACCCCAGATTGCCTCGTCCAGACCATCCTTGCTGTCACTATTGATGTGAATGTAGCTGCTGTTGACGAAGAACAGGTCCCCATCCCAACCGGCAAAGATACCTTCCGGACGCAAATCGTCATCCCAGATCAGGGCACTTTTGGCCGGCTTGTAGTAAGGGTTCTTGACCTTACCGCCGGAGAGCCAGAAATTGTTGGGCTTCCACTTGAAGTAGGCCAGGTCGAGCTTGATATCTTTGGTGGAGCCCCCGCCCCCCAGGGTCTGGTTGGTGGAGACCGGGTCGTCCCCACCAGTGGCCAGGCCAAGCCCGACTTCGACATTTTCGGCTGCCTGCGCAATCAGCGCGGCGCGTGCGCGTATGCGGTGACGCTCGCGATCGGAGCCGCCGTCGTCGATTTCCTCATAGCGGTAACGGAAGTCCCCCTGCCATTTTACTTTCTCGGCCCAATCGGTTGCCTCGTTCTCTTTTTTGAGGGTCGCGATCTCCGCGTTGGTCGCTTCGAGGTCGTCCACGGTGACCAGGGCCATCCCGGCAGTTGCTGCCTTCAACTGCTCGTTTTCGGCCGAGAGGGCGTTTACCCGATCCACGAGTGCCGCGTACTCTTTCTTGAACGCCGCCCACTCCGCCTCGGGCACATGGGCGCTCGCGCCCGCACTCCCCAGTACGGCGCCGGCCACTGCCACGGATATCGCTTTTTTCATGTTTCAATACTCCCCCAGGTGTGAAGGCCGCTGATCGCAGCCATAAAAGGTGACACGGCGAGAGTACTGCCACTTTGTTACAGTTTTATGAAGCGGAAATCAGCACTTTTCTCGGCTGGCGGATTCGAATTCCCTTTGCCCACGATTAAGGCATAGAATAGCGCTCCAGATCAGACGGACGGCACCGGGCTGCGCCCCCCCTTTTTGCCTAAAAACGAGGTTATCCATGTTTCGACTTTTATTGATCCTGACGGCCGCTCTGGTGTTCAGCGGCGGTGCACTCGCCGAACAGACCCTGCGCCTGATGGCCAACACGTCGCCGCCCTACTCCGACGAGAAGCTGCCGCAGCGCGGCCTGGCGCTCGAGCTGGTGGAACACGTCTTCTCCCGCACCGACTACAAACCGGAGATCGCCATCGACAGCTGGTCTCGCGCCCTCGAGGGAACCAGCATCGGGGTATACGACGCCCTGGCTGCTGCCTGGTACAGCGACGAGCGCGATAAGACCTTCCTGTTCAGCGAGCCATACCTCGATAGCAAACTGATCATCCTCAAGGCACGCTCGACACCAGGCCGCTACACCCAGCTGAAGGATCTGGCCGGCGCTCGCCTCGGCGTCCGGACCGACTACGCCTACGGCATCGACTTCAGCCAGGTCCCGGACCTGCAACTCGTCGAGGAACATCACCTGATACAGAACCTGCTTAACCTGCTCAGCGGAAAGGTACATTTCGTGATCGGCGATCGCCGCACGGTGGTGTTCCAATTGAATGAATACCTGAAGGACCAGATCCACAAGTTCGAGGTATTGGAGATCGATCTGCCCGGCCGGCCGCGCCACGTGGCGGCCAGCCGCCAGGTAGCCGGTCACGAGGCGGTAATCGCCGCCTTCAACAAAGCGCTAGCCGAGACACGCAAGGATGGCTCTTATGCGGCGATCGTCAAGCAGTGGGATGAGCGCTACCCCGGATTGAAGTAGCAGGGTATCAGAGACGCTTCCCGCTCCGCGGTCAACGCCGGAGATTGAGCTGCGCTTCAAGCAGTATCGGCTGTCCCAACCGCTCACCGATCATCCGCTTCAGCGCATCGACGTGCGTCTTGTCCAGTTGCTCCGGCGCACTGAGCACGACCCGCACGAGATGTGGCTCACCCACGGACACCTGGGTATCGCCTACCTGTACGCGCAGACCGGCCAATTCCACCTCCCCGGTGGGAATCTGTTCCATAATCCGGTCTCGCTCCACCAGGTGAGCGAAGGTGATATACAGTGGCGCGCTGATCACCAGCATGAGGACGAGGGTGATTCCGAGACCTGTCCGCGCTCGCTTGAAGGGCGCAAACCCCATTACCAGGAAGGTCGCGCTCGCCGCGAGCGCGATACCCACCAGGTTGGTGCTCAGTAACAGCAGGGCGCCCCGGGCCATATCCCAGTCCCCCCACCCGAGACCAATACCGGCCACGCCGAGAGGCGGCACCAGGGCCACCGCGATGGCTACGCCCGCCAGGCTCCGGGCGACTTCCTCCTTGGCGTGGGCATAGGCGCCCGCCATACCGGAGACCACCGCCACCAGAAGGTCGAGCAACGTGGGTGACATGCGGGCCCGCATCTCCAGCGTGGGTATCTCCAGGGGCATGGCCCAGGCCAGCAGAATGCCGCAGCCCAACCCCCAGGCGATACCGACCAGCAGGGTGCGCAGGGAATTACGGATCAGGGTAGGCTCTGTACGGGCAAGGCCCATGGCCAGTGAGATCACCGGTGACATCAGGGGCGCCAGTATCATGGCGCCAATGATGACCGGCGCCGAGTTGGCATAAAGACCGGTCAGGGCCAGCAGCACGCTGAGCACCATCAGGACCTGGTAGGAGGGTGTCAGTGCGGCACTTTCCCGCAGGGAGACGAACAGGTCGCGGTATTCTTCCTCGGACGCGTGACTGAACAGGGGCAGGTGTTTGCCCACCAGCGACCGCGCCGCCTCGTCCTGGGGCACGTGATTAAGCTTTACCGTCTCCTTGTCGGAAACCGCCTGGGTCTCCTGCCTGGGGATCAGCGCCAGTCCGGGCAGCAACCTGAGCCGCTGCTCGAGAATTTTCAGCTCGATCTCCTCACCATGTACCGGCTTGCCGTCAACGAGGTATTCACACCCACCGGGAGCTTCCAGCTGCAGCTGGCTGGTCTGGATGAGGCCGACGGAGTTCGGCACGCTGGACAGGCTGATACGGCGCGGCAGTGGCAGACGCAGCATGAACCAGAGGTAACTGAATATGCTGCGCGGGGCCAGGGCCAGCAGCGTCAGCCGGCCATCGGAAATGCTCACGTCGTCACTGAAATTACGCCCCAGGACCGAACTCTGGGTATGACTCAGGGCGACCATGCCGATGGCCGCCAGGTTGATCTTGCGCTCCTTGGCGGTCGTCAGGCGGTAGTGTTTGAGGTGCAGCTTGCCAAGGCCCCGAAGAGCGCCAGTGAAAAAGCTGCGCCGTGTCTGGGGTCGGTTGATGTCATAGGGCCGCAGGGCCAATACCCGCCCGATCACGACCGAGGAGAAGACCAGCTCGTCGTTGCAGGTCAGGACATCCGCCGCGATCGGCGCAGCCGTCAGATAATGTCGCAGTAGCGACGACGCCTTGCCCTTGACCCCGAGGGCGCCATTGGCACTGGGCGCTTCGGGATGGGGCAGCAATCCAATCTCCCACTCCCTTTCCAGCGCGAGCCCTGCCAGGTCCCGGATCTGCTCATCCCCCAGGCAGAGCAGCACCCGCGCCCCGGTCGGGAGCGCCTCGCGCTCACTCCAAGAGACCGCCGTGAAGACAATATCGGGGACTTCTTGCGCCAGAGCGGCCGGCTCCAGGGTGGCATCATGCAGTACGTAAAGGTGGGGATGCGGGCCGCTCCCTTCATCCTGCTTTTTGCCGGACCGTTCGGATCCGTTTCCCATACGACCTACTCCACGCCTGCCAGCAGCGCGGCGAGAGTGCGGGCCAGCCGGGCCAGATCTGCCGGCTCGGACAGGCGGTGCCCACCGGCCTTTACCAGCTGTACCTCAACGTCGTCGCTGCGCAACCGGTCGGCCAGTACCAGGGCCCGCTGCCAGGGCACGTCATCATCCCGCTGCCCGTGGATCAGGCGCACCGGTATATCGATAGCAATCTCCCCGGTGAGCAGCAGGTGGTCCCTGCCCTCTTCCAGCAGCCGGCGGCTGATACGGTAAGGCTCTCCGTCATCATAGCAGTTGGGCAGGTCGCAATACCCCGACACCTGGAGCTGTTGCCGCTGTGTGTTATCCAGGCCGTGATCGTGCAATGACTGGGTAAAGTCCGGCGCGGCGGCAATACCCACCAGGGCGCTCACGCGTTCAGGCCGCAACATCGCGGCCAGCAGCATGATCCAGCCCCCCATGGAGGAGCCGACGATCACCTGGGGACCGGAGGTTACCTCATCCAGTATCGCCACCGTATCGTCCCGCCAGCGCCCGATCGTACCCTCCTCGAATCTTCCCGAGGACTCACCGTGACCGCTGTAGTCAAAGCGCGTGTACTGGCGCCCCTGTGACGAGCACCAGGCCTCGAGGGCCAGGGCTTTTTCACCCTGCATATTGGAATTGAAGCCGGGGCAGAAAAGGACACCGGGCGATTTTCCCGGCGTGTGACGGTAGGCGAGCCGAGCCGCAGCCGATATTTCCAGAAAGTCGGTCGAGCCGGTCATGGCAGTATCGGTGTCATCCTTGCAATTGGCCTGTACCCCGTAGGGTAAAACTACACGAAATGACTGGCGGGGTGAAGGACAGGGGTCCCGATGACCATCCGTTATCATGCGGGTAAGGTTTTTTTAAGTGTCCGCATTCTCTCGCAGGGTCGCACGGACACGGGCTAGGATTGCAGCCCCTTCCTGCTCAACTTCGTGAGAGAGCTTTGCGAGCACTTCGCGTGTCTCGTTATCCGTCTCCGAATCAAGGTCGGCGGTCAATGCCCGCAACAGACCCCGATGCACCACCGTGTCGTGCCAGTCGCCCAGCTCCGCCTGCAGGCGTTTGCACTGCTGCAACATGGCCTGTGACCCGGGCTGCGGCGAATCTCCCGTCGCACTTTCGAGTTGATAACGAAGCTCTTTGACCGCTATGCGTAACTTGTGCCAGCTCTTGTCATCGTCATGCGACAGGGCCCGCCGTGCGGCAGTGGCAAGTCGTTGTTCACCCCGGCCCATATCCTGCGGTTCGCGCGAAGGGTGGAGGCTTTCGAAATTCGCATCGCGGGCGTACTGCTTCCACTCCCTGACGGCCCGCGACCACTTTTTTGACCGCAGCATATGTCGCACCCGTCGATGCGACCGGCTGCGCCGGGCTTCCGCGAACGGCTGGATATGCCTGAACTGCGTCCTTTTCGTTGTTTTACGGAGTCTGGTGTAAAACGTGTCCCAGTCGCGTGCATCATTGGTCGCGTCAGCCATGCGGCCCAGTTCCCGCCGCAGTCGAGCCGCTTCATCATCCGTATGCTGCTTAAGAATACTGCGTATCCGACGCAGGGTTATCCGCAGCTTGTGCAAGTCCTCGTCATTGTAGTCTAGCAACAACGCCCGGCGTTTTGACTTGAGCCGACGGGATAACTTCTTGACGGCAGGAGACATGGATTCAGGGTATAGACAGAAAGAGACAGTGATCGATCACACCGACAGGCAAGCGGAAAGATCAGCCATAGCGCCCTTCTATGTAGTCTGCCGTCTCCTGCTGGGCAGGGGTGACGAACATTGATTCTGTCGGAGAGTGCTCGATGACCTTGCCCATCAGCATGAAGATACACTCCTCGCTCGCCCTGCGGGCCTGGGCCATGTTATGCGTGACAATCAGGATGGTGTACTTCTCACGCAGTTCCCAGATCAGTTCCTCCACCGCCTCGGTCCCCTTGGGGTCCAGCGCGGAGCAGGGTTCGTCCATCAGCAATACCCCGGGTTTGACCGGCAGCAGGCGGGCAATACACAGCTTCTGCTGCTCTTCCAGGGAAAGGTCAGTCGCCTTGCGGTTCAACTTGTCCTTTACCTGATCCCAAAGCAGCACCTGCTGCAGGGCATCCTCGACGATTCCATCCAGTTCACTGCGTGGCGTGCGCCTCTTTTCGGAGTGCAGGTTGTAACCGAACAGTACGTTATCCCGGATTGAGATGGGCAACGGGTTAGGGCGCTGGAATACCATACCAATCTGCTTGCGCACCTGGACGAGTTCGACATCCTCGTCGTAGATATTCTTGCCCATGACCTCGATAGAACCGTCTATACGCACATAACCAAGGCGCTCATTGATACGGTTGACGCTGCGCAGCAGAGTTGACTTGCCGCAGCCCGAGGGCCCGATCAGCGAAGTTATAATCCCCTGCTTGATCTCCAGACTGACATCGAACAGGGCCTGGAAAGTCCCATACCAGAGGTTCAGGTCGCGGGTGCGGATTGCCGCCGGGCGCTTATCTGTCTGCATCAACCGAACCTGCCCTCGATATAGTCGGTCGTGCGCTGGTCCTGCGCGCCACCGGTGAACAGGGTTGCAGTGTCCCCGACCTCCACGCAGCTTCCCTGCAGGAAAAATGCGGTACGGTCCGCCAGCCGGTTGGCCTGCTGCACCAGGTTGGTTACCAGGATGATCGTCATCTCCTGTCTCAATTCCTTGAGTACATCCTCGATCCGCATGGTGGTCACCGGGTCGACGGCAATGGAGAATTCGTCAAGCATCAGCAGGGTTGGCTCCTGCGACAGGGCACGCGCAATGGTCAGGCGTTGCTGCTGTCCACCCGACAGCAGGCTGCCGAGAGAGTCCAGGCGATCCTTGACCTCGTCCCACAGGGCGGCGCGCTCCAGGCAGCGCTCGACGATCACATCCAGGTCCTGGCGGGCCTTTATTCCGCGCAGTCGGGGGGCCAGCGCCACGTTGTCGTAGATGGTCATGGGCAGGCCGACCGGCAGGGGGAACACCACACCGATGGCAGAACGCAGGGCGTAGACGTTTTTCAGCGTCTGCACATCCTGGCCACAGAACCTGATCTCTCCCTGCACTCCCATGCCGGCGGTAAACATGTCCATGCGATTGATAGCCTTGAGGAAGGATGTTTTTCCCGCATTGGCCGGTCCGATGATGCCGAAAATCTCATTTTCACGGATATCCAGGTTGACGCCGCTGAGCGCCGGGACGCCACCATAGCTGATGGTGAGATCCTTTACAGTGAGGATCTGCCCTGAAACAGATTCCTCCGCGGCCTGCCCGGGTTGCACTACCATTTCTTGCGCCCCCGAAGATACATTCGGAACGCGATGGAGATACTGTTCATCAACAGCACCATGCCGATGAGTACCAGAGCCACCCCATAGGGTAACTCGTCCGGGACGCCGGGCACCTGGGTGGCGACGACGAAGAGATGCAGTGACAGGGCCATGGTCTGGTCGAAGACGCCCTGGGGCAGAAAAGGTGTAAAAAATACAGCGCCGGTGAACATAATGGGGGCCGTCTCCCCCGTGGTGCGCGAAACTTCAAGGATCACGCCGGTCAGTATCCCGCTGACCGAGTTGGGCAGCACCACCCGGCGTATCGTCTGCCAACGGGTGGCACCCATACTCCAGCACGCTTCCCTGAAGGCCTGGGGCACCGCCATCAGGGACTCCCGGGTGGAGACGATCACCACGGGCAGGGTCATGATGGCCAGGGTAAGGCTGGCCGCCAGTATACTCGTGCCAAAACCGAAGAAAACCACGAATGCGCCAACACCGAACAGCGCGTGCACGATGGAGGGCACGCCCGCCAGATTGATGATGGCCAGGTTGATGATTCGTGTGAACCAGTTGTCCGACGCATACTCGCTGAGGTAAATCGCGGCGGCAATGCCAATGGGTACCGACACCAGCAAGGCAACACCCACCAGCCATACGGTTCCCAGCAGCGCGGGAAAGACGCCTCCCGCGGTCATACCGTCAGTGGGGGCGGTGAACAGGAAATCGATAGACAGTACGGGCCCACCCTTGTAGATCAACATCCCGAGGATCACCAGTACGGGCAGGATCAGCAGCAGTGTCATCGTCAGGAACAAAAGACGAAACAGCCCCTGGACTTTCTTGTCGCGCACATTCAGTGCGGTTTCTCTAAACATCGAGCTAGCCCTTGCGCACGCCGCGCACCACCAGGTCAGCGGTGAGGTTAATAACAAACGTGATGACGAACAGGAATATACCGATGGTGAACAGGGCCTGGTAGTGATCTGACCCCACCGCCGTCTCCCCCAGTTCCGCCGCAATAGTCGCTGTCAGAGCCCGCACCGAATCAAACACGCTATCGGGGATATTGACCGAGTGCCCGGTGGCCAGCAGGACCGCCATGGTTTCACCAAAGCCCCGGCCCACGCCAAGCAGCACTGCCCCCAGCAGCCCGTTTTTGGCCGCCGGCAGCACAACCTTGAAAATCACCTGCCAGCGGGTGGCGCCCATGGCCTCGGCGGCCTCACGGTAGCGATCGGGAACGGCCTTCAGGGCATCTTCGGCGATCGAAGTCATGATCGGGGCGGTCATCAGCCCGAGGATGATCCCTGCATTGAGCACGGTGAGCCCCACAGGAACGTCGAACAGGTCGATGATGATGGGATTCATGATAGTCAGGCCGATGAAGCCCCACACGACCGACGGAATGGCCGCCAGCAATTCCACCAGAATTTTGAGTAACTCGCGCGTCTTGCCGGTGGCAAACTCGCCGACGAAAATTGCGGCACCGAGTGAGAACGGGATCGCCACTATCAGTGCCAGCCCGGTAACGCTGGCCGTGCCGGCAATCAGAGCCAGTATCCCGTACTCCGGCGCGTCTTCATCGCTGGGCTCCCAGTAGGGTGAGGTGAAAAACTCCACCGGATCCATCGTGTTCAGGATGAAACCGAAGCCTTCCTTGGTAATGAAAACGAATATGCCGATAATAAAAACTATGGCCGATATTCCGCCGAAAAACACCACCAGCTGAACCAGTTTGTCGATATACCAGTCACGGTTACGGCGATCGAAATCCTGTGTCGCAATATCACTCATCGTGATTCCGGCCCCACTATGGGGCATCCTGTCCGCGCAGCAGTTTCATCAGCTCGGCTATCCGCGAGCTCAACTCCCTATACATGACCTTGAGCGTCGCTTCATCCGGTGACCGGCCCGGGAGCAGGCTGTCGGCCCCGATGTTCCACTCAAGTCCTGCCGTATGAAAAGGCAGTTGCGGAAGATAGTCCTTGACGCTGCCTTGCAGGCTGATCACCAGGTGCAGTTCCGCCAATTCGTGCTCGGTAAAGTCAATCGGCTCCGGGCTGGCTGAGCCGATATCCACACCCTTTCCCTGGAGAAATGCCGCGGTTGCCGGATCGATCTGTACCGCGGGCTGCTGACCTGCGCTGCGATAGCTGCCGCTACCCGGAAAGGCTTTGCGTGCCAGGGCCTCGGCCATCTGGCTGGCGCAGGAATTGTCCCGGTCGATAAAGAGGATATTGTAGACCTTGGGCGCTTTGGTCTGGCCAGTCACCGCGAAGATGGTGTCTTCACACAGGTTCTTGGCCTGATCTGCCGCGCGTTTCAGGTGGGTGAAGACCGTAAAAGTGGTCAACAGGGGTTTCGCGCTGGACTTCTCGGGATTGGCCATCAGCTCGGCGTAGATCCCGTCCAGGTCGAATTCCATCTCCCGCTCCAGCACCATGGTGCCGCGGGCGAGCTCCGCATTGAGGTCATTGAAGGCCGTGATGGCCTGGTCGACCATGACCTTGACCTCGCTGCTGAATCGCTCCAGTTCATGCGCCATGTGACCGCTGGGCGGCTCGGACAGCTGCTCGGACGCGCGGGCAATAGTGACCGCGTAGTCCCCTATCCGCTCCAGGGCGATGTTGGCCCGTATAACCGAAGACAGCAGGCGCAAGTGCCGCCCGCTGGGCAGGTGCACAGCGATGAACGCGTGGCAGGCCGCATCGATCTCGCGCATGGTGCGATTGACCGGGTGGTCCGCCAGGATGGTACTTGTGGCGAGTTCATGATCCCCTTTCTGGAGCGCCTGAACCGCATTGGCCAACGCCTGACCCACCTGCTCCGCCATGGCCGCGATACGTTTCCGCAGGGCGCCCATGTCCCGTTCCAGTCGTTCTTCGTAGTGGCTCATCTGAATGACCCCACCCCAGTGTCGGGGAAATGTTGCCTGAACATCAACGGACGCTCCATCAGGGGGAAAACCAGCCCCCCGCCCAATCCCGGCCTACTGGCAGCTAACTCGCCTTACCGGTGCGTAGCCTTTTTCCTGGATGATGCACTGCCCCGTGTCACTCATTACCCAGTCCAGGTACTGCTTGATATGGCCCTGGGGCTCGCCATTGGTATACATGAACAGCGGCCGGGCAATAGGGTAACTGCTATCCGAAGCGGTGGCCGGGGATGGTGAAACACAGGTGGCCGGGTCGGATGCGGCGATACAGGCAAGTTTCACGTGATCGGTCGCATAGGCCAGGCCACTGTAACCGATGGCACAGGGTGTTTTCTCCACCAGGTCGACCACATCCTTGGAACCGTGCATGTCCAGTGTGCCCTGGCGGTATTTGCCCTTCTTGCCCAGCACAGCGTCTTTGAAATAGGCATAAGTACCCGAGTTATTCTGGCGGCTCACCACAACGATCTGCTGGTTTTTGCAGCCTGGAACCTCGATACCCAGGTCGGTCCAGCGGGTAGCCTTGCCCCCGCGTCCATAGATGTCCCGCAGCTGCTCGATGGTCATGGTGTTTGCCGGATTGTCGCCGTGCAGGTAAACAGCCAGGGCGTCATAGCCGACGATGTGCTCCAGCGGCTCAATCCCGTTCTTGGCCGCCATATCGCTCTCCTTGGACTTGATTTGGCGGCTGGCATTGGCGATATCCACCGTGCCGTTGATCATGGCCGCTATGCCGGTGCCTGAGCCCCCGCCGGAAACTGCCACGGCCACATCAGGTTCTACCGTCTGGTAGGCCTCGGCCCAGGCCTGGGCGACGTTTACAAGCGTATCAGAGCCCTTGTTCTGGATTTCCGTACGGGCGACAACGGCGGAACTGAGCAGGGCCGCGCTCAGGCAGACCACCGGTAGGGTCAGGCGTGAAAGTTTCATATCAGAATCGAACTCCAGTGTGATTATTGCAGGCAGAAAAACCCAGTGGTGACGCAAACAGGACGCTACGCAAAGGCGCAACAAATTACAAGCCTTGCCTATAAGTAGCAAAGGATGGCAGCGAACGCCAACGGAAGAGGTGCATTGGGAGCATTTTCGTGCGCCGCTCTGACAGAGATCAATATTTTCCCCCGCACCGCCCAAAATAAGCGAAGACTTGGCTGTCATACTGGGTTATGGTCTGCTCCCTGATATCGATTCAACCACCGGAGCCGCCGGCCGCTTTGGGTGTCAAGAGCCCGGATGAGTGATGCGCATTATCCTTGTCAGACATTGCAAAACGCTCTTTAACGTTTCAGGGCATATCATGGGGTGGGTGGACTCCCCACGGATCGAGAACTGGCTCGAGGACATTCTCTTCATCGAGGCGGTTCTGCAGGAGAGAGACACACGGCCGGACCGGGTTTTCTCCAGCGCCCTGGGTCGCGCCCGAGACACGGCTGACTATATGTCCCGCAAACTGGGACTGGGCAGCGCGCGACACACGCAGCAACTCAATGAGATCAACTACGGCTCGCTGAGTGAAAAGCCCAAAAAGTGGGTGACAGCTCACTACCCTCTCCACAAGAAAGACCCGGACTTCGTCTATCCCCATGGCGAGAGTTTTCGCCAGATGCAGTCGCGCAGTGTCGCCTTTCTCCAGGACATCGCATTGCAGCATGGGTCGGAGACGATTCTCTGCGTGGTGCACGCCGGCGTCATCCGGGGCCTGCTGAGCCACTTCCTCCACCTGGACTTCGCCGCGCAGCTCAAGCGTCGCATATCTCACCGCTACATCGGCATTTTGGACTTTTCAGAGGCGACCTGCACGGCTTATGACGAGTGGGGCGAACCCTCGGGTTTCGTGGCAGACGGTGTGGTCACCCTCCCCCAACACGTCGTCTGACAGGATGATGCAGTAAATCATTGGATTGCGGTCACGTTCCCGCCGGTGAAAAACCCCAGGCCCCGATCAGGTATAATCTGCAGGTCGACACCCAGCTGACAGAGGTTCATCGCAAATCCGCCGTGGCGAAACTGTTGATCGAAGACAAGCAAGAGTCCACCCAGGTCCCGTTCCTGCGCGGTATATTGACCCGCTCGCTACAAAAATCGGGGCTTACTTTCCAGCAAGCCTACCACCTGGCAGCGGATGTACGGCTGGACCTCGAAGACAAAGACGTGGTCAGCAAGCTCGAACTGCATCGCCTGGTCTACCGCAAGCTCAAGAAAGAGTACGGGGAAAAAACTGCGGACCGTTACCTCAGACCGTATGAAGCCCGACCACCAGTACAGGTGAGAGACCGCGCCGGTCGACTGACGCCCTTCTCCAGCGAACTGCACCGACGAGACCTGGAGACTATCGGGCTGACCCTGTCGGAGTCACTCAAGGTGGCCATCAAGTTGCGACGGCATCTCTTCAGGCAGAAATCCGCCGAGATCAGTACCCAGTATATCGCTCGCATCACCTATGAAATCCTCGAGGAAACCCGCTCGCTGGGGCCTGCCGTAGCGCACCGGTGGCTGGTCTGGCGGGAGTTTGTACACAGTGGCCGCCCCCTGGTGCTGGTCATCGGTGGCACCACCGGCTGCGGCAAGAGCACCATTGCAACGGCGCTGGCCAACCGGCTGGAAATCGTTCGAATGCAGTCGACCGACCTCCTGCGTGAAGTCATGCGATCCATGCTGGCCAGCGAGGACTATCCCGAGTTACACACCTCTTCCTACGAGGCCTGGAAAGCCGTTACCGAGGGTGACGACGACCTCGTGCTCCCCGCGGCGGGAAGTACGGTCGAAGAGGGTTTTCGGGCGCAGACCCGCCTGGTATCCAGGGCGGCGCGAGCGGTTATCGAGCGGGCCCTGCGGGAACGGGTCTCACTGATCATCGAGGGAGTTCACGCCCACCCCCGTCTGGCCAGGGATATGGTCGCCGACGATGCAGTCGTCGTGCATATCATGCTGGCGGTCCTGAAAAAAAGGAAACTCAAACAGCGTATTTCGGGTCGGGCCACCAAGGCAGTGCGGCGCCGTGCCCAGGAATACCTCAAGCACTTCGACGCGATCTGGCAGCTGCAGAGTTATCTGCTGGACGAGGCCGACAAGACCCATACGCCGATTGTAATCAATGACGAGCGGGATGAGGTGGTGAGGGAGATCATGCGGACCCTGCTGGATGAGCTGTCAAACGCGACCGCTCCGTCCCCCAAGGTCGTATTTGCGGAGTAAAATCCGCGCTAGCTGAAGAAACCGACCAGCAGATAACTGACCACCAGGAGCGCAACCGCTTCCAGGGCGAGAGTCTGCAACCGGACTTTCGGCGGGCCACCCAACTCGACTTGCGCTGCTCGCAGATTCATAGACGCCTCCCATGCATGTGGCAGTTATTGTGTATACATAGGATAGCGGGCGTAAAGTGTGTTATCAATGTATATACATGTGGTAAAGTGCGATTTTTCCACACATGGCGATCAACATCCCCGCATGTCCAAAACCAAGGTACTGAATGTCCGGATAGACCCGGAGCTCAAGAAAAAAGCCAAGAAGCTGGCTGAGGCAGACGGGCGCTCGCTGTCCAACTGGGTGACCAAGCTGATTTCCAGCAAAGTGAAGGAAGCAGAACAACAGCAGGGTAAGGAGGGCCGTTCCCAGGTCTGAGGGCATTGCTGCGGGTGAAACCCGCCCCCTGCACAGAACATGTCGCCGACAGATCAGCCGTCGACCTCTCCTCCCGTCTCCTTTCGATCGCCCGGCTCGAGGTATTTATCGCGGATTTCCTCCAGGCTGACGTGGCGCACATCGCTGCCTTTGACCAGATACACCACTTGCTCGCAGAGATTGACCGAGTGGTCCCCGATACGCTCCAGCGCCCGGGCGCACCAGTTGACGCGCAGCATACTCGACACCGCGCGAGGCTGCTCCATCATATGGGTGATCAGTAAACGCGTGAGGGCCTCGAATTCCCGGTCAATCTCCGGGTCCCTGGAGGCGATCTCGATGGCCGCCTTCACATCCAGCCGGGCAAATGCGTCCAGTGCGCCGTGCAGCATCTCCAGTACGCGCTCACCCAGGTGCTCTGGCTCTGCATAGTAGGATTGCTTTTCATGCCCGGCGGCCAGGTTCATGGCCAGCCGCCCTATTTTTTCGGCCTCATCCCCGATGCGCTCCAGGTCCGACGTCATGCGGATGATGGATACCAGCATTCGCAGGTCACTTGCGGCAGGCTGGCGTCTCGCCAGCGTATCCGTGCACTCCGCGCTGATTGCGACCTCCAGTTCATTCACCCGGTGATCGGAGGTTGCCACAGTTTCCGCCAACACCGCATCGCCGCGGACAAGGGCTGCCAGGGCATTCCTGCACTGTTCCTCCACCAGGCCACCCATTGCCAGTACCTTGCCACGAAGGTGCTCCAGTTCATCATTGTACTTCCGGGAAATGTGCTGGCCCAGGTGAAGGTCTTCTTCCATCTTGCGTCGCTCCAGGGCTTTGTCAGCCGAAACGGCCTGTGATGTAATTCTCTGTCAGCTCGTGCTTGGGCATGGTAAATATCTCCTTGGTGTCGCCCACTTCGATCAGCTTACCCAGGTGGAAATAGGCGGTGCGCTCGGAGACCCTGGCGGCCTGTTGCATGGAATGAGTCACGATGGCGATGGTGTAATTTGCCTTGAGTTCGTCGATGAGTTCCTCGATTCGCGCGGTTGCTATCGGGTCCAACGCCGAGCAAGGCTCATCCATCAGGATGACTTCCGGGCTGACGGCAATAGCACGGGCGATACACAACCGCTGTTGCTGACCGCCCGACAGACCGGTGCCGGGCTTGTCGAGCTGATCCTTGACCTCGTCGAAGAGACTGGCCCGTCGCAGGCTGGTCTCCACGATTTCATCCATCTCTGCCTTGCTGTGAGCCAGGCCGTGAATCCGCGGACCATAGGCGACATTCTCATAGATCGACTTGGGAAAGGGATTGGGTTTCTGGAAAACCATCCCGACCCGGGCACGCAGTAACACGGTATCCTGGTCACTTCCGTAGATGTTATCGCCGTCGAGAGAGATATCGCCCTGTACGCGGCATATCGGGATGATATCGTTCATCCGGTTCAGCACACGCAGAAACGTGGATTTACCGCAGCCCGACGGACCGATCATGGCGATAACCTCGTTACCGCCTATATCGAGTGACACATCGAAGATCGCCTGTTTGTCATCATAGAACACGTTGACATTGCGGGCGGACATTTTCGCGTTGTCGACGAAAGGTTCACCAATCGTCTGGTAATGGCTCACATGTTCATGCTCGCGGATATCCAGGTCTGCCCTCGCTGTGGCAGGGGAGGAAATCACACCGTCTGCGGTGACTGTCATCGAATTCATTCTGTCAGGTCCTTGCCTATCCATTCAGTGCTTCTACTTGAGCTCAAAGCGCCTACGCAGATAAATGGCGAGCGCGTTCATCACGATCAAAAAACCCATCAATACCATGATTGCCCCGGATGTCTTCTCTGTAAAGCCCCGCTCGGGACTGTCCGCCCAGAGAAAGACCTGCACGGGGAGCACGGTGGCGGGGTCGGTGACGCCCCCGGGAACATCCATAATGAAAGCAACCATCCCTATCATGAGGAGCGGGGCTGACTCACCGAGGGCCTGGGCCATGCCGATGATGGAGCCGGTGAGTATGCCCGGCATCGACACCGGCAGGACGTGGTGAAACACGGTCTGCAGCTTCGATGCCCCGACACCCAGTGCGGCTTCGCGGATCGACGGCGGCACCGCCTGAATGGCTGCCCTGGAGGTAATGATGATGGTAGGCAGCGTCATCAGTGAGAGGACAACCCCACCGACCAACGGTGCAGACCGGGGCAGTTCAAAGAAGTTGATAAAAACAGCCAGGCCGAGCAGGCCGAAAACGATAGACGGCACCGCCGCCAGGTTATTGATATTGATCTCGATCAGGTCGGTCAGGCGATTGCGCGGTGCAAATTCTTCCAGATAAACAGCGGCGAACACGCCGACAGGAAAAGCGAGCAGGAAAGTGACCAGCAGGGTGAAAAAAGAGCCATACAGGGCGGCCTTGATTCCCGCCAGTTCCGGTTCCCGTGAGTCGCCCTCAGTGAAGAACAGGGTATTGAAACGCCCCTCCGTCCGGTCCCTGTCACGGAGTGAGTCCAGCCAGTCCATCTGTGTATTCTTCAGTTTCCGGTCGCCCTCGGGAAGGTCCCGGGAAACCTGTCCCTTGAGATAACTGGCGGCCTCTGCGTGAGCCAGCAGCCACTTATCGAATTTCTGCCCGATCAGTCCGGGGTCATCAACGACCGCATCACGCAGGTCGTACTCAGCGCCGATACTGATCAACCGGTAGAGCTGCCGCTTCTCCTTGCGATCGGTTACCTCGGGAAACATATCCCGCAGGCTGCTCCTGATGACCCCGAGGTAATCGGCCCTCAAAAGTTCAGCTTCACTGGCGTCAGGGGCCACCCCGAGGCGATCGGCGTCCAGATCCAGTGTGACTTTGATGTACTGCTGGGTAAACGCCGGCAGGCCCTTGCCGACGATGTCGGCCAGGAGGATGAACAGGAAGACAAAACCCGTCATGACCGCAATACGGCCGTACCACTGGAAACGGCGTTCCCTGGCATACCGCTTTTTCAAGGATGCCTTTATCGCCGCGGTATTCTTGTACGAATTTGCACTACTCATACTGTTCCCGGTATTTCCTGACCACATACAAGGCGATGACATTGAGCAGCAACGTCACGAAAAAGAGCACCAGCCCCAGGGCGAAGGCCGCCAGCGTCTTGGGGCTGTCAAACTCCTGGTCCCCGACGAGCAGGGTCACGATCTGTACGGTAATCGTGGTGACCGCCTCCAGCGGATTAATGGTGAGTTTGGCCGATAGCCCGGCCGCCATTACCACGATCATGGTTTCGCCAATCGCGCGCGAAACCGCAAGCAGAATTCCCCCGACGATACCCGGAAGCGCTGCCGGCAGCAGCACCTTGCGGATGGTTTCATTCATGGTGGCCCCCATCCCCAGTGAGGCTTCCCGCATACTGTCGGGGACGGCGTTTATGATGTCATCGGAGAGTGACATGACAAACGGAATAATCATGATACCCATGACGATACCTGCGGCCAGCGCGCTTTCGGAGGCGACGCTCAGGCCGATGCTTTCGCCGAGGTTGCGAATGAAGGGCGCAACGGTCAACGCGGCGAAAAAGCCATAGACGACTGTCGGCACGCCGGCGAGAATCTCGAGTACGGGCTTGGTAAGGGAACGGAATCGCCTCGTGGCGTATTCAGACAGGTAAATGGCCGACATCAGGCCCACCGGCACCGCGATAAACATGGCCACCGTGGAGATAAGCAGGGTACCCACCAGCAGTGGCACAAAACCGAAGGAGCCCGATGCACCCACCTGGTCGATGCGGATAGCCATCTGCGGGCTCCACTGCAACCCGAACAGGAAGTCTGTCACCGGTATCGCGTGGAAAAAGCGGATGGCCTCGAAAAGGACCGACAGGACGATGCCGAGCGTGGTCAATACCGCGATGAACGAACACGCAAATAGAATCCAGGTGAAAATGCTTTCGACGTGGTTCCTGGCGCGCAGGGTCGGGCTTATTCGCTGCAGGGCCAGAAGGCAGCCGATAACGGCGACGAGAAACACCAGGGAGGCCTTCATCACACGGCTGTCGGCCAGTAACTCCTGGTAGTAACCGGCAGCTGCTACCTGGGATTCGGAAAGTCCCAATGCGTCGGAACCACTCTGTGCAAAGCTGACAATCTGGTTGAAATACAGGCCCAGCTCACTCTCGGGTAACGCCTGGATCTCAGCGGGGAGCTGCGAGACGACCATATTGGTCAGAACCCTGGACTCCAGGCCAACCCACAGGATCAGCACCAGCAGAGCGGGAAGACCTGCCCACAGCGCGGCCATGTAACCATAGTGCTTGGGCAGTGAGTGCAGGCCGTAGGCGCCGCCCTGCCCCACTGCCACCAGGTGGGAACGTTTGCGGCCCACGAAGAAGCTGATCGCGGCGAGCGCGACCAGGATCAGTAAGACTGTCGATGTCTGCATGGGTGTGTCGTTTCTCGGTTAACACAAATGCGCCGCTCGATGGCGGCGCACACTCCGGGCCAGGGCATAAAAACCAGGCTGGACTACACTACATCTCGAGCCGTTTGAGCGTCGCAACGTCATCCTGGACCTGCTTCCTGTCGTCATCGCCAAGGGGAATAAGGCCCCTCTCCGGCAGGTAACCGTCCTCTCCCATCGCCTTGTTCGAGGTGAACTCCACCGCGTATTCCTGGATACCCGGAATTTTGCCTACATGGGCCGCCTTGATATAGAAATACAGGGGTCGGGAAACAGGGTAGTCACCGCTGGCGATGGAATCGAAACTCGGTGCGATGCCATCGACTATGGACCCCTGGACCTTGTCGCCGTTCTCCTCCAGGAAGCTGAAGCCAAAGATTCCCACGGCGTTCGGGTTCGCTTCCAGTTTCTGTACGATCAGGTTGTCGTTCTCACCGGCCTCGATGTAGGCGCCATCCTCCCGCACCGCGTAGGCCACGGCTTTGAATAAATCCTTGCCCTTCGGTGCATTACCCTTTTTTTCCGCAAGGGCATCGTAGACCCCGTGAGGAATAGCCAGACTGGTCATCAGCGCCTTGATTTCGTCGGCCTGATCAGCCCCGAGCCCGTGCAGCGTTTTCAGGTCGGGATTGGCCTGTGCGCCCCCCCCCAGGGCCAGCTCGGCGAAAGCGTCACGCGTGCCGGACGTCGGGGGTGGCCCGAGCACCTCGATACGCGTATCAGGAAGTGACGCATTCACGTCTTTCCAGGTCTTGTTCGGATTGGGAACCAGCTGTCCGTTCACGCCCGGCACGTCCTTGGCAAGGGCCATGTACAGGTCCTTGCGGCTGAGTTCCAACCGCGGCGCCTGCTTTGAATTGGCCACCGCGATACCATCAAATCCAACCAGCACCTCAACGATGTCGGTGACGCCGTTGGCCTGGCAATCGTCGTATTCGCTCTTCTTGATGCGACGGGATGCGTTGGTGATGTCCGGTGTCTGCGCGCCCACACCCTTGCAGAACAGCTTCAGGCCGCCGCCGGACCCGGTGGACTCGATCTTGGGGGTCCTGAAGCTGCTGGACCGGCCGAAGCGCTCGGCGACAACCGTCGCAAACGGGTAAACGGTGGAGGAACCGACGATACTGACAGTATCGCGAACCTGTGCCTGTACTGTGCTGATGCCGCCCATGGCAGCCGCAATAGCCACTACACCTGCAAATCGTTTTTTCACGTCCTGGACACTCCCTGAAAATGACTGGTGGGAAACGGGGTATATACCCCGGGATCCCGCCAAGGATTCTATGTCCGGTTTGTTACCGCAATATGACAGCCCGCACGTTTCCTGTATCAGTAGGAATCAGACACCTGATCCACCACAGCCTCAAAGCTCTGGTGCCTCACATCCAGTCCCCGAACCAGGTACACCACATGCTCGGCGATATTGCTGGCGTGGTCGCCTATCCGTTCCAGGCTGCGCAGTGCCCACATCTCGTTGAGAATCGCGCCGATGTCCCGGGGGTCTTCCATCATGAAAGTCACGAGGCTGCGCAGGGCGCTGCCATACTCCTTGTCCACACTGGCGTCCTGCTTGATCACCTCTACCGCCTGTTTTACGTCCAATCGGGCAAAGGCATCCAGGGCCTTGCGCAACATGTTGCCCACCAGGTCGCCAATGTGCCGGATCTCGATGTAATTGGTCGGCGACATGCCGTCTTCGGCCAGGCGCACGGACTGGCGGGCAATCTTCGCGGCCTCATCGCCGATGCGCTCGACGTCGGTATTCACCTTGATGACCGTGACAACCAGCCGCAGGTCACTGGCGGCAGGCTGCCGTCGGGCAAGTATGGTGGCGCACTCGTCATCGATCGCCATCTCCATCTGGTTGACCTCATGATCGCGGCTGATGATCGATTCCGCCTGCGCGGTATCTCCCTCGACCAGGGCCGTAATGGCGGCGCTCAACTGCTGCTCGACCTTACCGCCCATCTCGAGAAGGTGAGTCTTTATCTCTTCGAGTTCGGTATTGAATCGTTCGGAGATATGCTGTTTGTAATCTTCCTGCTTCAACATTGCCCGTTCCTCTGTTCAGTCATGGTTACTTTTTCGGCACTGCTCTCCGGGGGAAACACCAGCGTGAAGGTACTGCCCTTTCCCGGTTCACTTTCAATCTGCAGCCTGGCGCCGTGGGATGCAGCGACGTGTTTGACGATCGCCAGGCCCAGACCGGTTCCCCCTGTCGCAGAAGAACGGCTGTCATCCACCCGGTAAAAGCGCTCTGTCAACCGCGGAATGTGTGCCCGGTCGATACCTATGCCCTGATCCCTGACACTCAGGTAATACCCGTCCGGGCCCACACGCCAGCCAACCGTGACAGGTGTATCGTCTGCACTGTATTTCATGGCATTTTGCACCAGGTTGGATATGGCGCTGTAAAGTTCCCGGTAATCTCCACTGACACGCCCATCCGCACTGAGCCGCAGCAATACGCGCCGACGGGGATGCGCCGCGGTTAGCTCCTCCTTCAGCTCCTCGAGCAGGGCCTTGATATCAATGGACTCCCGCTTCTCGTCGCGCTCCTCGCTCTCGATTCGCGACAGCCACAACAGGTCCTTCAACAGGTTCTCCATGCGATCGGCCTGCTGGTCCATCTGCTGCAGCGGCTTCAACAGGTAATCAGGCAAGCGTTCGGTATTCGCCAGAAAAGTACCCAGGTAACCGGTAATCACCGTTAGGGGCGTGCGCAACTCATGCGAGACATTGCCCACGAAGTCCCGACGTGCCTGGTCCATGCGAACCCGTTCACTGACGTCCCTCACAAAAAGCAGACTGTCGCCCTTGCCGAACCGCGTGATGATGACCTGCAGGTGCCGCTTGCTGTCACCATTGGTGTACAGATAGAGAGGATCGGCATAGTCACCTGCACTCACGTAGGACTTGAAGTCAGGGTGTCGGACCAGGTTGGTGATCGCTTGCCCGGAATCCTCGGGAAACTGCAGCGCCAGCATTTCGGCGGCCATATCATTGCACCACTTGATGGCCCCCTGGGCGTCGACGATGACCACGCCATCGCGCATCGACGCAAAGGATTCCAGCAGGTAGTCCACCAGTGATTGCAGGCGTGTCTCGTTCTCCGCCGCAACCCGCCGCTGCTTGTGGATCTGGGAAACGACATCACCCCACAGGCCATACAGGTCCGCCGGTGGCGGGTCGGAACTCTTCAACCAGGTCTGCAGGCGCGACATCTGATAGGACCAGAACAACGCCAACGCCAGCAAAGCCACAGCGGCTCCCGCCAGGGGCCGATCAAAATACCAGCCCAGTGCAAGCCCCAGGACGACGCAGAGAAACACCCTGAACAGGGCCGAATACCATTGCATCGGCTACGGTCCGCCGTATCAGGCGAGACCGCGGGAAGAGAAGCGGTACCCGGTCCCCCTGACGGTCTGTATCAGGTTACTGTAGTCCCCCCGGTCCGTTTGCAGGGCTTTGCGCAGCCGACGGATATGTACATCCACGGTGCGCTCCTCGACGTAGACATTGGCGCCCCACACCTGGTCCAGCAACTGGCCGCGGGTGTAGGCTCGCTCCGGGTGTCCCATGAAAAAGTGGAGCAGGTTGAATTCAGTTGGCCCCATATCGACAGGCTCCTCGGCGATGTAGATACGCCGGCTCTCCCCGTCCAGCACGAGCCCGTCGACCTCCAGTCGCTCATTATCCAGACTGCCGTTGCTGCGCCTGAGCAGGGCTTTGATCCGGGCTATCAGCTCCCGGGGAGCGAAGGGCTTGGTGATATAGTCGTCGGCGCCGACATCGAGACCCTGGATGACGTTGTCCTCGGCGGTCTTGGCGGTGACCATGATGACCGGCACTTCCCGTGTGCTCTCGCCCCGCTTCAGCCTGCGCAGCAGCTCCATGCCGCTGCCGCCCGGCAGCATCCAGTCCAGCAATACGAGGTCAGGCCGCTCGTCAACGATCAGGGTAAACGCCTGCTGGATATTTTCCGCCTCGATACAGTTGAATTCGGCGATTTCCAGCGCCATCCGGATCATGTCGCGAATGGCGAATTCGTCATCGACAATCAGTACGGTCCGGTCGTTCATTGCTCAAACTAACCCCTGTGTGGCGCATAAACGCATCCCGCTGGCTATTAGATGAGCTAATTATGACAATTGAATGACAATCGATGCACGTATCGACAGATTTCCCGAATAAAGCGCACAAATTCCAGCCAAAAAAACGCAGAGTTATCCCGCCGTGTCCTAGCGAAGACTGGCGTTGATATTCTCCAGCATTTTGTTGCCCGGACAGAGGTCGCCCTCCTCCAACTGGTTCAGCGGTCGCTGCGAAGTCTCCAGCACCTCGTGCAGCTCCCGGGAATCCTTGTCCATGTAAATAAGGCCGGTGAGAATACTGTGCTTGCTGCGGTGGTCCTCCAGCGTATTGATGGCCGAACGGCGATCAAACGGATCGTGTGTTTCGTCCATCTTGTACAGGTGGATGGAGGAACCGTCGTGCAGCGTGACCTCATGGCTGAAGCCGGGATCGTAGTCGGTGGTGATCTCCTTGCGCATCGGTATGAAATCCACGGTGCCAGTGGCTTCTGCATGCTCGCGCACGAATTCGTAGCTCTTGGTCGATTGCGGGTTGTTGTTGAAGGTGACGCAGGGAGAGATCACGTCGATCAGCGCGAATCCCCGGTGGGTAATTGCTGCCTTGATCAGGGGCACCAGCTGTCCCTTGTCACCGGAAAAGCTGCGCGCCACAAAGGTCGCGCCCATCTGCATGGCCGTGCCGCACAGGTCGATGCCCGAGTAGACATTGGGATCACCTTTCTTGCTGACTGACCCCTCGTCTGCAGTTGCGGAATCCTGTCCCTTGGTCAGGCCGTAACAACCGTTGTTCATGACGATGTAGACCATGTTGAGGTTACGGCGCGCCACGTGGGCAAATTGACCCATGCCGATAGAGGCCGTATCACCATCCCCCGATACGCCGAGATACAACAGATCCCGGTTCGCCATGGCAGCTCCGGTAACGACGGAAGGCATGCGCCCGTGCACGGAATTGAAGCCGTGGGATTTGCCCAGAAAATAGGTCGGTGTCTTGGAGGAACAACCGATACCCGACAGCTTTGCGATTTTGTGGGGCTCAATGGACAACTCGTGGCAGGCCATGACGATCGCACCGGAAATGGAATCGTGGCCGCAGCCGGCGCACAGGGTGGAGATAGACCCTTCGTAATCGGCCTTGGTATACCCCAGGTCATTGACTGGCAACTCCGGATGGCGGAACTTCGGTACCTGATAGCTCATTTTGAACCTCCTGCGCCAGTGGCAACCGCGTTGCGGTGCAGTGGCGTGACATTGTTACCGTCCAGGTGCATTTTTATCTGCTTGCGGATATTGCGCGCGCTGATGGGTGTCCCGTCGAAACAGAGCACGGATTTCAGCTTGTCGGGGCCAAATTCGAATTCAGCCATCAACAGCGTGCGCAGCTGGGAATCCCGGTTCTGTTCGATGACAAAAACGCGCTTGTGCTCCTCGATGAAGCTCTTAACCTCATCATTGAAGGGGAAGGAGCGGACGCGCATGGCATCCATGTAGATACCTTCTTCAGCCAGGTAATCGAGGGCCTCCCGGGAGGATTCCTCACTGGTACCGAAATACAACACGCCGGTATCCGTTTCCCTGCCAGAGGGAACGAACTCGGGCGCCGGAACATACTCCTTGATGGTGTCCCATTTCCTCATGAGGCGCAGCATGTTTTCCTCGTACTCCTCACCCTTTTCTGTATAGACCGCCTTTTCGTCCCGCGACGTACCACGGGTGAAGAATGCTCCCAGACTGGGGTGGGCGCCGGGATAGGTGCGATAGCAGATGGCATCCCCGTCCACATCCATATAGCGGCCGAACTCGATGCCGCTCTCCAGTTGCTCGGCGGTAAGCACCTTGCCCCTGTCGAATGTACGGTCATCGTCCCAGGCCAGCGGTTCAGACATGTTGTCATTCATACCCAGATCGAGGTCGGTCATGACGATGATAGGTGTCTGCAGGCGCTCCGCCAGGTCGAAGGCCAGAGCCCCGAAATCAAAACACTCCTTTGGTGTCCCGGGAAACAGCAATACTTGCTTGGTATCGCCGTGGGAAGCATAGGCACAGGCCAGGATATCCGACTGCTGGGTGCGAGTCGGCATTCCCGTGGAGGGGCCCGCTCGCTGCACATTGAACAGTACTGTGGGGATTTCCGCAAAATAAGCCAGCCCCAGAAACTCGGCCATCAGGGATATACCCGGGCCGGAGGTGGCGGTAAATGAACGGGCGCCATTCCAGCTTGCGCCAATCACCATACCGATGGCAGAAAGCTCGTCTTCGGCCTGCACAATGGCGTAATTCCGCCGGCCTGTTCCCGGGTCGATCCGCACCCGCCTGGCGTATTTCTCGAACGCGTCCACCACCGGTGTGGAGGGCGTAATCGGATACCAGGCCGCCACGGTAGCGCCACCATAAAGCGCACCCAGCCCCAGGGCGGTGTTGCCGTCCAGCAGGATCTTGTCGCCCACTTTATCCGAGGTCTGCACACGAATACCGATAGGGCATTCCAGGTTGGTGCGGGCCCACTGGTTCCCGAGTTCCAGCGCCTGGATATTGGACAGGACCAGTTTCTCCTTGCCCTTGAACTGGTCCTGCACCAGGTTGGTCAGCACTTTAAAATCCATGTCCAGCAGTGCCGCCAGGGCACCTACGTAGATCACGTTCTTGAACAGCTGGCGCTGCCGGGGATCCTGATAGCGATCGTTACAGATCTGCGTCAACGGGATGCCGATGATCGTGACATCGTTGCGAATAAGCCTGAGGTCGAGGGGCTTGGTATTGTCGTAGATAAAATAACCGCCGGGGGCCACTTCCCGGATATCCTGGGCCATGCTCTGCGGGTTGACCGAGAGGGCGATGTCGACACCGCCGCGGCGCCCGAGGTAACCCTTTTCACTGACGCGCACCTCGTACCAGGTCGGCAAGCCCTGGATATTGGACGGAAAGATGTTCTTGGGGCTGACCGGCAACCCCATGCGAAACAGGGCCTTGGCGAACATATTGTTGGCGCTGGCTGATCCGGTGCCGTTCACGTTGGCGAACTTGATCACGAAGTCATTCACCGATTCGATGCGCTTCATGCCGCGGCCTCCTTTTCTCCGGCTGGCGGAATGTCCTGTCCCGCCTTGGTGACGTTGTACAGGAACTTCTGCATATCCCATGCCGACGTGGGACAACGCTCGGCACACAGTCCGCAGTGAAGGCACACGTTCTCATCCTTGACCATCACCCGCGTGGTGGGCAGATCCGCCGAAACGTAGAGATCCTGGGTTGTATCGTGCGCGGGGGCGGACAGGCGGGTGCGCAGTTCCTCCTCCTCCCCGTTGCCAGTGAAGGTAATGCAGTCCGTGGGACAGATATCGACACAGGCGTCGCACTCGATGCAGCGCACTTCCTCGAAGATGGTCTGTACGTCGCAATTGAGGCAGCGCTCCGCCTCCTTGTAACCGGTACCGGGGTCGAAACCCAGCTCCACTTCCAGCTTGCGATTCGCGAGCGCTTCTTCCAGCGGCGCCAGCGGGACCACGTAGCGATGGTCGGGGGCCACCGCGTTGTCATAGCTCCACTCGTGCACGCCCATTTTCTGGCTGGCGAGGGTCACCTGCGGTGGCGGCCGGTCTGTCACGTCGCGGCCACTGCACAGCAGGTCGATACTGATCGCCGCCTGGTGGCCGTGGGCGACCGCGGTAATGATATTTTCCGGCCCGAAAGCGGCGTCCCCGCCGAAAAACACTTTTTCGTTGGTGGACTGATAAGTGACCGTATCCACGACCGGCATATCCCACTTGTCGAACTCGATGCCCAGGTCCCGCTCGATCCAGGGAAACGCATTCTCCTGGCCGATCGCCATGAGCACGTCATCCGCCTCCATGAACACCAGGTCTTCGCCCGTCGGCACCAGGCTGCGATTGCCATCCTCGTCATACCGGGCCTCTACCTTTTCGAACAGCATGCCCTTGAGCTCTCCCTCCTCCACCACGAACTCCTTGGGCACGTGGTTGTTGTAGATGGGGATCCCCTCATGCATGGCGTCTTCTTTTTCCCAGGGTGACGCTTTCATGTCTTCGAAGGGACTGCGCACCACCACGCGCACGTCCTCCCCCCCGAGGCGCCTGGAGGTGCGGCAGCAGTCCATGGCGGTATTACCCCCGCCCAGCACCAGGACACGCTTGCCGATCGAGCCAGTGTGCTCAAACGCCACACTGGCCAGCCAGTCGATGCCCAGGTACACGTGCTCGCGCGCGTCCTCCAGGCCGGGCAGGTTAAGCCCCTTGCCGCGGGGCGCTCCGGTACCGACGAAGACCGCGTCGTAATTCTTGTCCAGTACGGACCGCAGGCTGTCGACCTCCACATCGAAGGTCGCATTCACCCCCATGTCCAGGATGTAGTTCACCTCCTCGTCGAGTACCTCGATGGGCAGGCGGAAGGCGGGGATCTGGCTGCGCATCATGCCACCGCCGGCAAACTGGTTGTCGTAGATATCGATGATGTAGCCCAGGGGCGCCAGGTCCCGGGCGACCGTCAGTGAGGCTGGGCCCGCCCCGATCAGGGCGATACGTTTGCCATTCTTCTGCTCGGGTATCTTCGGCAATCGATCGGCGATGGTCTGCTTGTTGTCTGCCGCCACGCGCTTGAGCCGGCAGATGGCGACCGGATCCTCCTCCACGCGCACCCGACGACAGGCGGGCTCACAGGGTCGGTCACAGGTCCGACCCAGAATGCCGGGGAAGACATTGGAGTGCCAGTTGACCATGTACGCGTCGGTATAGCGCTCTGCCGCGATCAGTCGAATGTATTCGGGGACCGGGGTGTGCGCCGGGCAGGCGTACTGGCAATCCACCACCTTGTGAAAATACTCAGGATTCTTGATGTCTGTCGGTTTCACGCTGGCTGCTCACTTCCTGCCCCTGATTCAGGGCGTCATCTAATTCCTACCTTGAAGGTAGGATTTTGGCATATGTCAAGGCCCATTTCACCCACGGGGGATAACGGGTTTCGTTACTTTTCAACCTCCTGCACCGGATAGCGCGGTATGGCCGAGATTATTGAACTGCCGGGTAGGGAATCAGCGCCCGGGTAAGCGGCGCAACGCCATGCTCAGAACCAGCCGAAAAACCAGCCCCTGTCCTTGAGTGACTCTTCACATCCCACAAGCTGCGACTGATAGGCATTCGCCCGGCCCTGGACTTTGCGGGCCACATCACCCAGCCATGGCTTCTTCCGGTAACTGCCCCGCTTATAGCCTCCGTGCCCCTCGTGGTAGGCCAGATAGAGGCGGTAGGTGTCACTGAGCGGGATACCGTTGCGTCGGTGGGACTGAAAGTTGTACCAGCCTATGAAATCGATGGCGTCGTCAAAGTCGTCCCGGTCAGCGCCATAGCGGCCGGCGTTGCGCTTGTACTCCTTCCAGGTCGATTTCTTCGCCTGGCTGTAACCGTAAGCGTCCGACGGGCGCGGGCCCGGGATGAATCCAAAAATCTTTTTGCGCGGGGGTTTGGCCTTCGCCTTGAACCGCGACTCCTGATACATGATGGCCATCATCACCGGGATGGGGCTACCCCATTCCTCCCGGGCTTCACTGGCCTGCTCGTACCAGTCACCCTTCTCCCGGAAGATGCTGCAGATATTCTTCGGGTCGCTGGGGGGCGATGTCGCACAACCCGTCAACAGAAGGGAGAGCAGGCACCAGGCGGGAAGACCTGCACAGACTCGCATCAGATCTCGACCCCGTGCCTGTCCAGTAATTTGAGAAATGCGGCCTCGTCGATCACTTCCACATCCAGTTCTGCGGCCCTGGCGAGCTTGGAGCCAGCCCCTGGACCGGCGACGACACAGCGGGTTTTCGCCGACACACTGCCCGCGACCTTCGCGCCAAGAGACTGCAAACGCATCTTGGCCTCATCGCGCCCCATCGCTTCCAGCTTCCCTGTCACGACCCAGGTCTGTCCGGCCAGTGGCAGGTCCTCGACCGGCGTAACCTCCAGGTCAGGCCAACACACACCCGCCTGCCGCAGGGCAGATACCACCGCCATACTGGAGGCGGAGGCGAAAAACTGCGCCAGGTGATCAGCCACCACGGGGCCCACATCGGCCACCTGCAGTAGTTGCTCCGTGCTGGCGGCAGCCAGCTGTTCCCAATTGCCGAAATGGCGCGCCAGATTCAGGGCGGTTGCCTCCCCGACCTCACGGATACCCAGTGCGAAGATAAAGCGCGCAAGGGTCGTCTGCTTGCTAGCCTCGATTGCGGCCAGCAGATTATCGACGGATTTCTCGCCCATGCGCTCGAGTTGCAGCAGGCGTTCCCGTTCCAGGTGAAACAGGCCCGCCACATTTTCCACCAGACCTTCATCCACCAACTGCTCCACCAGTTTGTCTCCGAGGCCCTCGATGTCCATGGCCCGCCGGGAAGCGAAGTGTTTGATGGCCGCCTTCTGCTGGGCTGCACAGACAAGCCCCCCCATGCAGCGTATTACCGCCTCGTCCTCTGCGCGCTCCACCACCGAGCCACAGACCGGACACCGGTCAGGGAATGAGACAGCACGGGCGTCGGCGGGTCGCTCTGCGGTTACCACCGACACCACCTGGGGAATGACATCTCCCGCCCGGCGCACGATCACCGTATCGCCGATCATCACACCGAGCCGAAGTATTTCGTCGCTGTTGTGCAATGTGGCGTTACTGACGGTCACGCCCCCGACGAACACAGGCTCCAGCCTGGCCACCGGCGTGATGGCGCCGGTGCGACCCACCTGGAATTCGACGTCCAGCAAGCGGGTCATCTCCTCCTGGGCGGGGAATTTACGGGCAATCGCCCAGCGCGGCGCGCGGGATACGAAGCCCAGCCGCCGCTGCAGGGCCAGGTCATTGACCTTGAATACAATGCCGTCGATGTCATAGGGCAGCGCCTGTCGGCGCTGCGCCAGTTCTTCATAATAGGCGTCACAGGCTTCGATGCCCTGCACCACACGCGACTCGGGATTGACACGAAAGCCCCACTCCCTGAGGCAGTCCAGCACCTCGGCGTGGCGGTCCGGCAGCTCACCCCCTTCGACCCGGCCGACACCGTAGCAGCACATCTCCAGGGGTCGTTCGGCGGTGATCTTTGCATCTAGCTGGCGCAGGCTGCCCGCGGCGGCGTTGCGCGGGTTGACGAAGGTTTTTTCGTCCCTTTCCCGGGCCCGTCGATTGAGCGCCTCGAAACCGGCGCGGGGCATGTAGATCTCGCCGCGCACTTCCAGCATGGCCGGGTAACCACTCCCTCGCAGGTGCAGTGGTATGGAGCGGATAGTGCGTACGTTGTGGGTGATATCCTCCCCGGTGGTGCCGTCACCCCGGGTTGCCCCCCGCTCCAGCAGGCCGCCACGATACAGGAGGCTGACAGCGATGCCATCGAGTTTGGGCTCACAGGCGAATTCGATGACTCGATCGCCCTCGCCCAGGCGATCGAGCAGTCGCCGGTTGAAATCCAGCATATCCCCGGCATCGAAGGCATTGTCCAGTGACAGCATCGGCACTTCGTGAGCGACCTGCCTGAACTTGTCCAGTGGTGCCCCGCCCACCCGCTGGGTCGGTGAATCAGCCCGCTGCAATTCGGGGTGGGCTTGTTCCAGCTCACGCAGGCGCGCCATGCACCGATCGTACTCGGCATCGGGCACGGTGGGATCATCCAGCACGTAATACTGGTAGTTCCAGTCATCAAGGCGCTGGCGCAGCGCCTGGGCTTCCTCGGCTAGATCGTCAGGCAGGGCCATGGGCTAGTGTGGAACCGCGGCGGCCACCGGGCGATAGGGTTCAGCGCGCCTTTGCCAGCATGCGACGCTCGAGATCGCGGATCTGCTGGCGGCAGTGGTCCAGGGTCTGTTTAGTCAGTACGCTGCGGGATTCATCCAGGACGTCGCCATCCAGGTTGCGCGCTACCGCCTGTGCGGTCTCGAGCATATAGTCGAACGCCTTCATCATGTCCTGGGGACCCGGCAGGGTAACGAAGAACACGAGTCCGGTGGTGTGAAAGTCGGACATGTTGTCAATATCAAAGACGCCAGGCTGCATCATATTGGCCACACTGAACTGGATGGCACCACGCCCCGCCTCGAATTCATGGCGGTGAAAGAAGTTCATGTCACCAAAGCGCAGGTCGCAGGCCAGCAGAATATGCAGGATATCCTCACCGCGAAAGCCCTCGCGACTGCGGGACACCACGTTGAGCATGAAAACTTCGGGATCCACATCGCGCGTCAGGCGCCCCGGCTCTTCGGCGGGGGCGGCTGCCGCCGCCACGTCATCCACGCCCATGCCGTCCAGCCAGTCCAGGTTCTCCGCCTCGCTGGCGTCTTCGCTGCCACGCATCCCGGTTACCAGCTCCACGTCATCGTCCGTTCCCTGGGGGTCGCTGACCGGCGACGCCTCCGTCGCGGTTGCCTCCCGCGGCCGGGCTGCTGCCCTCACCAGGTCTCCCCGCTGCACCACACGCGCGGGACCATTGGGCAGTTCCCTGGGCCAGAACAGCGCATCGTCCTCGGCGGGATCTTCCGTATCTTCCGGGTCCACCAGTTTCACCTTCACCCGGGCGTACTTCTCGTTCCGAACACGACGCCAGGCATCAAGCGCCACCGCCACGATCAGGAGCACCCCGATTATTACCATCCAGTCACGTATCGTCAGATCCATAGTATTAACAGGCCCTAACTCGCTGCCAGTTCCGCCGCCTCGTCTACGTCAACAGATACCAGGCGGGATACGCCCGGTTCGTGCATGGTCACACCCATAAGCTGATCGGCCATCTCCATGGTGATCTTATTGTGGGTGATGAAAATGAACTGTACACGATCCGACATCTCCTTAACCATTCTCGCATAGCGGCCGACGTTGGCGTCGTCCAGCGGCGCGTCCACCTCGTCCAGCATGCAGAAGGGAGCGGGGTTGAGCTGGAAGATGGAGAACACCAGCGCGATAGCCGTGAGCGCTTTCTCCCCACCCGATAGCAGGTGAATCGTGCTGTTCTTCTTGCCCGGCGGGCGTGCCATGATGGAAATACCGGTATCGAGCAGGTCCTCCCCGGTCATTTCCAGATAGGCACTGCCGCCCCCGAAGACCCGGGGAAAGAGTTCCTGCAGGCCGTTGTTGACCTTGTCGAAGGTTTCGCGGAAGCGGTTGCGCGTTTCCTTGTCGATCTTGCGAATGGCCGACTGCAGCGTTTCCAGGGCAGTCTCGAGATCTTCATTCTGCAGGTCCAGGTAATTCTTGCGCTCGGACTGCAGGGTGTACTCGTCGATGGCCGCCAGGTTGATCGGGCCCAGTCGGGCGATCCGGTTGGCCACCCGCTCCAGGGCGTTCTGCCACTCTGCTTCACTGGCTTGTTCAGGCACGGCCTGCAGCACTTCCTCGGGATCCTGCCCGGCCTCCGCCAGCTGCTGCGTCAGGTTTTCGCGCTGTACCTGCAACGTCTGTCTGTCTATGCGCTGGCGCTCCAGATCGTTGCGCACACTCTCGGCCCGGTGCTCAATGCCTACGCGCCGCTGTTCCGCCTCACGCAGCAGATGTTCTACTTCGGCCACCTGCTGGCGTGCTTCGCTCAGCTCACCCTCGGCCTGCAGGCGCAAAGACAGTTGCGCCTCAAGTTCCTGCTGCAGGCCCGCCAGTGGACTCTCGTTTTCGCCCAGGCTCGCCGCCAGGGTCTCCCGGCGCTCCCGCAGCTGGGCGACCTGCCGGTCCGTGCGCTCGATGGATTCGCGCATGGCGTCGAGCTGGGTCTGCAGCGACTGCAGGCGCATGGCCGTCTGGTGGGCCGCATCCTTGTCCTGGCGTGCCTTCTGCCGTGCGCTGTCCAGCGTGCCGCGAATGCGGTCCCGGTCGGACAGCAGTTGTTCACGCCGCTGGGAATCGGACTCCATGCTCTCGATAGCTTCGGCCAGTAGCTGACGCGCCTCGGCGATCGACGCCTGCTCCTGCCGGAACTGGGCCTGCGCTTCGGTGATGTCCGCCTCGATGCGCTCACGCCGTGCGTTGAGCTGCTCCACCCTGGCCTGCTGGGCAGACAGCCGGGCGGCCAGATCGGCATGCCCGCGGGTGCAGGCCTGGAGCTCGCGCTGACATGCCTGCCGCTGGCTTTCCAGTGACTTGAGCGACTCCTGCGCCTCACGCGATGACCGCTCCAGCGCGACTTCCCGCTGCTGCCGCGCCTCCAGGGTCGCCGTCAGTTCCTCCAGCTCCTGCTGGCGCCTGATTACACCGCCCTGCTCTTCAGCCAGCCGGGTAACGCGAAGCCAGTTTGGCCCCAGCCACACCCCCTCGGGGGTGATGATGGATTCGTGGGGGGCCAGCGCGTGGCGCAGCCCCATGGCCTGCGCCAGATCACCAGCCACACGCACGCCGGCCAACAGCGTTCCCGTGCGACCGCCGCAGTGAACTTTCGACGCCAGGTAATCGGCCGGGGCGTACGCGTCGCCGCGCCCTTCGACCAGTGACAACTGCCCCTGTTGCAGCTCGCCCAGCATACTCCCAAGGCGACCGATATCATCCACACAGACTGCCTGCAGATAATCGCCGAGCACCGTTTCCACCGCCAGCTGCCAGCCCTCTTCCACCTGCATCTGTTCCAGCAGGCGGGGCCTGTCGCTCAGGCCGCTGGCCTGCAACCACTCACCCAGACGGCCCGTGCCGTCCTCGGCGGCTGCCTGCTGCAGTGCTTCCAGTGATGCCTGCCGGCCGCGCATTTGCTGCAGTTCAGAGCGGATCTGGTTGAGCTCGGCGGCGAGCTGGTTGCCGCGTTCACGGGTACCGGTGACCTCCGCCGCCAGTGTCTCACTGCGGCCCTCATACTGCGCCATCTGCTGCTCGACCTCAGCCAGTTCCTCGCCCAGGTTTCCGGTTTCACTGTCGTCGGGACCCGGCGCCAGGCCCTGCTGTTCTTCCCGCAACTGCCGGGTGCGGCCCTGGAGCCGTTGCAGCACCTGTTCGAGGTGCTGGATGCGCGACTGCTGTACCTCGGCCTGTTGCCGGGGCTCTGCCGCGTGCTGATTGAACTCATCCCACTGGTGCTGCCAGTTGTGCATCGCCTCCTCGGCTTCCATCAGGGCCGCTGCGGACGCTTGCTCAACTTCCTGTAATACCGTGTTTTCCGGCGCCAATGTGGCTATCTCAGCCTCCCAGTTGACCCGTTTCTCCCGGTCTTCACCCAGGTGGCTTTCCGATTCAGCCAGGCTGGCGCGAGTCTGTTCCAGGTCCTCGGCCAGCTGCCGGCCTCTTTCCTGCTGGTGCTGAATCGTCTGCTCGATGCGCGAAACCTCGGCCCCCAGGGAGTAATACGTGCCCTGCACCTTGTTCAGGGCGTCGCTGCGGTCCGCGTGCTCCACCCGGTGCTGCTCGATAGCCGTGTCCACCTGCTGGTGCTCGCTGTGCACGGCCTCCAGTTTCACTTCCAGCTCGCCGACAACCTGGGAAATCCGCGTAATCTGCTGATCCAGCGCCTGCCACTGCAAAGCCTGCAACTGGGCCTTGAGGGTACGCTCCTCCTCCTTGTATTCCCGGTATTTCTCGGCGGCGGCGGCCTGGCGCTGCAGGTGCTGCAGCTGGCGTTCCAGTTCATCGCGCAGGTCGGTGAGGCGCTCGAGGTTCTCGAGGGTGCGACGCATGCGGCTTTCTGTTTCCTTGCGCCGCTCCTTGTACTTGGAGATACCGGCTGCCTCTTCGATAAAGACGCGCAACTCTTCCGGCTTGGATTCGATCAGGCGCGAGATCATGCCCTGTTCGATGATGGCGTAACTGCGGGGCCCCAGACCGGTTCCCAGAAAGATGTCGGTAATATCCCGGCGTCGACAGCGGGTACCGTTTAAAAAGTATTCGGACTGACCCTCGCGGGTAACCAGCCGGCGAGTGGAAATCTCTGCATAGCTGGCATACTCACCGCCGACCCCACCGTCACTGTTGTCAAATACCAGCTCGATGGAAGCCTGGCCGATAGGCTGGCGATTGACGGAACCGTTGAAGATCACGTCCGACATCGATTCACCGCGCAGGTTCTTCGCCGAACTCTCCCCCATCACCCAGCGCACCGCATCGATGACATTGGATTTCCCACAGCCATTCGGGCCTACCACAGCGCACATATTGCTTGGAAAATGGACCGTCGTGGGATCGACGAAGGACTTGAAACCCGCCAGCTTGATAGACTTTAGTCGCATTTTGCCTTAACTACGCCCTTTATCTTGCTGTTTTTTATAGCTTTATTCCGGTTTTGGCCTGAAATCGCCCCGCCCCCGGAACACAAGATGTAGTGTATAGACTTTGATCGAACAACACTATGCCTGAGGCCAATAAATGCAAAAATTTAATTTTGCCAACGCGTTGCAGGCGCCACGCTGACACCCCTACGACGGGCCGGGGCGAGGCAAGCCCGTTCAGGATTCCCTGGGGGAGAGAATGATGGCCAGTGGTTCCGAATCCGCTCCCGGCGCCAGGGGCCCGGCCCGGCCCATCCAGGTGGCATTGGCTTCGCCGGGGCGCCCGTCGGGCGACACCTGCACCAGCACCACCACCGAGGGTGTCTCGGAGAGCTTCTGTCCAGCCATCGAGTTGCTGTCGTCCAGGCGCAGCGTTACCGGCAGCTGAGCCACCTGCAGGCGTTGCACCGCGATAGGCATGCGACTGTCGGATTCGGCGTTGCGCGCCAGCACAAACACCGTGTCACCGGGGCTCACCGATGCCCCATCGGGCAGGGCCACGTGCACGGTCACGCCAGCGCCGCCGCCAGCCGCCGGGGCGTCAACCGGCATCGCCGGATCTTCGCCCAGTTTCTGCCGGGCGCTATCTATCACCCCCGCGATCATCCGGGCGCTCTCGGAGCCGGGCGTTTCCATGGCCAGCAGGCGCTGCCAGTACTCGACCGCGGCGCGGTAGTTACCCTGCTCGAAGGAGGCCATGCCAAGCAGACCGAGGGACGTGCGCTGGTGCGGATCGATGGCCAGGGCCTGCTCGGCCCGCAGGCGCGCGTCATCGCTGAGGTTGCGCCCGGCGGCCAGGTAACGGGCCTGGGCTGCGTAGGCCAGCGCCTGGGCATCGCCGGGAGCCTTCTGCGCAAGTTCTTCGTAGAAGGTCGCGGCACTGGCGTACTCTTGCTGGCCCATGTAGAAACGCCCGAGCAGTGCCGTGTAGTGCAGATTGTCGGGACGCGCCGCCGCGCGGGCCTCAATGCGCTGCATCAACTGTCCCATCTGCTCGGCGGAGGTGTTTTCATCGAGGCTCTGCAGCTGCCGCGCAATCGCCACATCCGGCGCTGCGCCCAGCTGGTAGTAGAGCCCGGCGGACGCCACGGCAACCAGGGGCAGGAGCAGCCACAGGGGAAAACCACGTCCCGCTGGGGGGGCACCGGAAGGGACCGCCGCAACCTGCTGCTCGTCTTCCAGCAGTCGCAGCCGCGCATCGGCCTGGAGGGCTTCGTTTCCCTCTGCGGCCAGCTCAGTCTGACGCAGGCGGAACCACTCCAGGTTGGCTCGCTCCAGGTCTGCGTCGACGCTCCCCGGCCGTTGCCGCGGGACCAGATAGAACAGGCCGCTGAAGAGGATCAGCGCACCACAGATGACGAGAAAGACGTTCAAGTATCCTTCTCCCCGTCTCCGGCCTGGCGCAGCAGAGTATCGAGACGCTGCTGGTCTTCTGCCGTCAGCCCCGCACTGGCATCACGGCGGGCGCGCAACACCAGCGCTGCAACCGCAATCGCAGCAAGCAACAGCAGCACCGGGGCGAGCCAGAGAATTGCGGTGGCGCCGCTGAAGCTCGGTCGGTAGCGGACGAACTCGCCGTACCGGGCAACCATGTAATCCAGAATCTCCTCATCATTGGCACCGGCTTCGAGCTGCTGGTACAACAGCTTGCGCAGGTCCTGGGAGATGGGCGCATTGGAATCGGCGATATTCTGGTTCTGGCATTTCGGACAGCGCAGTTCCTGGCTGAGTTCACGATAGCGCTGCTCCAGCTCGGGACTGCTGAACTCGTAAGTCTCTATCACCGCCAACGCCGTTCCCTGGAACAACATCAGGGCCAGCGCCAGTGCCTGCAGGATAAGTTTCATCGCGACCGTACCTCCTCGCTGAATTGCCGGTAGAGGGGTTCCAGCACCTCCTGCCACACCCGCTCGTCCACTACCCCCACGTGGCGATAGCGGACAATACCACCGGCATCCACCAGGTAGGTTTCCGGCGCGCCATATACCCCGAGGTCCAGGCCCAGGCTGCCCTCATGATCGGCAATGTTGGCCAGGTAAGGATCGCCCAGTTCGTCGAGCCAGCGACGGGCAGCATCGTCTTCATCCTTGTAGTTGACCCCATAGATACGCACGCCGAGGTCCGCCAGCTGCTGCAGGTAGGGGTGCTCGACCCGACAGGACACGCACCAGGTAGCCCATACATTGAATAGCGCCACTTCACCCGTCACGTCAGCGCGGGTGAGCTGACGCGCCTCTCCCAGGGCCGGCAGGGCAAACTCCGGCAGAGGCCGGTCGATAAGGGCGGAAGGCAGCTCCCGGGGATCCAGCTCCAGTCCGCGGAACAGGAACAGCGCCAGCACCGCGAAAAGGATCAGCGGCAGAAACAGCTTCAGTCTAGCCGGCACGCGTGGCTGCCTCCGCGACCGCACCGGCGCGCACCGGGGTGCGCTGGCGCCGGTAGCGCTTGTCGAAGGCGGTCGTAAACCCGCCGATCGCCATCAGAATCGCACCGAGCCACATCCAGCGCACCATGGGTTTGTAGTGCAGCCGGATCGCCCAGGCGCCCTCCTCGCCGATGGGCTCACCCATCGCCACATAGAGATCCCGGAACAGACCCGGGTCGATGGCCGCCTCGGTCATCACCTGACCAGATGCCAGGTACCGACGTTTCTGCGGTGCCAGAGCGGCCACCCGCTCGCCGTTTCTGGAAACCGTGATCCGCGCCTCGTCAGCGAGGAAGTTCGGACCCCGGACATTGGCCAGTTCCACAAACGTGAATTCGTATCCCGCCAGCACCTCCCGGTCACCGGGTCGCATCTTCAGGTCGTGCTCGATACTGTACTGGCTGGTGGCGACGATGCCGATGACACAGGCGGCAAAACCCAGGTGGGCGATAAACATGCCCCAGTAACTGGGCGTCAGTCGGCGCAGGCCACGCAGGGGGCTGGCGGCGGCGCGCACGCGGTTCCACAGATCCCGGCACAGCCCCAAGGTCAGCCACGCGGCCAGGGTGGCAGCCAGGGCGACCCACAGATTGTACTCGCGGCCCAGCAGTGGCAGCGTGATCCCGCAGAGCAGGGCCACCACGGCCGGCACCGCCAGTTCGGACTGCCAGCGCCCCACGCTGTCACCCTTCCAGCGGGAGATGGGGCCCAGCCCCATCACTGGTGCGGTTATGGCCATCAAAGGCACAAAGACCGCATTGAAATAGGGTGGCCCTACCGAGTACTTGCCCAACCCCAGGGCATCCATGATCAGCGGAAACAGGGTGCCGAAGAGTACTGTCAGCGTGGAGACCAGAAAGACGACGTTGTTGAACAGCAGCAGCGACTCCCGCGACACCCAGGCAAAGCTGACCCGGCTGGTCACGGCGGGAGCTCGCAGGGCATAGAGGGTCAGGGAGCCGCCCACCACAATCGCCAGAAAGACCAGGATGAACATGCCCCGGGCCGGGTCGGTGGCAAAGGCATGCACCGAGGTCAGCACGCCGGAGCGCACCATGAAGGTTCCCAGCAGGCTCAGGGAAAAGGCGAAGATGGCCAGCAGTACCGTCCAGCTCTTGAACAGGCCGCGCTTCTCGGTCACAGACAGTGAATGCAGCAGTGCAGTGCCGGCCAGCCAGGGCATGAAGGACGCATTTTCCACGGGATCCCAGAACCACCAGCCACCCCAGCCCAGTTCATAATAGGCCCACCAGCTTCCCAGCATGATACCCAGACTCAGGAAGGCCCAGGCCACGTTGGTCCATGGCCGTGACCAGCGCGCCCAGGATGCATCCAGGCGCCCGCCCAGCAGGGCGGCAATGGCGAATGCAAAGGCGACCGAGAACCCGACATACCCCATATAAAGCAGCGGGGGATGAATAATGAGTCCGGGGTCCTGCAACAGCGGGTTGAGATCGCTGCCGTCGGCGGGAGCGCCGGGCAGAATACGTTCGAAGGGATTGGAGGTGAACAGGGAAAAGGAGAGGAAGCCCACCGCAATCCCCCCCATCACCGACAGCACTCTGGCCAGCACCAGTAGCGGCAGCTGTCCGCTGAACAGGGCGACCGCCGAGATCCACAGGCAAAGGATCAGTCCCCACAACAGCAGTGACCCCTCGTGATTGCCCCACAGGGCAGAAAACTTGTAAAAGTCCGGTAGCAGGCTGTTGCTGTTGGACGCGACCACCTTGACGGAGAAATCGTCCTGCAGGAAGGCGACCGCCAGGCAGGTGAAACTGATGGTGACGAAAACCAGCAGGCCGATGGCGAGACCGGGAGCCAGCCCCATCATCACCGCATCCCTGCGATACGCTCCCCAGGCCGGCAGGATGGTCAGCAGCAGTGCCAGGCAGAGTCCGATGATCAGGGCGAAGTGCCCTACCTCGGGGATCATTGCTTGTTGCCCTTGTGATCGTAACCGGATTTTTCCAGGGCGTCCGCCACTTCGGGAGGCATGTAGTTTTCGTCGTGCTTGGCCAGTACCTCGGTAGCTTCCAGCACGCCCCGGGCGTTCAGTCTGCCGGAGGCCACTGCTCCCTGGCCCTCATCGAACAGGTCGGGCAGGATACCCTCGTACTCGACGGGCACGCTGGCCTGGAAATCGGTGAGATCGAAGCGCACCAGCAGACTGTCTTCACTGCGCCGGACGCTGCCCTCGGCCACCATCCCACCCACGCGAATCGGCTGGCCTGGGGGTGCCATGCCGGCAGCCACCTCCGCAGGTGGAAAAAACAGGTTGATGTTGCCGCGCAGGGCATACGTCACCAGGCCGATCGCCGCGCTGGAAAAAAGCACGATGAACAGAACCAGCAACAGGCGCTGTTTCCTTACTGGGTGCATCACGATTCCTCGTCTAGGGCCATTGGAGTCCCCTGGCGCCGTCGAAGTTCCCCGTCCAGCTGCTGCAGGATGCGGCGCTGTCGCCGACGGGGCACCAGCAGCAGCATGGCCAGCACAATCAGGGTGATCAGGTAGGCCGACCAGACATAGCTGCCGTGCCCGTCCATGTGGAGTATGGCCCCGAGGCTGTCGAAGTACATCAGCTGCGCCCCTCTTGTTTGGCCAGCCGCTGCACCCAGTTGGTCCGGGCCTCACGCTCCAGCAATTCGGCACGCATGTTCATCAGCAGGCAGCAGGTGAACAGCGCATAGAACGCACTGATCATCAGCAGTAGCGGGTAGAGCATGCTCGGGTCGATGCTCGACTCCCCGGTAAACTTGATGGAAGCCGGTTGGTGCAGGCTGTACCACCAGTCTACCGATTTGTAGATGATGGGGATGTTCACCATCCCGACAAGGCTCAGGACGGCGCAGGCCTTGCCAGCTGCCTCCTTGTTGTCGTAGGCCTCGTAAAGCGCGACCACGCCGAGGTAAAGAAACAGCAGGATCAGCATGGAGGTTATGCGCGCATCCCACACCCACCAGGTGCCCCAGGTCGGTTTGCCCCAGATGGAACCGGTCACCAGGGCGATGAAGGTCAGGGCAGCACCGATCGGCGCACAGGCTTTCATCGCCACATCCGCCATTTTCATTTTCCAGATCAGGCTGATAGCCCCGGCGATGGCCATCACGTAGTAGCCTGCCAGGGCCACCACGGCCGCGGGCACATGGATATAGATGATGCGGTAGCTGTTGCCCTGGCGGAAATCCGGCGCAGTGAACAGCAGCCCCCATACGATGCCGGCGGCGAGCGCCACCAGGGTAATGGGCAGCAGCCAGCGCAGAATCGTGCCGGAAATCGAATACAGCCAGGGTGGAGAGCCGAGTTTATGGAAGAAGGTCCACATAGCGGCGGCAATTATACAGTGAGGGGGTCGCCGGACAAGCGATTGTCCGAATTATGCATGGACGGCTTGTCGCAACGGAAAATACGTCAGGCATCGACACTGATCCGCAGGCCTGCGGCGATCGCCAGCGGCGCCAGGGCGATGGCCAGGCACAGCATGGCACCCAGAATGGCCAGGTAAGGCCCCGCGGGCACTCCGGTTACGGCACCCTGAACCGCGGCACTGCCGAAAATCAGCACCGGCATGTAAAAGGGGAGGATCAGGAGGGAAATCAGCATGCCGCCACGCTTGAGCCCTACGGTAAGGGCCGCGCCGATACATCCCACCAGACTCAGGACCGCACTACCCAGCAACAGGCTTGCTACCAGCACCCCCACGGCCTGCACGGGCAGGTTCAGCATCAGGGCAAACACCGGGGATACCAGGGCCAGCAGGACACCGGTCACCAGCCAGTGGGCGGCGATATAGGCCAGTACCGAGAGAAAGAGAGGCTGCGGTGACAGCAACAGCTGCTCCAGACTGCCATCCTCGAAATCGGAGCGGAAGACCGCATCGGAGGTGAGCAGGTTGGACAACAGGGCGATGATCCAGAGGATACCGGGTGCAAACCCCGACAACTGCTCCGGCGCCGGCCCCAGGCCGAGGGGAAACAGGGCCACGACCATGGCAAAGAACAGCAGTGGATTGCCGATCTCGATCGGCCGGCGAAATGCCAGCACCAGCTGGCGACGCAACAGGCGCAGACAGAACGGCAGAGTTCCCGGGGCGCTCACAGCCGCAGCCCCTCGAGCAGGCTGAGGAAGCGCACCTCGTAGGTGACCTGCAGCGCCTGGTGGGAGGTCATCACCACCGCCCCGCCGCGCTCGACGTGTTCCACCAACAGGTTTTCCAGGTCCAGGACCCCGCTCCTGTCGATGGCCGTGAAAGGCTCGTCCAGCAGCCACAGGGGGCTTTCCGACAGGTACAGGCGCGCCAGGTTGACCCGGCGGTGCTGACCGGCGGACAGGGCGTGACTGGGGACATTTTCGTAACCGTACAGGCCGACCCTGGCGAGGGCATCCCGGATACGCTCGTCGTCGTAGTCGCCCTCGCCACCGACGTGCCAGGCGAGGTTTTCGCGCGGCGTGAGCAGCGCCTTGACGCCGGCCTGGTGCCCCAGGTAGAGCAGTGGTGCGTGCCGCGTGACACTGCCCGTGAAACCGTAACGCGACAGGCCCGCGAGAATGCGGATCAGACTGGTCTTGCCAGCACCATTGGCGCCTTCGATCTGCAGCAGATGGCCGGGGAGGACTTCAAAAGAGAGCGCGGAAAACAGCTCCCGGCCACCGCGCTCCAGCGACAGGCCGCTGGCAGACAACAGCGGCCGATGCGCGGTGGGGGTGTCGGGCACTAGAGATTGACCATACGGATTGCCGGAACGTGCAGTTCCGGATCCGGCTCGGCCCTGAGCCCCGTGAAATCAAACAGCTCTCCGTCACCGAGCTGGGACGGGGCAACATTGCGAATACTGCGGAATATGGTTTCGGTGCGGCCGGGATACTGCCGCTCCCACTCCACCAGCATCTTCTTCACCTGCACCCGTTGCAGATTCTCCTGGGAGCCGCAGAGATTACAGGGAATGATCGGGAAAGCCTTATAGTCAGCATAGCGCGCCAGGTCCTTTTCCTTGCAATACGCCAGAGGCCGGATGACCACGTTCCGTTTGTCATCGCTGAGCAGCTTCGGCGGCATGGCCTTGAGGCTGCCATTGAAGAACATATTCAGGAACAGGGTCTCGACGATGTCGTCGCGGTGATGACCCAGCGCAATCTTGCTGGCACCGATGTCCTGCGCAAAACCATACAGGCTTCCGCGCCGCAGCCGGGAGCAGAGCCCGCAGGTGGTCTTGCCCTCGGGTATCACTTCCTTGACGATGCTGTAGGTATCCTTCTCCAGGATATAAAAAGGCACACCCAGAGAGGACAGGTAGTCCGGCAGCACCTCTTCGGGAAAGCCGGGCTGCTTCTGGTCGAGGTTGACAGCTACCAGCTCGAAATCCACGGGAGCGCTTTGGCGCAGGTTGAGCAGGATATCCAGCATCGCGTAGGAGTCCTTGCCACCCGACAGGCAGACCATCACCCGGTCGCCCTCCTCGATCATGTTGTAATCGACGATCGCATTACCGGTATTGCGCCGCAGTCGCTTCTGCAGCTTGTTGAACTCGGTTCTTTCCTTGCGGGACAGCTCGCGCACGTTGCATCTGCCGTTAGTGCTTGATTTGGCGCGCATTTTACTTGCTCGTCGTGGATCTAGTCCAGCGCTGTAACCACGTGACGTTGCCAGACTTCACCGCGCCGGGCACGCCAGCCGTCCCGGCGGGGGAAAGCCTGCTCGCTCAAACAGTTCATTCGCTCGGCAGGCTTTCCCCCGCCGGGACTCGGTTTCGACGGCACCTACTCCGAGCCCGCACCCGCCGCTGACAACGGGCTGAGGCGCGTGGTACCGGGGTTGTTACGCGGTGAATGAACGTTTTGAACAAGCGGGACAACCCCGGGACCGGGCGCCGACTAGCACTACCCCACCGTCCGCCAGGGCTTTACAGCCCCGATTTAACGGCACTTCATCAACACCTGAAGTCAAAAATCAATGACTGAACCAGGCGCGCGGTATCGGGATTGCCATGCGGTGAATGAACTTTTTGAACAAGCAGGGCAATCCCGATACCGCGCGCCGCTGGCAAGTCTGGAACTTTCGCAAACAGGGTCGAGGCATTGGACCTTGGTCGGGGCCGCCTTGTTTTTTCCGCGGAATCGCATGACAATGTGCGCCCCGAAAACAACCACTCCACCCATCCCGAGGAACGCATCCCGATGAAACAACCCGTTCGAGTGACCGTTACCGGTGCGGCTGGCCAGATCGGCTACGCACTGCTCTTTCGCATCGCCTCCGGCGCCATGCTGGGGGACGACCAGCCGGTTATCCTGCAGCTGTTGGACATCACGCCCGCCATGGAGGCCCTCGAGGGCGTGAGGATGGAGCTGGAGGATTGTGCATTTCCTCTGTTGGCCGGCATCGTCTGCACGGACGACCCCAACGAAGGATTCAAGGACAGCGATTATGCCCTTCTGGTCGGTGCCCGCCCCCGCGGCCCGGGCATGGAGCGCAAGGACCTGCTGGAGGCCAACGCGGCCATTTTCTCGGTGCAGGGCAAGGCCATCAGTGACAACGCCAGCAAAGACATCAAAGTGCTGGTCGTGGGCAACCCGGCCAATACCAACGCCCTGATCACCCAGCGCAATGCGCCGGGTATCGATCCGCGCAATTTCACCGCCATGACCCGGCTGGACCACAACCGGGCGAAGACACAGATTGCCCAGAAGACGGGCAAGACCGTCAACGACGTATCGAACATGACGATCTGGGGCAACCACTCCGCCACCCAGTATCCGGACCTGTTCAACACCCGGGTCAGCGGCCAGCCCGCCATCGACCTGGTGGATCAGTCCTGGTATGAAGACGAGTTCATCCCGGTGGTCCAGCAGCGCGGCGCCGCCATCATCAAGGCGCGCGGTGCTTCCTCCGCTGCTTCGGCTGCCAACGCCGCCATCGGCCACATGCGCAGCTGGGCCCTGGGCACGGACGGGGACGACTGGGTCTCCATGGGCGTCTACTCCGATGGCTCCTACGGCATCACGGAAGGCCTCATCTACTCCTTCCCCTGCCGCTGCGAGAACGGCGACTGGAGCATCGTCCAGGATGTCGAAATCAGTGAATTCAGCCAGGCCAAGATGACGGCTACCGAGCAGGAGCTGATCGAGGAGCGTGACGCCGTCCAGCACCTGCTGCCCTGATCGAACCCCGACCCCGCAGGAGCCCGCTCTGCGGGCGATTGGCATAACGCCATATCGCCCCCACAGTGGGCTTCGGCATTTCCAGACCTCACCTGGCGTAAATTTGATCCAATGAACCCGGATAACCCACCGAAGAGCTACCATCACGGCAACCTCCGCGCCGAACTGCTGGACACGGCTATCGCACAACTGCGTGAAGTGGGTGCAGACGACCTCAGCCTGCGCGCTCTGGCCCGGTCCATCGGCGTATCCCAGACAGCGCCCTACCGGCACTTTGCGGACAAGGGCGAACTGCTGGCCGCCATGGCAACCCGCGGCTACCGGGATCTGCTAGCCGGCCTGCGCCAGGCGGAAGCCGACGCGGGTGAGAGCCCGGCACAACAGCTGACGGCCGTCGCCCACGCCTATGTGGATTACGCCGCAAACAACCCCCAGCTGTTCAAACTCATGTTCGGCCCCGCCGTGCAACCCGCCCAGAAATACCCGGAGCTCCGCGAGGCCAGTCGCGACACCTTTCAGCTGGTGCGCGAGATTCTCCAGCGCGGCATCGAACGGGGACTATTCCGCCACACGGATGATATGGCCTATCTCACCAACGCCGCCTGGTCCGGCATCTATGGCCTGGCCACTCTCCGCGTCGATGCCCCCGAGCTCTTCGAACGCCATATCGACCTGAAACGCCAGGTCGATCTCGGGGTGCAGACCTTCATCGCCGGCATCAGCACTCAAAATTGAGGTTTTTCCTTTCGGGGTTTCCGGCACGTCAGGGTGGCGGGGCCATAGCACGGGCACAGGTTTTCTCCCGTTTTCGGCTGCTGCGGAACTCGACCAAAATTGCTGCGCAATTTTAGGGACTCGAACAGTCCTCGCAGAAAGCCCCGAAAACCGGGGGAAACCTGAACGTGCCCTATCGCTGTAGCGATGATGCCCTGAAGTGCCTGATATCGCGCAAAACAATCAAGTTTGTATCTTGTGCAGGAAAGAGGACCAGTGGAGGTTCGGGGTGCCGGGGGCGGAGCTTATAGGCCATGCTTTGGGTTTTGATGATTTGTGGGGGCTCTCTGCGAGGACTGTTCGAGTCCGAATTTTTCGCATCGCGAAAAATCGTCGAGTTCCGCAGCAGCCCACAAATCATCAAAACCCAATGGCCGTGCTCAGCCCCCGGCACCGCGAACCTCCAATGGGCCGGCGGGCAGGGAGCGGCGCAGCAAACAATCGGAAGAAAGCTAGAGCTCCCGCAGCAAGGCCAGTGGTGGGCTGGACACCACGCGGCGGCAGCTGAACACGCCCAGGGTGGCAATGAGCACCATGCCCGAGAGGATGCCGACGGGCCAGACCCAGGGCGACGGCGAGTAGGTCATTTCCATGACGTGGACCTGCAGGACGTAGACCGAAAGTTCCGCGGCGACCGTGGCCAGCAGGCCAGCGAAAAGCCCCAGGGCTGCAAACTCGATGAGCAGCCCCCCCAGAATCAGGCCGCGCCGGGCGCCGAGAGCACGCAGGATAGCGCTCTCATGCATACGCGCATCCACGCTGGCCTGGACCCCGGCAACGAGCACCAGGCTGCCCGCCGCGAGAATGATCAACAATACCAGCTCGATGGCCGCCGATACCTGGTTGATGATAGTGCGGACCTGCTCGATGACCACGTCCATCTCGATGACCGTGACCGTGGGAAAGGCACGGATGAAGCGATTGAGAAAAAGTTTGTTCTCCGGCTCCAGGTGGAAGCTGGTCATGAAGGTCGCCGGGTAGGCGGCCAGCAGGCGCGGCGGAAAAATGAGGAAAAAGTTCGGACGCATGGACTGCCAGTCCAGGGAGCGGATGCTGGCAACCGTCGCGACCAGTGGCTGGGCACCCACCAGGAAATCCAGCTCGTCCCCCACCCGGATGCCCATGCGCTCGGCAAATTCCCGCTCCACCGATACCAGGGCCTCTTCTGTGTCGGGCTGCCACCATTCCCCTGCAACCAGGGCGTTGCCGTCGGGTACCGCATCCGACCAGGTGAAATTGGTCTCCCGCTGGCGCCGCCCCTCCTCCCGGTCATCGGTCCGCGGCAGGTCCGTTCCATTGATGCCCATGATGCGCCCCCGGATCATCGGATAAAGGGCCTCACTGCGGATATTTTCCTCCCGCAGCAGCCTGTCCACCGCCTGCACCTCCCCGGGACCGATATTGATCATGAAGTGGTTGGGCGCATCGTCCGGCAACTGAGTCTGCCACTCGTCGATGAGGGAGGTGCGTACCAGCAACAGTACCAGCAGCAGCATGATCGCCATGGCGAAAATGACCACCTGCAATGCATTGGCATTGCCGCGTCGCTGCAGTCCGGCCAGCGCCAGCCGCCAGATGCTGCCCGCGCTCATACCCACCAGCCGACCACCCCTGAGCAGGGTCAGTGCCAGCACGAGACCCATGGCCACGGTAATAGCCAGGCCAGCCAGTACCGCCAGCGTCAATTGCAGACTGTCGCTGTACCACCACATCAACAACCCCACCGCCGCCAGACCCAGTGCGTAGTCGAGGAGACTGCGCCGGTTCTCCAGCGGCATGTCACGGCGCAGCACCCGCAGGGGACTGGCCAGGCTCAGCCTGCGGAGCGAGGGCCAGGCAAAGCAGAGCAGGGAGACCAGTGAAGTGGCACTGCCGATGGCATAGGGGCGTATTCCGCTGGGCCCGGGCTGCACCGGCAGCTGATCGCTGAACAGACCGAAAAATATGGCCTGTATACCCCAGCCAAGCAGGCACCCCGCCGCTGTGGCCACGACACCGAGCAGCAGCAGACTGCTCCCATAGAGCCGGTTGACCGCTCCTGAGGTTGCACCCAGGCTCTTCATGATGGCCACGTAGTCATTATGCCGCTCGCTGAACCGGCGGGCGGCCAGTGCAATGGCCACTCCGGCGAGCACGACCCCCAGGCTTCCCGCCAGCAGCAGGAAGCTCTCGGCCCGCTGCAGGGCATTCCCGATGCCTGGCTGTCCCTGGCTGACATCCAGGAGGCGCTGACCTTCCGCCAGGCGTGCATCCAGCCATCGGGTGAAATCCCCCAGGACCGCCACGTCGCCGGCGAAGAGCTGCCGGTACTCCACCCGGCTACCAGGCTGCACGACACCGGTGGCAGGAATATCCTCGTAGTGCATCAGCACCCGCGGGCCATAACCGTAAAAGGAGGCTCCCTGGTCCGGTTCCGTGCGGGCGGCTGCCACCACGGTAAAGTCAGCCTCGCCGATGGTGACCTGCTCACCGATTGCGACATCCAGCAGCGGGAACAGTCGCGAGTCGAGCCAGACCGTTCCCTGCGCCGGACCCGACCGTGCCGGTCGCACCTCCCCGAAGGGCTGTTCGCTGAAGGTCATCTCCCCACGCAGGGGGTAAGTACCGGTAACGGCCTTTACGGAGGCCAGGTACATGTTCTCCTCGCCCGCGTAGACCATGGAGGGGAATGCCAGGGTGCGGGCGGTACGCATACCGCGCTGTTGCGCCTGCTCCAGCCACGCATCCGGCAGTTCACGGCTGCTGCTCACCGCGATATCTGCCGCAAGAAACCGGTGACTCTCCTGCTCCAGCGCACTCTGCAGGCGGGTGGTGAAGGCGCTGATACCGGAGACAACACCCACCGCCAGTACCAGTGCCATCAACAGCACCCCCAGCTCGCCGCCGCGCCAGTCACGCGCCAGCATCCTGGTCGCTGTCAGGGAGACCGCACCGCCCCCGTTCACGGTGACACCAGGGCGCCGGCTTCCAGCGTCAGGCAGCGCTCGCAGCGATCCGCCAGGGACCGGTCGTGGGTCACCAGCACCAGGGTGGTGCCCTCCTCCCGGTTCAGCTCGAACAGCAGATCCACGATATGCCCGCCGGTCCGGGTATCCAGGTTGCCGGTCGGCTCGTCCGCAAACAGGATCCTCGGCCGGGCGGCGAAGGCCCGGGCGATGGCCACCCGCTGCTGCTCGCCGCCGGATAACTGCCGGGGATAGTGGGTCATCCGCGGACCCAGTTCCACACGCTGCAGAAAGTTCTCTGCCTGCGCGCGGGCATCACCCTCGCCCTGCAACTCAAGCGGCAGCATGACGTTTTCCAGGGCCGTCAACGCCGGCAGTAACTGGAACGACTGAAATACAAAACCGATTTCACGCCCGCGGAAAAGCGCCCTGCCGTCCTCGTCGAGCTGCCCCAGGTCGGTGCCGCCTATCACCACCCTGCCCCCGCTCGCCTGGTCCAGGCCCGCCAGGAGCCCGAGCAGAGTCGATTTCCCCGAACCGGAGGCGCCTACTATCGCGACGGATTCCCCCGACTTGATTTCCAGGTTGATCCCTTTCAGTATTTCCAGCTCTTCCCCGGCCATGGGGACCCGTTTCTGGAGATTTTCAGCCTTGATCATGCAGTCCTTCCTTTACCGCTTCATACGGACCCGGGTTGCGCCCGGATTGCTCTGGCTGTGCCTGGCGCTGGCGGCACAGGCAGAGGAACCGGGAATTCTGGTGCTTGGCGATAGTATCAGCGCAGCCTACGGCATGTCTCTGGAAGAGGGATGGGTCGCCCTCATGGCGCGGCGGCTGGAAGAGTATCGGGTGATCAACGCCAGTATCAGCGGCGAGACATCCGAGGGGGCCCTGCGCCGCCTGCCGGAACTGCTGCAGCAGCATAGCCCCCGCTGGGTCATCATCGAGCTCGGTGGCAATGATGGCCTGCGCGGCTATCCCATCGGCCGGTTCCGCGACAACCTTGAGACAATGGTGACCTTATCCCGTGAGAGCGGCGCCGGCGTCATCCTCCTGCCCATGGAAATCCCGCCGAACTACGGGGCCCGCTATACCCGGGATTTTCGCGACAGTTACACGCTGGTGGCCCGGCAGACCGGTGCGTTGGTCGGCCCGTTCATCCTCGAGGGTATCGCCACGAATCCCGAACTCATGCAGGCAGACGGCATACACCCTGCGGTGGCAGCACAGCCGATGATGCTGGAAAAAGTATTGCCAACGGTGATACAGGCACTGGAGGGGTCATGAGCACCTGGAGCGGGACAACGATCTCCACCTGGGATCGCCAGCATGTGTGGCACCCCTATGCCTCGGCCACCGATGCGCCCGAGGTCTACCCGGTGGTTTCTGCTGCAGGCGTCCGGCTGAAACTGGCGGACGGTCGGGAACTGATCGACGGTATGGCTTCCTGGTGGTGTGCGATACACGGCTACAACAATGGCGCCCTGAACCGGGCGGTGACGGAGCAGCTGCACGACATGTCCCATGTCATGTTCGGCGGGCTGACCCACCCACCGGGCGCAAAACTGGCGCGGATGCTGGCCGAACTGACACCGGCAGGCCTGGACCGGGTGTTCTTCAGCGATTCCGGCTCGGTGTCGGTCGAGGTGGCGTTGAAGATGGCCCTGCAGTACTGGCACTCAGCGGGCCGCCCGGGGAAACAGAAGCTGGTGGCGCTGCGCAGTGGCTACCACGGCGACACCTTCGGCGCCATGTCCCTGTGTGACCCGGTGACCGGGATGCACCACCTGTTCGGGGATGTATTGCCGCGCCAGTTCTTTGCGCCTGCCCCCACACGCCCGTTCGATGAAGCCTGCAGTGACAGCGACATGCAGGACATCACGGAGCTTATCGCCAACCACCACGAGGAGATCGCCGCCGTGATCGTCGAGCCTGTGGTCCAGGGTGCGGGGGGCATGAATTTCTACTCTCCCGATTACCTGGTCAGGCTGCGAGCCCTCTGTGACGAGTGGGATGTCCTGCTGATCTTCGATGAAATCGCCACCGGCTTCGGTCGGACCGGCAAACTGTTCGCCCTCGAGCACGCCGGCGTGAACCCCGACATCCTCTGTCTGGGAAAGGCCCTGACGGGGGGCTATATGACCCTGGCCGCGACGCTGTGCAGTGATGTTATCGCCGGCGTTATCAGCGAGGGCGAGGCTGGTGCATTCATGCATGGGCCTACGTTCATGGCCAACCCCCTGGCCTGCGCCACGGCCATCGCGAGCATCGAACTGCTGCTGTCACAGCCCTGGCAGCGGAATATTCAACGTCTCAACGGGGAACTGGCAGCGGGCCTCGCGCCTGCCGCCGAGCTGAGACACGTGAGGGAGGTGCGTACCCTGGGCGCAATCGGGGTGATCGAACTGGAGCAGCCCGTGGACATGCGTACGGTGCAACCCCTGTTTGTCGAGCGCGGCGTGTGGGTCCGTCCTTTCGGTCGACTGGTCTACTGCATGCCGCCCTATATCATGAACTCCGGGGACACGGCCTCCCTCACCGCCGCCATGGTGGACGTGGTTGCCGCTATCCGCTGAGCAGGGTGCTCAGAGCCGGGCCGTACCCTGCAGGAACGTCACCGCACGCCCGGTCATCAACACCCGCTCTCCCCGCAGCGCACAGGTAATATTGCCCCCGCGGTCTGAAATCTGCCGTGCCTGCAGTTCCTCCAGGTGCAGTCGCCCCGCCCAGTAGGGCGTGAGCGCACAGTGGGCCGAGCCGGTCACGGGGTCCTCGTCGACACCCACAGCGGGGCCGAAAAAGCGGGACACGAAGTCGCATTCATCGCCGGGCGCAGTCACGATAATGCACTGCCCGGTGGCTGCGCTGAGGGCTCGCAGGTCCGGCCTGAGCGCTGCCACGTCCTCCTCGAACTCATAGACATAGATCGCACTGTGATGGTTCTCGCCCACCAGGACCGTTTCGCTCGCCGTGGCCCCGAGGGCATGGCAGATATCCAGGTCCACCTCGCCCGGAAACAGGCGAGCGGCAGGAAAATCGAGCGTGAGGCCGGCATCGGAGCGATTGACGCGCAGCTCGCCGCTGCGGGTGTGGAACAGAATCTCGTCGTCGGTGTGATCCAGATGCTCATAGAGGACATGGGCGCTGGCCAGTGTGGCGTGGCCACACAGGTCGACCTCCACGGTGGGGGTGAACCAGCGCAGTTCATACCCCCGCGTAGCCGGCACCAGGAAAGCGGTCTCGGAGAGATTGTTCTCCATGGCCAGCGCCTGCAGGGTCCCGTCATCGAGCCACTGCTCCAGCGGCATCACCGCGGCGGGGTTGCCGGCAAAAATAACATCGGTGAAGGCATCAACCTGGTAGATCGGCAGGTCCATCGGCAATTCCTCCCATACGCGCGCTTGTATAAACCCCTGAGCCTTTAATATAGTGGCTGCAGCGATCCGCAGCCACAACAAGACAAGAACCTGATGTCCGTACGAGAACAGACACCGCTGCAACAGCAGTATTACCGCGTAATTTTCGGCACGGAAACCCCCGCCGGAAAATGGTTCGACATCATCCTGATTCTGGTGATTCTTGCCAGCGTGGCGATCATCATGCTGGACTCCATTCCTGAGGTACATCGGCAATATGGGGTGCAGTTTCTGCAGGTGGAGTGGCTGTTCACCTTCCTGTTCACGGTGGAATACCTCACCCGGCTGTGGTGCGTGCCCAACCGCAGAGGCTATGTACTGAGCATCTACGGCATCGTTGACCTGCTGGCACTGCTGCCCACCTACCTGTCGTTACTGCTGCCCCAGGCCGCGCCGCTGCTGGTCATCCGGCTGCTGCGGATTCTGCGGATTTTCCGGGTTCTGCGCTTGCTTTCCCTGCTGGATGAGGCCAACGTCCTGGCGCGGGCGCTGCAGCGTTCGGCCCGCAAGATCTTCATTTTTTTCTCCCTGGTCATCATCCTGGCCACCATATTCGGCTGTCTTATTTACGTGGTGGAGGGGCCGGACCACGGCTTCAGCAACATTCCGGAAAGCGTCTACTGGGCCATCGTGACCATTACCACGGTGGGCTATGGTGACCTGGTGCCGGCGACGCCCGTGGGACGCGCTATCTCCGCAATAGGCATGTTGATCGGCTACGCGGTTATTGCCGTGCCCACGGGGATCGTCACCGCGGAAATCACTGCCAGCCAGATGGCGGCGAGGCACAGGGAAATCATGAACTCGCGCAATTGCTCGACCTGTGCTGCCGTCGAGAAAGACCCCACGGCGCATTACTGCCGCAACTGCGGCTCGCCTCTACCACGCCCCGGCCACGAACCGGAGAGCGCGGGCTAGCCCCGTCGCACATTGCTACACCGTAAGCGATCAGTCCGGTTTCATCCGATCCCTGACCCAGGGCACCTCCCCTTTACAACCCCTGCCCGGCCCCGTGAAAGGAACAGGAGCACGCAGCGACTCTGCAAACTGCTACCCCTGATGGCCGCGCTGGTTGGCGGGGTGGAAGCCCGGGCGCAGCAGGCCCTGCTGGAGGAGGACATCGTCACCGCCCAGAAGCGGAGCGAAAACGTGATGGACGTACCTATCGCCATCAGCGTCTTCAATGCCGAGACGATAGAAAGTCTGTCGGCCCGCAATCTCACGGATCTGGGGCGCTTTACTGCCGGGGTCGAGATGATCAATACCAAATCCCTGCAGCCCACCTACACCATACGGGGCGTGCAAACCAATGACTGGACCGCGGGCTCCGATCCAGCGGTGGCCGTCTATGTGGACGGGGTCTATGCCGCCCGCGGCGCCGGGGCCGAGGCGGCCCTGGTCGACCTGGCCCGCGTAGAGGTGCTCAAGGGACCGCAGGGGACACTGCTGGGACGCAACGCCATGGGTGGGGCCATTCACATCATCAGCAACAAACCCACAATGGCACAGGAGGGCCGGGTGAAAGTATCTGTCGGCGACTACAACCGTATCGACGGTGAAGTTGTCATCAACCAGCCCGTTGGCGATGGGCTCGCATTCAGGGTCATCGGCCTGACCAGGAACCGGGACGGCTACATGAACAGCCCGAACGGCCCGGATCTCAACGACGAGGATCAGCAGGCCATCCGTCTCGTGGTGCTGTGGACCGCGACAGACCGTACCGAGGTATTATGGCGGGCGGAATACAGCGAGGTGGACCAGCATTCCGCGACGCACACTGCGCTCATCCCCCCCACCTTCGAACTGGCCAACCCCGATCGCAGGCTCGACACCTTCGGTGACGTGGCCACTGACTTTGTCAACCGGGAACAGCGGGAGATGTTCTCGTCCTCGCTGGAAATCAACCATGTGATGGATGGAATGACCTTCACCGCCATCACCGGGTGGCGGGAATACGAGACAGAACTGGACGAAGACCTGGATGGGGCCAACAATCCCGACTATGTCCTCCACGGACGCAACCCGCAAGACAATGACTACCTGTCCCAGGAATTCCGTCTTACCGGGTTCACCCAGCGCCTGAAGTGGACCCTTGGCGCGGGCTACTCCCGGGAGCACGTGGCGCACGACACCATCGCCCTGTTCAACCTCAGTACGCTGGAGCCCTTTGCCTGGGCAGAAATCCTGAAAAATGCAGGTTCGCATACATCTGATACTTTTCCTGGCGTCATTGCCGCCTTCGAACCCTGGCCCGAGGAGGCACAAAGCAGCGGCACCTACGAGAGCTGGGCTGTCTACGGCGACGCGACCTGGAGCATCAGCGACGGGCTCAACCTCACAGGTGGGCTGCGGTACACCCGGGACGACAAGGCTTTCGACCTTTTCACGCAGTACCAGAACCAGATCGTCGGGGCGGACTTCGGCCTCGCCTTTTACGATAACGGGCAGCCGGTACTGGACGTCACACAGCGTGAGAGCTGGGACAATGTCTCCGGCCGTATCGTGCTGGACTACGCGGTCGGCGATGACGCCATGGTCTATGGCAGTGTCTCGACCGGTTTCAAGTCAGGCGGCTTCAATACGCTCAACGTCGGTCCGGTTATCGACACCTCCTATGACGATGAGGAGGTCATAAACTATGAGACCGGCCTGAAGGGGCAGTTCCTCCAGCGCCGCCTCAACCTCAACCTCGCCGTGTTCTTCTACGAGTACGACAACCTGCAGGAACTGAAGCTCCTGGGCCAGCCTACTCCCGGTTACAACCTGCTCAACTCGGATGCAGAGGGCTACGGTCTCGAAGTGGAGGCATTGTGGCTCGCCACACCGGACCTGACACTGGGGGGTAA
>JAHEEV010000196.1 GCA_024640505.1 Halieaceae bacterium
ACTGTTTTGGCAACAGTAGCATTTCCTAATAAGAGCAATTATGCTGCAAGCGCGTCGGCACAGACTGGCGGGAGCAATTCGGGATGACACAATAACATATGACATATTGCATCGGGATCAAGTTGAATGAGGGCCTGGTATTCTGCTCCGACTCCCGGACCAATGCCGGCGCCGACCGCGTCAGCACCTACAGCAAACTGCACCGCTTTTCCATTGTGGGCAATCGTCAGTTGATGCTGATGACCGCGGGCAACCTCGCTACCAGCCAGGCCGTGGTGGCCCAGATCGAGCGCGACCTCAAGAGTGACACCGCCTTCAATATATCCAAGGCGGAATATGTCTCCGAGATAGCCGATTACATCGGCGAGTTGGGTGTCAAGGAGCAGGGCCGCTATGCCAGTGGCGGGCCCGGTGCCGGTTTCAATGCCGAGGCGACCTATATCCTGGGCGGCCAGATCAAGGGACAGTCCATGGAACTGTACCTGATCTATCCGGAGGGCAACCACATTACCGCGTCGGACCAGTACCCCTTCCTGCAGATCGGGGAGACCAAGTACGGCAAACCCATCCTCGACCGTATCATCCGCCCCGAGACGGATCACGAGACCGCGATGCGCTGTGCCCTGGTGTCGATGGATTCCACCATGCGCAGTAACGCCACGGTCGGTCCCCCCATCGAACTGCTGTTCTACCAGGCAGATTCCCTGTCGGAACCGGCGCGCTACTGCAAGCTGGATGAGATCGACCCCTATCTGGTGGATTTGCGGCGCAGCTGGGACGAAAATATCCGCACCGCCTTCGACCAGCTTCCCTCGATCAGTTGCCTGTTTGAAGGTGACGGATGATCCGGTCGACGAAGGTGAGCTTGCGCTCCACCTCGATATTCAGCAGGAACGGGTAGGCATCACTTAACCCCACGCTGCGGTTGAGCTCGTTGAGGGTGATACTCAGGGTGCGCCACACGGAGATGCGCTCGGCGATATCCATGCGGTTGGGCCAGCGCTCGATCAAGCCATGAGCAGCGGCGGTCTCCAGGGCGTCGTAAATGTGCAGGTAGTGTCCCCAGCTCTCGGCCCAGTCTTCGGTGGGATGAGAACTGGCGTAGGCGCTGATGTACCGCTCGCGCCATCGGGGCTTGGGTCCGTTGGCGTAATACGTGTCCAGCGCCCCCCGGTAATCCGCCCGTTCATCGCCGAATATCACGCGGAATCCCGCCAGAGTATCCTCATTGGGATTCAGTCGCTGCCAGTAGTAATGACCCGATTCGTGGCGCAGGTGGCCCAGCACCGTGCGATAGTTTTCGTTCATCTGCAGGCGCTGGGTTTCCCGGGCCAGGTCGTCCGCTTCCAGGGCATTGATGGTGATCACGCCGCCAAGATAGCCGGTGTGGACGAAGGTTTCCGGGTAGAACTCGGTGTCGCGTTCGTCCTCGATAAAATCCAGCAACAGTCCCCGGTCCGGAGCCTCCCAGCCATTTTCCAGGGGCACTCCCAGCTGCATCAAGGTATAGAACAGCCTTTTTTTCGCTTCTTCCAGTCGCTGCCAGCGCTTCTGGTTCTCCGGCAGGGACTGGTCCGGCACGGTACGGTTGAACTGGCAGGCCCGGCAAAGGGGATGCTCCTGTTCCGCCGGGAGGATCCAGTTGCAGACGTCGAACCGGACCGTGTTATCGCACAGGCGGAAAGTTTCTCCCCCTGCCGCGGTCCAGAGATCCTCCCCGGTTTCCAGCAGGGAGCGCATCACCATACCCTGTGGGTCAAATCCCAGGCGGGCGCCGCAGTTCAGGCACACTTCGCTGTCGAAGAACACCGACTGGCCACACTGGCAGTAGAATTGCTTCATGATGGGTGTGGCTGGAACCAGGTGGCGGTGACGATATCACTGAGGTCCGTGAGGCCCGTCTGGAATCGGTCGATGAAGGCGTGCAGCTCTTCCCGGCTGGATTCCTCGACCCGGAAGCGTGACAGGCGGCGCCTTGATCGTTCCAGGATGCGCAAAGCCTCTTCGTTATTTTTCAGGGGCGCCAGCTCCGTGCGGATGCCATTCAAACAGAACCTGACGGAGCGAGGCAGGGTGGATTCGCGGAACACGAAGTCCACCACGCTGTCAGCCTCTACCAGCGGGCCGATGGTGCGCCGGTAGGTGCCCATGGCAGAGAGGGACTGCAGCAGGGCGGCCCAGATCAACGGGTCCACCAGGGGATGGTTGCGCTCGTCCCCCAGCAGGGCGCCGGCGCCCACGTCGATGATCCGGGTGGTCATATCGGCCCGCTCCAGCAGGTGACCCAGCTTGATGAAGCGGTAAGCGTGATCGCGGCACAGGGTGGAAATGATGAGGCCGTTTATCATCTGGCAGCGAGTGCTGACCTGTTCCAGGAAATGGTGACGATTGCGCCGCCCCACGGATTTTTCCGCCTCTTCCTGGGCGTACAGGTACAACTCGTTGACGTGCTCCCAGACTTCGCCGGGGAGTACGTCCCGGGTGGTGCGCACGTTTTCCCTGGCGGCGACGATGGAGGCGCGGATGCTGCCGATGTTATCCAGGTCGGCCATCAGGAACTTCAGGACGTTGGGCTCGTTGAATACCCGGTAGTGGTTGCCGTAGGTCGACTCCGCGTCGAGGATGCGCACCAGGATATCCCAGCCAGGCTCGGAGCCCTTGGGAATGTCCATGATCAGGTGGGTATAGGCCTGGGTCAGGCGTGCCGTATCCTCAGCCCGCTCCAGATAGCGCGCCATCCAGTACAACCGTTCGGCCACTCGCGACAGCATGGTCATTACTGGCTGTCCTCCACGATCCAGGTATCCTTGCTGCCGCCGCCCTGGGAGGAATTTACCACCAGTGAGCCTTTCACCAGTGCCACCCGGGTCAGGCCGCCGGCCGTGACCCAGGTGTCCTTGCCGTTGAGGATGAAGGGGCGCAGGTCGAGGTGGCGAGGCTCTACCTTGTCCTCGATGTAGGTCGGCGCTGTGGAGAGGGAGAGAGTCGGCTGGGCGATGTAGTTGCGCGGGTTCTGCTCTATGAGCCTGGCAAACTTGGCCCGTTTGGCTTTGGTACTGTGTGGTCCCACCATGAGTCCATAACCACCGGATTCGTTGGCAGGCTTGACCACCAGTTTGTCCAGGTTGGCGAGGACGTAATCCCGGTCCTTCTCGTTCATGCAGAGGTAGGTCGGAACGCTGGCAAGGCCGGGTTCCTCCTTCAGGTAGTAGCGAATCATTTCCGGCACGAAGGCGTAGACCACCTTGTCGTCGGCCACTCCGCTGCCGGGGGCGTTGGCAATGGCCACGTTGCCCGCTTTCCAGGCCCGCATGATGCCCGGGACACCGAGGAAGGAATCTTCCAGGAATGCCTCGGGGTCGAGAAAATCGTCGTCGATGCGGCGATAGACCACGTCCACCCGTTGCGGACCATCCACAGTGAGCATATAGAGACACTCGTCGTCTCCGACGAACAGGTCGGAACCCTCGACCAGCTCCGCACCCATCCCCCGGGCCAGGAAGGAGTGCTCGAAATAGGCGGAGTTGAAGATGCCGGGGGTCAGGACCACGATACAGGGCCGGCGGACATCTCTTGGCGAGAGTGAAGCCAGGGTGCGGTACAGGCGGGAGGGGTAATCGTCCACCGGTCGAATGCTGTAATTCTCGAACAGCTCGGGCAACACCCGCTTGGTCACCTCGCGATTTTCCAGCATGTAGGAGACGCCGGAGGGTACCCGCAGATTGTCTTCCAGCACATAGAACCTGCCATCCTTGTCGCGTACCAGATCGGAGCCACAGATATGCGCCCAGGCACCAAAGCGGGGCGACATGCCTGCGCACTGGGGCTTGTAGTTGCCGGACTCGAGTACGATATCCGCCGGCAGGATGCCGTCAGCCAGGATCTTCTGCCGGTTATAGATGTCGTCGATAAACGCGTTCAGGGCGCGGCTGCGCTGGGCCAGGCCCTGGCTGACCTTGTCCCAGTCCCGGGCGGGAATTACCCGGGGGATGATGTCGAAGGGCCAGGCCCGGTCGATGTTCTTGCCCTCGGAGTAGATGGTGAAGGAAATGCCCATCTCCCGGATCGCCAGTTCGGCGGCGCTGCGCCGGTCTGCCATCTCTTCCTGGGGCAGTTTCTGCAGCATATTGACCACGCGCCGGGCACTTGCGCGCGGGCTACCCTTCGGCGTGACCAGCTCGTCGAAGAAGTCTCCCGTATTGTAGGACTTCCAGCTTTTGTTCATATCCGCGGATTATAGCAACTGTCATGGCAGAGTATCATGATTCGATGATATCACCCTGTCTGATCGATGCCCGGATATCAGGTCGAGCCGGGGATGAATGGTACTTATCGGGCCGGTTGGTTTGGGGTAAAATGCGCCGCTTTCCAATCAGGGGCAGAGCCATGTTTGACAGCAACATGACCATCGAGGGATTCGACGACGAAATCTTTACGGCCATCCGGGAAGAGGAGCGCCGTCAGGAAGAGCATATCGAGCTGATCGCGTCCGAAAACTATGCCAGTCCCCGGGTTCTGGAAGCCCAGGGCGGCGTCATGACCAACAAGTACGCAGAGGGCTATCCCGGCAAGCGCTACTACGGCGGTTGCGAGTATGTGGACAAGGCGGAAGTGCTGGCCATCGACCGGGTGAAGGCCCTGTTCGGCGCGGATTATGCCAACGTCCAGCCCCACT
>JAHEEV010000018.1 GCA_024640505.1 Halieaceae bacterium
AGCAATTTCGACAGTGCACCGAGGTTCGGCACCTCGACTCGCAGGCGCATGGTGGCGGTATTGCGCGACTTGTTGGTCTGGGTATTTATCGACAGGACATTGAGGCGGGCATTGGCAAACAGGCCCGTAATATCGCGCAGCAGTCCCTGGCGGTCATACGCTTCTATGGACACATCCACTTCGTAATTGGCGCTCGGGGTCATTCCCCACTCGACATCGATAATACGCTCAGGGGAGGAGTCCTGCAGCTTGATCAGGCGGGCACAGTCACTTCGGTGTACGCTGACGCCGCGACCCTGGGTAATAAACCCGGTAATGGCGTCACCGGGAAGCGGCTTGCAGCAGCCTGCGAGGTGGTTCAGCAGATTACCCACTCCCTGAACCTGCACCTGCCCGCGGTAGGGACTGCCCGGCCGGGCCAGCTTGAGAGGTGGCTCTGGGCGGCTTTCCACCAGACCCTGTGCGGCGTTCAGCACCTGGCTGGATGATAGATCGCCCGACCCTACGGCCGCGTACATGTCCTCCACGGAGTTGAGCTGCACTTTTTTGGCGATACGCTGGTAGTCGACACTGGTCAGGCCCATGCGCTTGAAATCACGCTCCAGCAGCTGCCTGCCGGCTGCCACATTGTCTTCCCGTGCCTGGGTCTTGAACCAGTGCTGCACTTTGGCCCGGGCCCGTGAGGTCCGGAGATAACCGAGTCCCGGTTGCAGCCAGTCCCTGCGGGGATTGCCTTCCTTGCTGGTCAGTACTTCGACACGATCCCCCGTATTGAGCTGATACGTAAGAGGAACAATGCTCCCGTTCACCTTGGCGCCGCGGCAGCAGTGACCCACCTCTGTATGCACATGGTAGGCGAAGTCCAGCGGCGTCGCGCCCTGCGTGAGGTTGACGACGTCCCCATCGGGCGTGAATACATACACCCTGTCCTGTGCTATGTCGAAACGGAACTGTTCTGCGGTTTCCCGTGGATCGCCCGTTTCCTCGTGCCAGTCCAGTACCTGGCGCAACCAGGCGATCTTCTCCTCGTAAGTGCTGGCCATGCGGCTGTCGGAGTCTGACCCCTTGTAACGCCAGTGGGCACACACCCCCAGCTCGGCCTCCTCGTGCATCTGGCGGGTGCGAATCTGCACTTCGAGTATCTTGCCCTCGGGCCCGATCACTGCAGTATGCAGGGAGCGGTAGCCATTCTCCTTGGGACTGGCAATGTAGTCGTCGAATTCGTTGGGGATATTCCGCCACAGGCCATGTACCAGGCCCAGCGTGGCGTAACAGTCCTTGATCTCGGGTACCAGTATGCGCACCGCACGGATATCGTAAACCTGCGAAAAGCCGATACCCTTGCGCTGCATTTTGCGCCAGATGCTGTAGATATGCTTGGCACGACCGCTGATCTCGAACTCCAGACCGGCATCACTGAGCACACGGGTCAACTCCCTGGTGACGCGCGCTATAAACTCGTCGCGCTCGATGCGCTTGCCATCCAGCAGGCGAGCAATCTTGCGATAGGCGTCCGCGTAGATATACCTGAAAGAGAGGTCTTCCAATTCCCACTTGAGATGTCCAATACCCAACCGGTGTGCCAGAGGCGCGTAAACATCGAAGACTTCCTGTGCCACCGCGGGCCTGCGAAGATCATCATCCTTGACTGCGCGAATGGCGCAGGTGCGTTCCGCCAGCTTGATCAGCGCTACCCGGACATCATCCACCAGGGCGATCAGCATCTTGCGGATATTGTCTTTCTGCCCATGCGCCTGCCCCAGAACGGGGCGTTCTCCAGGCTTTCCGACAGCCCCGATCGCGGCCATGCGCAACACACCCCGGATAAGCCCCGCCACCTCATGGCCGAATTGCTGTTCCACGTCTTCCAGTGACAGGCGTGACTCCCTTACCGCGCGGTAAAGCACACCTGCGACCAGGCAGTCGACCCCCACATGCAACTCGGCGAGAATCATGCCGATATCCAGTCCGGCACTGAAACAATCGGCATTCCGGGCCCAGCAACCCGAATCAACGGCCGGGACCCGCATGGCCAAACGCGCGCATTCGCAGGCCGCGACAAGCCGGGCGCGTTCGTCGGGTGGCAGCTGCACGGGCAACTGCTCGAGCCAATGCCGCAGGTCCACATCCCCGGTAGCACTGAGCCGAACCTGTTTGCGTACCTGAACCATAGGCTAATCCGTCATTGCTCTGCGAAGACGCCGGTTGACAGGTAACGGTCGCCACGGTCGCACACGATGGCCACGATAACAGCGTTTTCGACTTCGCCGGAAATACGCAATGCCGCAGCTATGGAGCCGCCCGATGACACACCGCAGAATATCCCTTCCTCGGTTGCGAGGCGACGCATGGTCTCTTCCGATTCCTGCTGGGATATATCCAGCACACGGTCGACACGCGCCGCATCGTAGATCTTCGGAAGGTAGGCTTCAGGCCAGCGCCGGATACCGGGAATGCTCGAGCCCTCAACAGGCTGCAGGCCGATGATCTCGATGGCCGGATTTTGTGTCTTCAGGTAAGCAGAGCAGCCCATGATGGTACCGGTGGTACCCATCGAACTGACGAAATGAGTGATCGTGCCATCGGTCTGGCGCCAGATTTCCGGGCCGGTGCCAACCAGGTGGGCTCGCGGGTTATCGGGATTGGCGAACTGGTCCAGCACGCGGCCCTCACCGCGCTCCTGCATCTGCATCGCCATGTCGCGAGCACCTTCCATACCCGCTTCCTGGCTGACCTCCACCAGTACTGCACCATAGGCGGACATGGCCTGCTTGCGCTCGTCGCTCATATGCGACGGCATGATCAGCACCAGCCGGTAACCGCGAATAGCGGCCGCCATCGCCAGGGCAATACCGGTATTGCCACTGGTTGCCTCGATAAGCGTATCGCCGGGGTTGATCTCGCCCCGCTCTTCTGCCTGGGCAATCATGCTCAGGGCCGGCCGGTCCTTGACCGATCCGGCGGGGTTGTTACCTTCCAGTTTGGCGAGAATGGTATTTGTCGTTTCCCCGGGAAGTCGCTGCAGTCGCACTAGCGGGGTATTGCCGACACACGCTTCTATGGTTGGGTATTCAGGCATAAGAGATTACCGCGTCCTCATCGCGCCAGTATAACGGACTTCCGTCGCGCAATCAGGTAGCCCAGTCCCTTCGCGATCGTCATGCTCAGGCAGCGAGTATGGCGAATGCCACCACATAATCGACCTCGTCCGCGAGACTCAGTTCCACCCGCGTGCCGCCACGGGACTTTGCAGAGGCCAGTGCTCCCCCACTCAGCACCACGCAAGGCGCACCGTTACCGTCGTGATCAATGCGGATATCCTGCCAGCTTACGCCACGCCCGATACCGGTCCCCAAAGCCTTGGCTATGGCCTCCTTGGCGGCGAAACGCTTGGCAAGCAGGCGATTCGGCATTGCACTGGCGCGATACTCGGCCTGCTCTTCGGGTGTGAGGATGCGCTGCACGAAGCGATCACCGAGTCGGCCAACCACATCGTCGATGCGGCTCATCTGTAGAATATCGGTACCGACAGCGATCATGGGTCCTCCCCGCCTGCCGCTTCAGGCGCCAGAGACTCTCGTGTCTCCCCTCCCCTCGCTGGCCGTCCCTTAAACAGATCACGGCTCTTCAGTGGCGTCTGACCCAGGTGCTCCGACAGCACCTGTCGCAGCAACCGTTTCGCAGTGCGCAACGCAGAGCCCCCAAAGTCACCCCCGGCCAGCTGCAGCAAATCCTCTCCAGCGTAAGCCGGCGCGGCAGTCTCGGCCAGATCGCGCCTGGCTACCAGGCCGCGGTCCGGTTCATACCCGTACCATCCGTCCTCGCGCACTGGCTCGCCGGTATCTCCCGCCACGGACAAATCAATGCTGTAGCCCAGTTCGTCCAGCAGGTTCAGCTCGAAACGGCGCAGCACAGCATCCACAACCGGTGCTTCAACGAGGGATTCCAACGCCTGCCCATAGGCCGCAAATAACCGGGGGTGGGGATCGTACCGATGTAACAGCCTTACCAGCAGCTCGTTCATATACATTCCACTGTAAACCCGCTCGCCGCGCAGTGGTAAGGCGGGACCCGCTGCCTCTACCGCCGTCATGGTTTTCAACTCCGAGCGGCCACTGAAGGAGAGCAGCAGCGGCGTAAAAGCCTGCAGCAGGGCTGCACTGCTACCCCCCCGGGAGCGGCGGCGAACCCCCTTCCCCACCAGACTCAGGCGACCCTGCTCCGGGGTGAAAACCTCGAGTAACAGGCTGGTGTCACGGTAGGGCCTGTGGTGCAGGATAAAAGCAGGTTGCAGGGCAGCTCGCATACTACGCTCAGACGTCGTCATACCCGAGGCTGCGCAGCGCCCGCTCATCGTCAGACCAGCCGGTCTTGACCTTGACCCACAGGCGCAGCATCACCTGGCTGCCAAACAACAACTCCATGTCCCGCCGGGCGTCGGTACCGATCGACCGCAGTCGGGCGCCTTTCTCGCCGATCAGGATTCTTTTCTGACCCTTGCGCTCCACGAAAATAAGTGCCGAGATATGCAGGATGCCGTCCTCTGAAGAAAATTCCTCGATCTCCACGGTGATGGCGTAGGGCAGTTCGTCACCCAGCTGCCGCATGATCTTCTCGCGTACGATTTCGGCGGCCAGGAATCGCTGACTGCGATCAGTGATCTGCTCCTCGGGGAAAAAGTACTCGGATTCCGGGAGGAACCGGGTGATTTCGCGCTCCAGCGCATCCACGTTATGATGACGCAGTGCGGACAGGGGCACTATGGCGGCAAAATCGCCCTGCTCTTCCAGCTGCCGCAGATGCGGCAGGAGCAGAGACTTGTCACTCAGGAGATCGACCTTGTTCACTACCAGCACGGTAGGCAGTCCCGTCGCTTTTACACGGTCCAGCACCATGCGGTCCTCGTCCGTCCAGGCCGTCCGATCCACCACGAACACCACCACATCCACGTCGCGCAGGGCGTTGGTGGCGGCACGATTCATGTAACGGTTGATAGCCTTGTCCGCCGCCTGGTGCAGGCCGGGAGTATCGACAAAAATAATCTGCCGGTTGGCCTCGGTCTTGATGCCCAGTACCTGGTGACGGGTGGTCTGGGGTTTGCGGGAGGTGATACTGATTTTCTGCCCGAGCAGGTGATTGAGAAGGGTGGACTTGCCCACGTTGGGGCGACCGACAATCGCCACATAGCCGCAGCGGCGGATTTCAGTCCCCACGCCGGGACAACCTCTCCAGTGCGGTACGGGCCGCGGACTGTTCCGCCTTGCGGCGGCTCCTGCCGGTTCCCTCGACCACCAGGGCCGGCGTCAGCAGGCGGCAGGCAACGCGAAACTGCTGGTCGTGATCCTCGCCGACGGCGCCCAGCAGCTCGTATTCCGGCAGGGGCTCGCCGCGCCCCTGCAGGAATTCCTGCAGCTGGGTCTTGGCATCCTTTTTCGCATCCCCGAGACTCATTTCTTCCAGGCGAGTGCGGTACCAGCCCAGCACGCACTCCCGGCACCGCTCTATACCCCCATCCAGCAGAATAGCGCCTGCCACTGCCTCCAGGGCATCCGCCAGGATTGAGCCCCGCCGGTGCCCGCCACTCTTGCGCTCCCCCGGCCCAAGCAGCAGGTAGTTGCCCAGTTCCAGCTCCCTGGCCAGCTCGGCCAGGGTATCGCCCCGCACCAGTGACGCCCGCATACGACTCATGTCGCCCTCGCGCACATCGGGAAAACGCTGGAATATCACCTCGGCAATGATGTGATTGACGATCGAATCGCCGAGAAACTCCAGGCGCTCGTTATTGCGTCGACCGACACTGCGGTGGGTCAGCGCCAGGGCGAGCAGGTCGGGGTCGCTGAACGCATAACCCAGCGCCCGCTGCAGCCGCCCGTGGTCGTTCATCACCTGAGACACGGCACCGGGTGTTGCCTCCAGCGCCGCGGCGATCAGTTGGCCGGCTGGGCTACCGGCGTACCGGCTATGTAGAGCAGGTCGTCGAACTTCAGCACCGCGTCGATGCGCCCCATGACGGGTATCCGCACCTCATAGTTGGCATCGATATAGGTCTTGCCGTCCTTGCGATAGACCTCAACGTCCCTGGGATCGAGTTCATAGATCTGGTTGGTGTTGAAAAGATTGGTAAGCTTGCGACGAATCTGCCCGGTGCTCTCGGTTGCCGGATCATAGTCCAGGGCCACCTTCTGCACGATCTCCTTGACGGACAGGTATTCGAAATAAGGCGGCGCCATGCGGATGGCGCACATGACGAAAAAACCAACCATAATAGCAATCAGCAACATGCCTGGAATGGACATCCCGGATTGGCGCTGGCGTAATTTCATTTTTTATTCCCCCTTGATCGTCCCGTGCGGCAACCCTTGTCGGGGTCCCGCTTTTTATTCTATCAAACCCACGCGCTTGAAGCTCGGAATGCTGAACAGCGAATCCCAGTGCATCCAGACGGCGAAGGCCTTGCCCACTATATCCTTTTCCGGCACCTGACCCCAAATCCTGCTGTCGCTGCTGTTGTCGCGATTGTCGCCCATCATAAAGTAGTGCCCGGGTTTAACCGTGACCGAGAAGTCCTGTGACGGGCGCATGTCATCGACCTGCATGAGGTGATTCGACTCACCCAGAGTCTCCATACCCAGGGCGTACCGCGAATTCCCGACGGGCACCACCCCGAGGGGATCCCGGGACACCGGTTCCCCATTCACGGAGAGTTGTTTGTCCCGGTAGGTGACGGTATCCCCGGGCAGGCCGACCACCCGTTTGATAAAATAGGTGTCATTCATATGCGGCGGGAAGAAGACCATCACATCTCCGCGCCGGGGCTCATTCAAAGCCATCACTTTGGTGCGTATCACGGGCAGGCGGATGCCATAGGTGTATTTATTGACGAGGATGTAATCGCCCACCTGGAGTGTCGGCACCATGGAGGACGAGGGGATCTGGAACGGCTCCACCAGGAAAGAGCGCAGTACGAACACCACCAGTAACACGGGGAAAAACGAGCGTGAATACTCGACCACGGTGGGCTCGGATGCCGTCTCCTTCAGCCTCGCGGCATATTTCTGTGCGTCGGTACTGCCCTCTTCCTTCCACCGGGGATAGTCCGCCTGCAATGCAGCGACGGCGCGCCGCCGGCCCGGGGCGAGGAAAAGGGCGTCCAGTAGCCAGATGACGCCGGAGCCGAACACCAGGATAACCAGAATAAGCGGGAAATCGATGTCCATAATCGGCCCTGTCAGCTGTCCACTTTCAATACGGCCAGAAAAGCGGATTGCGGAATTTCCACTCGCCCGACCTGTTTCATGCGTTTTTTACCCGCTTTCTGCTTCTCCAGGAGCTTGCGTTTGCGGGTGACATCTCCACCGTAGCACTTGGCGGTCACATTCTTGCGCAGCGCCTTCACGGTCTGCCGGGCGACGATTTTACCACCGACAGCGGCCTGTATGGCCACGTCGAACATCTGCCGGGGGATCAGCTCCTTCATCTTTTCTGTCAGGGCGCGCCCCCGATATGGCACCTGGTCGCGATGCACGATCACCGCCAGGGCATCCACCCGTTCGCCGTTGATGAGCACGTCCAGGCGCGCCAGGTTGGCGGCCTCGAAGCGCTCGAAGCCGTAATCCAGAGAGGCATAGCCACGGCTCACTGATTTCAACCGATCGAAAAAGTCCAGGACCACCTCGGCCATCGGGATGTCGTAGACCACCGATACCTGGGTTCCGAGGAACTGCATATCCTTCTGCACACCACGTTTTTCCACACAAAGTGTAATGACATTGCCCAGGTAATCCTGTGGCACGAGAATATTGCAGCGGGCAATGGGCTCACGCATCTCCTCGATATCACCCACATCGGGCAGCGCGGACGGATTGTCCACCAGAGCAACTTCACCGTTTTTCTTCACTACCTCATAGATGACGGTGGGAGCCGTGGTGATCAGGTCCAGGTCGTATTCACGCTCCAGCCGCTCCTGGATGATTTCCATGTGCAGCATGCCCAGGAAACCGCAGCGGAATCCGAAGCCGAGGGCATCCGAGGTCTCCGGCTCATAAAACAGTGAGGCATCATTTAACGTCAACTTGCCCAGGGCGTCGCGGAAGTCCTCGTAATCGTCCGAGGAGATGGTAAATATGCCGGCATAAACCTGGGGTTTGACCTGCTGGAAACCAGGCAGTGCGGGCACATCCGCCTGCTGGGCATTAACCAGCGTGTCACCCACAGGCGCACCGTGAATATCCTTGATGCCTGCCACCACATAGCCGACTTCACCCGCCTCGAGCGATTGCCGCTCCGTGCGCTTCGGGGTAAAGATTCCCACACTGTCGACCTGGTGGGCCTTGCCGGTGGACTTGGCCAGTATCTTGTCACGCTTGCGCAGCACCCCCTGCTTGACGCGTACCAGGGAGACCACGCCGAGATAGTTGTCGAACCAGGAATCGATGATCAGGGCCTGCAGGGGCGCTTCACGATCACCCTCGGGCGGGGGTATCTCCTCGACCAGGTATTCCAGCGCGTCCTCGATGCCCATACCCGACTTCGCGCTTACCAGGCAGGCGTTGGTGGCATCCAGACCGATGATCTCCTCGATCTCCCGCTTGACCCGCTCCGGATCGGCCTGGGGCAGGTCCATCTTGTTGAGAATCGGCAACACCTCCAGCCCCTGCTCGATTGCCGTATAACAGTTGGCCACCGACTGGGCCTCGACGCCCTGCCCTGCATCCACGACCAGCAGTGCCCCCTCGCAGGCCGACAGGGAACGCGAAACCTCGTAGGAGAAATCTACGTGCCCCGGGGTATCGATAAAGTTAAGCTGGTAGGTCTGGCCGTTACGAGCCTGGTAGTCCAGGGTGACACTCTGTGCCTTGATGGTGATTCCACGCTCCCGCTCGATATCCATCGAGTCCAGCACCTGGGTGTCCATCTCCCGGTCAGTGAGACCGCCGCAGTGCTGGATGAACCGATCAGCGAGTGTCGACTTCCCATGATCAATATGGGCAATGATGGAAAAATTCCGGATATTGCGGAGATCGGTCACTGTGTGGGTCCGGTAGGCGCGAAAAACCCGCCGGATCCATCCGGCGGGGACGTATTAGCTGTCACCAAAAAACGCGCGATTGTACCCCAAGCGGGAACCCACCGCCATGCCGCGACATGCCCGCTGTAACGTCAGTCGGGCAGTTTCAGTCCGATGAACATGGGCGACCCCCGCCGGATCAGGCGCAGAGGAACAGAGGCTCCGTCCTTCAGTTTCTCCACCGCTTTATCCATAGCGGCCACTGACTTGATCGGGGTCGAGCCTATCAGGGTGATCACATCGCCAGGCAGAACACCGGCTTCCGCCGCCGGTGAAGAAGACACCACATCCCTTACGACCACCCCGCCGTTGATGCCCCAGCGCTCCAGCACGTCGGGACTGGCAGTTTCCACGACCAGGCCCAGACGGCCGCCGCGATCGCCATCATCGCCACCGGTAGAGAGGGCATAGCTGTCATCGGCATCCAGACCGCCCACCGTCACCTTGATCGTCTTGCGCTTCTGGTCACGCACGATCTCCACCGGCACTGTGGTGCCGGGTTCGATAAGACCGACGACATGCGGCAGGTCGGAGGAGGTGGGAATATCCTTCCCGTCAAAGGTGATGATCACATCGCCGTCCCTGAGGCCGGCCTTGTCGGCCGGGCTGTCCTCGGCTACCTGTACGACCAGCGCTCCACGCGGCCGTTTCAGGCCAAACGACTCGGCCAGATTCCTGTCGACATCCTGTATGGTTACGCCCAGCCAGCCCCGGGTCACGCGCCCTTCCGACTTCAGCTGCTCCACAACATTGCGGACCACGCTGACGGGGATAGCAAAAGAGAGGCCGATCGACCCGCCACTGCGGGTGAAGATCTGGGAATTCACTCCGACCACCTCGCCGTCGAGGTTGAACAACGGCCCGCCCGAATTGCCGGGGTTGATGGCCACGTCGGTCTGGATGAACGGCACGTAATTTTCATTGTTCTCTGTGGGCAGGCTGCGACCCTTGGCACTGACGATCCCTGCTGTGACGGAATAGTCCAACCCGAAAGGGGAACCGATCGCCAGCACCCATTCGCCCACATCCAGTTCCCCTGCAGTGGCCAGTTTTACCACAGGAAGGTCGCTCGCCTCGACGCGCAACAGCGCCAGGTCCGAGCGGGGGTCTGTCCCGATAATCTCAGCATCGAACTCACGCCGGTCTATCAGGCGGACCAGAACGCTGTCCGCACCTTCCACGACATGGTTGTTGGTCACGATATAGCCGTCCGTCGAGATGATAAAACCCGACCCCATCCCCATCCGTGGACGCTGCTGTGGCGGACCGCCCCTGAACTCAAAGAAGCGCCGCAGGTACTCCGGAATATCCTCAGGGTCGAGCTGGCCGTGAGGATCCCCGCCACCGCGGCTCTCGACAATAATCTTGACAACTGCCGGTGAGTTGTCGCTGACGATGCCACGGAAATCGGGAAGTTCCCCCGCGGCGACCGCCCGTTGCGATAAAGCCAGCAGGCAACTTGTGAAAACGATGAGCGATAATCGAGCAATCAATTTCATAAAGTCGTTCCATTGAATTGTTGAAAGTTAGGTCTGAAGGGCGCGCTCAACCCGGCCCGGCATGGATGGCATCAGGGCGTAGAATCCCGACCAGTGTCGGTTGCAGGCGTCGATCCTGTTGGTGCCGCCGGGCGTGCAGGCGAACGCCACAGATACCCACCGCGAACCCCGCGACCGCGCCTGCGGCGGCCATCAGGTCCTGACTGCCCTGCCACAGGTTCACCGCCAGTATCGCACCGGCCAGCATACACAGGAGGGGGAACAGGTAGACCACCATGGAACCGCGCAGAATCACTTCCTCCGGAATACTGATAGTAACCTGGTCATCCACAGCGCAATCTTCCAGAGCGAGCTGACCGGGAAGCACGCGAATCAAGCTGCGCCTGCCGTCGGACACCCGCTGGATCAGGCTGTGGCCGCAGCCCTTCTGCGCGGCACAGCTGCCGCAGGTACTCTGGCGAATGGTTTCCACCCAAAGTCCGTCCTGTTCAATGGCGACTACCCGGCCGGTCTCGATCAGCATGATGTCAGGGCACCCACGCGATGGAGTCCGCCACCATCCGGGCAGTATTGACGGGCACTTCGCCGATCACCGTAACCAGCACAGGCCGCGTCGCGAGCTGCAGACCCCGGGTGTAGGATGTGGTGCTGCCATTGCGAACCACGCCCTCACCGGGCCGTATTTCGCGAGCCAATTCCTCCAGGAAGACCGAGAACACGGCCAGCCCATCGGTAAACGTCTTGCGCCCCGCATCGTCGCGGGCCCCGTCCGTCGTAACGAAACCCTTTGGCACCCAACCGATACGCCAACTTTGTCCGACGCCATTTCCGGCCTGTGATTCCTCGGGATGCGGGTGCATGGCCTCGTGGACCAGATTAACATCGGCAGCATCCTGACCTGAATCCGTAAAGGATAGATCGGCAAACTGGAATTTTTCCAGTCGCTCGTCACCTCTGCCCACGGTCTCTGCCTTGAGTAACAGTCCCGTTTCGCGATCCAGCTCCAACACGTAGCCGAATCGGTACATGTCTCTGGGTTCGATACGGACGCGCACGGCCTGCCGACCGGCAACCCGCTCGCCGTCGCCGACGCTGAACCGGTATTGCTCGGCTATTCCGCAGCGACCGGCCTGCAGATCTGTACTCGCGCGCAACAGTTTATGTCCGGGGTGAACGCAGTCCAGAGGGTGGCCGGTGCGCACGACCCGGGCACCCTGCCCTGTCAACTCGGTTAGACGTTCATAGCTGGAGCCGTCGACCACCGTATGCGACACCTGCATGACCTGCATATCGTCACCGCGCTGCAGTGTCACCACGCCGTGGTAATTCACCCGGCGAAGGCTGTCCGACATCTTCTCCAGCCAGACCAGCGCCTGCGGATCTGCATCCGGGCAGGTAGCGGCACCCGCACCCGATACCGCGAACATAAAGATCGCGGCGATCTTCGCTCCGGGAATCAGGGAGAAAGACAGAAGCCACCGCCTCTTCGACCGTCCCGTCATCTGGACGGCGTTACTCACGAATTTCCGCTACACGGGCAAAGGGAACCAGTCCCTGCGGGGAATTCAATGCGGCGTGTTCCGCATGCTCCTGCATGTACTTTTCCATGCGCTGCCGCGCCAGTTCCCGGTAAGCTGTGCGTGTTGCAGGTTGCAACACCGGAACCGCCTGGGTCCCGAAGCTGGCCTGAACCGAGGTCGCACCGAGGCTGTTGACCATGCCGACCGGCGAGGCAGTGCCTGCCAGTACACGATCACCGGAATCGGGGCCCGCCCCGCTGATCCGGGCGAGTTGCTGGCCCCCGATCACCACGGTGGCAGCGACCGATGCCGCCACTGCAAAACTGGCCAGCGGTCGCAACACCCGTTCCCTGATACCGTTCACGGCGGTCTTGGCATGGCCGTCCGCTTCACTGGAGAGCGCCAGGCGCACGGCACCGGAAATGTCCCTGCCAGGACAGGCCACCTGCTGGCCGGAAAGGACTGTGCGGACAGCACTATAGCGTACCCAGGTCTGGCGCAACTCGCCGTCATCCTCTATCCGGGACAGAACCCTCTGCAGTTCCAGTTCCTGGGCTTCGTCATCCATCATTGCAGACAGTGATTCCCGCATCTGCTCGCTCATGCTTCGCGTCCTCCGTGCTTCTGCACGCTTAATGTCCCGTTGCATTACAACCCTTCACTGCCTCATACCCCGGGGCGATCAGAAAGTTGCATCCATTTGTTCCTTCACCTGTTTGTCGATGGCTTCCCGGGCACGGAAAATTCGCGACCTTACCGTGCCCACCGGGCAATCCATGACCTCGGCAATATCCTCGTAACTCAACCCGTCGAATTCCCGCAAGGTCAGCGCAGTTCGCAGGTCGTCCGGTAGTTCGCTGATAGCTCTCTCCACCACCGCTTTCAGTTCTGCCCCGAAGAGCGCGGACTCGGGGGTTTCAATGTCACGCAACGCCCCGCCAGCCTCGTAGTATTCGGCATCCTCGATCTCGACATCGCTACCCGGCGGCCGCCGTGACCGGGAGACCAGATGGTTTTTGGCGGTGTTGATCGCGATGCGGTAAAGCCAGGTATAAAACGCACTCTCTCCCCGGAATTTGGGTAGTGCCCGGTAGGCCTTGATGAAAGCTTCCTGGGCAACGTCCTGAACTTCGTCGGCATCGTGCACATAGCGGCTAATCAGACCGAAAATCTTGTGCTGGTATTTCAGCACCAGCATGTCAAAAGCGCGCTGGTCTCCTTTCTGTACCCTGGCAACCAGCTGCTTGTCCGTCTCTGCGGCAGTCATGCCCGGCACCTCTCCCTGGTTGTCGACATCACTGCCACGATGGCGCCCCCGCGCCTGCAGCAATAGACAACGTCTGCACCGATAAGTTCGGCAGGGCTGTTCTGCGGTCGGTCATGAGAGGGGCCTGGGCCGCTAAAGTTCCGCAAATCGCTATTTCCTTATTGGGGATCAGCTGGATATACTCTGCCAGAAACCGGTGGTTTGATGCTAAGTGCTTGAACCGCATAATATATTTCAGCCGCAGACGCGGCAAGCGCTGAGCCACATGACCTCCCACTACAAACACGATGTCCTGGTGATCGGCAGCGGCGCCGCCGGCCTCAGTCTCGCCCTGCATCTGCCCCGCGGATGCCAGGTCGCCCTGCTGTCCAAGGCTGATCTGACCCAGGGTTCCACCTACTGGGCCCAGGGCGGCATGGCGGCCGTGCTGCACGACAGGGACACCATCGAATCTCATGTCGCCGACACGCTGGCGGCGGGTGCCGGCCTCTGCAGCCGGGAGGCGGTGGAGTTTACCGTGCGCAACAGTCGCCGCTGTGTGGAGTGGCTGGTGGCCCAGGGGGTGGATTTCGACCTGCGCCAGGATCAGGCGGCACAATCGCAGCGCGAATTCCATCTGACGATGGAGGGTGGTCACAGCCACCGGCGTATCATTCATTCAGCGGACCGCACCGGGCAGGCGATCTCGGAGGTGCTGGGGGAGCGAGCGCGTGAGGCGGGCAACATCGAGATATTCACCGACCGGGTGGCTGTCGATCTGGTAGTGGCAGACGGCCGCTGCCAGGGTGCCTATATTCTGGACCAGCAGACGGGCAGCGTCGATCTGTTCCAGGCAAACGCGGTGGTACTTGCGACGGGCGGCGCCAGCAAGGCTTACCTGTATACCAGCAACCCGGACGGTGCCAGCGGCGATGGCATCGCCATGGCCTGGCGTGCCGGCTGCCGTGTGGCAAACCTGGAATTCAACCAGTTTCACCCCACCTGCCTCTACCATCCAAAGGCCAAATCCTTCCTGATCACCGAGGCGATTCGCGGCGAAGGCGGCAGACTGTTACTGCCCGACGGCAGTGCGTTCATGCAGCGGTTCGACAACCGGGGTGAACTGGCACCGCGGGACGTCGTGGCCCGTGCCATCGACCATGAAATGAAGCGCCTGGGCATCGACTGCGTGTTCCTGGACATTTCCCACAAGCCCAGGGAGTTTCTGGAAAGCCACTTCCCGACCGTCATGTCCCGCTGCCTGGAATTCGGTATCGATATCGCTGCGGAACCGATCCCCGTGGTCCCCGCAGCACACTACACCTGTGGTGGCATCGTGGTGGACACCCGTGGCAGGGCCGATCTCGACGGTCTGTACGCGATCGGCGAGGCGTCCTGTACAGGCCTGCATGGCGCCAACCGAATGGCCAGTAACTCACTGCTGGAATGCATCGTTTTCGCGGAATCCGCGGCATCCGACATCGCCGGCGACCTGGGCAGGCTCCCGGAGCCTCCTCCGGCTCCTCCCTGGGACGAAAGCCAGGTAACGGACTCCGATGAGGATGTGGTCATTTCGCACAACTGGGACGAACTTCGCCGGTTCATGTGGGATTACGTGGGCATTGTCCGCACCAACAAGCGACTGCAGCGGGCACAGCACCGGGTACAGTTGCTGCAGGATGAGATCGCCGAGTATTACGGCAACTACAAGGTGACCAATGACCTGCTGGAGTTGCGGAACCTGGCGATGGTGGCCGAGCTTATGATTCGCTGCGCTATCTCACGTAAGGAAAGCCGCGGCCTGCACTACACCCTGGATTACCCGGAGCAACTGCCCGAGGCACGGGATACGGTGCTGGTCCCCGACAACTCACCGCTCCAGGACCAGCCTGCTGCGTAGGCCGCGCATGGCATCGGTCGGCACGCTGCCCGGGAACACCCACAGGCGACCCCGCCGGCAGCCCGACCCCAACTCCCGCCATGCAACGACCACGATCCAGGGCAGCACTGTGCTCTCGGGCAGGACCTCAATCATCAGTACTTCCCCATCCCGTATCAGGGTCCACTGGCCGGACCGCCACTGCAGGTAAGCACCCCGATCGGGATCACGCCATATCCGGGCCAGTGTCGCCAGGGCAGGAAGCGACAGCGCGGCAGCTGCCAGGGCAAAGCCGGCGCGATAAATCAGTAGAAGTGCAAGCAGCGTGCACGCTGCAAGGCCGATCAAGAGACACTGGCGCAGGGTGGAATTACCGACGATCAGGTGGAGTTCGGGCGAATTCGAGTACCTTGCCGACAATAGCAGACATCTCCGCATCCTCGGGCTGCTCGCGTCTCAGGAACCAGGCGAACAGGTCCTGGTCCTCACAACCCATCAGCCGCTGGAAGCTCTCACGATCTGACTCGTCCAGCCCCGCATAGCAGGACGCGACAAATGGTTCCAGGACCAGGTCCAGTTCCAGCATCCCGCGCCGTGCAGCCCAGCGCATGCGGTTGAGTTCTTCGTCGGATACCATGCCAGTAATTCACTTTCAGAGGAAATTCAGGGGACGTCATTATAACGTCAATTGCAGGCAACCGGGGGGATGCTGACACCGGGCGCACCGCGACCTATCATGGGGACTCCAAGTCGTTGAGGTATCGATACTTGTCCAGCCAATTTTCACTGCTCCCCGGGGAAGCCCTGCTGCACATCAGCGGACCGGACAGCCTGACGTTCCTGCAGGGGCAAACCACCTGCGATACCCGACAATTGCGGGCCGGACACGCCCTGCCCGGGGCCTTCTGCACGCCCCAGGGTCGCGTGGTCTGTGATTTCCTGCTCTCCCAGCTGGGGGATGAGCACTTCGCCCTGCGCATGCGCCGGGACATCAGCTCCCATGCTGCCGCCACCCTGGGCAAGTACATCGTGTTCTCCCACGCCGCGCTGGACAGCGCGAATGAAGACTGGCAGATCTATGGCTGCTGGGGTCCTGAAGCCGCAGAACGTCTGGAGGCGCTGGTGGCACAACCTCGCGGTGCGCGCTTCGGTGTTGTCGCAGACAAGGGGGTCGTGCTGGTGCAACTGGACACTGACGGCGAACAGTTCGAATGTTACGTGGACACGCGCGCGCGACCCCGATTTGGTGAGGAACTGGCCAGCCACCTCGAGGCCGGCAGCGAATCCGCCTGGCGGAGACTGCAGATTCTTGCCGGGCTGGGGCGGATTGAGGCCCCTACGATAGAGCAGTTCGTGCCCCAGATGCTCAACTACGATATCACCGGTCATATCAGTTTCAACAAGGGCTGTTATACGGGCCAGGAGGTGGTGGCCAGGCTGCATTACCGGGGCAGGCCCAAGCGGCGCCTGTACCTGGCCCGGTTCGACGGGAAAATAGCGGCGCCCGCAGGCACGGAGCTTTACACCTCGGATACAGACCAGAGTGTGGGTAATCTGGTTAACGCCGCTGTCGCGCCGGATGGCGCTGCGGTGGCACTGATCGTCGCGACCGCCGCCGGCCTGGCAAGTGGCCTGCGATTGGGCACACCGGAGGGGCCTGCTCTCGAAATCGGGGAACTGCCCTACGCGCTGGAGCACGATTGAGCGGCGGGCCAAAAAGGCAACCCCGGGATCAGGGCCGTTCCGGCAGGCTCCAGTCGATGGGTTTCTCGCCCCGGCTGCACAGGTAGTCATTCGCTGCCTTGAAGTGCCCGCAGCCGAAAAATCCGCGATGGGCACTCAGGGGTGAAGGGTGCGGCGCTTTCAGCACACAGTGGCGATCCCCGTCAATAATCGCGCCCTTGCGCTGGGCGTAGCTGCCCCAGAGCATGAACACCACCCCGTCGCGCTCCCGGTTGACGACCTCGATGACCCGGTCGGTAAAGGTTTCCCAGCCCTTTCCGCGGTGGGATGCAGCGCGGGCAGACTCCACGGACAGCACACTGTTGAGCAGCAGCACGCCGCGGTCCGCCCAGGCGGTCAGGTGCCCGTGCCCGGGGACAGGCAGGTTCAATTCGTCATGAATTTCCCGGAAGATATTCTGCAGCGACGGGGGAATCTGTACGCCCGGCCTGACCGAAAAACAGAGGCCGTGGGCCTGGCCGTCACCGTGGTAGGGATCCTGACCGAGAATCACTACCTTGACCCGCTCCAGGGGGGTGTGCTCGAAGGCGTTGAAAATCTCGTTGCCCGCGGGGAAAATCGTTTTGCCGGCGCTTTTTTCGGCGAGTAGAAATGCCCTGAGTTGCTGCATGTAGGGCTGTTCGAATTCCGGCGCCAGCCGCGCCAGCCAGCTGGGTTCCAGCTGCACCGCTCTGTTCAACGTCTGAGCCAGGGCGATGCCGCCTTCAATTGCAGGCCGCCATCAGGACGACCTGGTCATAGAGATCGCTCTCCGCCACGAAGCAAACCGGCTCTGCCACCACCTGCAGCAGACGCTTGCCGCGCTGACGGCGACCTGCCCCGGCATTCTCCAGGGATGCCAGCGGCGCAGTCGCGCGTGTGGTGGCGCGCTGGTCCGGACTCACGGGCGCGTAGAGGGTCGTGCGTTGGCAGGGCTCCCGCCCCAGGGCGATGATCTGCTGCTCCATCTGAGCCGGATTCCACTCCTGGCCATGTCCGGCACCGGCAGCCCGGGTGATACTCTCGTTCATGAGCGTTCCCCCCAGGTCGTTGGCGCCCGCGTCGAGACAGGCGAGAATGCCCTCCGCCCCCATCTTTACCCAGGATACCTGTATGTTGTCGATCAGGCCGTGAAACACCAGCCTGGCTACCGCGTGCATCAGCACGGACTCCCGGAAACTGGGCCCCCGCCGGGACAGGCCCTTCAGATACATGGGGGCTTCCATGTGCACGAACGGCAGGGGGACGAACTCGGTGAAGCCCCCGGTGCGTCGTTGCAGCTCGCGGATGCTCAGCAGGTGCCGGGCCCAGTGTCGCGGATGATCGATGTGTCCGTACATGATGGTCGCGGTAGAGCGCAGTCCCACCCGATGGGCCACCTCCATTACCTGCAGCCATTCAGCGCTGTTCAGCTTGTCAGGGCAAAGGCGCTCCCGTACCTCGTCGTGCAAAACTTCTGCCGCCGTACCCGGCAGGGTGTTGAGACCCGCGTCCCGCAATTGCCGCAGGAAGTCCTCCAGCTCCAAGCCCAGCGTGGCGGCCCCCTGCCAGACCTCGAGCGGCGAGAATGCATGGATATGCATTCCCGGCGTCGCACTGCGCACCGTCTGCAGTATGTCGAGGTAGGTCTGCCCGGTGTAATCGGGGTGGATACCGCCCTGCATGCAGACTTCGGTCGCACCCCGGTGCCAGGCTTCGCGGCACCGCCGGGCAATCTCCTCACCGCTGATGTCGTAGGGCCGACCCCGCAGGTTCTCGCTCGCCTTGCCCTTGGAAAAAGCGCAGAACTGGCATTTGAAATAGCAGACGTTGGTATAGTTGATATTGCGGTTGACCACGTAACTGACCCGCTCACCACAGGTTTCGCGGCGAAGCCGGTCTGCCTGGCGCACCAGCCAGGAGAACTCATCACCGCGCACCTCGAACAGGCGCGCCACATCGCTCTCGCTCAGCTCCCCGGTGGCCCGGCAGCGAGTCACGATGCCCCGCAGTTCGGGCGAAATGCCCGCAGTATCCGGGTCTCGCTGCAGCAGCCGGGTCTCTGCATCAGGCACCGGCTCATTACTCCCGGGTACCCACTGGTCACGCCGGGCGAATCCGTCGCCGTCCATCTGGCGCAACACCGCTGTGCGCAGTGCGGGATCCAGCCAGCGGTCGCTATCCGCGGCGTAGGCAGGATAGATCGTTAGGCGCTGCTCCAGGAATTTTCCGGCGACGGCCGTTTCCTGCGCAAGCTGGTCAAGGTGAGGCCAGGGTGCCTCGGGATTGACATGATCCGGCGTCAGGGGCGAGACACCGCCCCAGTCGTTGATGCCGGCAGCCACCAGTTGGCTCAGGACGCCGGGGCTCAGATTCGGGGGTGCCTGGATATTCATCACGCCGCCAAACACCAGCCGCGCCACTGCGATAGTCCACAGCAGGTCATCGAGATCAGGCTCCGGGGCAAGGGCCATGCGGGTGCCGGGCTTGGCACGGAAATTCTGTACGATAATCTCCTGCAGGTGGCCGTGCCTGGCGTGGACCTCCCGCAATGCCAACAGCGACTCGATGCGTTCGCGACGTGTCTCGCCGATACCGATCAGGATGCCCGACGTAAACGGTACGGCTGCCTGACCCGCCAGTTCCATGGTTTGCAGACGAACCGCCGGGTTCTTGTCGGGAGACCCGTAATGCGGCATACCCTTTTCGCAAAGGCGCGGCGAGGCGGATTCCAGCATGATTCCCATGGAGGCACTGACCGGTCTCAGCCGCGCGATCTCCTCGGCATCCATGCAACCCGCGTTGATATGGGGCAGCAGGCCGGTCTCCTCCAGCACCCGCGCCGCAATGTCCCGCACATAATCCAGTGTCGAGGCATACCCCATATCCTCCAGTGCCCGCCGAGCGGCGTTGTAGCGCCGCTCCGGCTTCTCGCCCAGGGTGAAGAGCGCCTCCTGGCAGCCCATGAGCGCACCCTGTCGGCACAGCGCCAATACTTCGTCCACACTCATAAAAGGGCTGTCGATTTTTTTCGGGGTGCGGGCGAACGTGCAGTAATGGCAGACATCCCGGCAAAGGTGTGTCAACGGTATAAAAACCTTGCGGGAATAGGTGATGACATTGCGGTGATGGCGATCGCGGAGTTCGCCGGCGAGCGCAGCGAGGGCCGGGGTGTCACCGAAGTCGGCCAGGGACAGCGCCTCGTCTTCAGAGGGAAGCACGCCCTCGCGGAATTGCCGTTGCAGGGACTGCCAGTCTATCATCGCCCGCCCTGCCCCAACTGGTCTCCGGTGTCGTACCCGGTGTCCGGCAGGGACTCCAGGGCCAGCCCGATGCGCTCACCCAGCGCGGTACCAAGCAGCAGTTTGGCCGTTTTCCCGCCAGGATACCGCGCCAGTGACGACAGCAGGCGGGCCAGGTCAGGTGGTTCGTCCACATCCAGCGCTATGCCCTCCCGTTGCAACACGCGGGCGGGTATGCCCGCCGCCCTCGCAGCCTCGAGGTGACGGGCGCAGCTGCCGGGCCCGAACCGGAAAGGCGGCATACCGCCTTCGTCGAAGGCCAGCAGGTTGGTACCGGTCCCGTGGAGGTCGCTCCCGATCACGAGGCCGCCCTCCGACCGCCAGGCTGCCAGCACGGCACTGATATCCCGCGGCTGCAGCAGCGGCAGGTCGCCATGCAACACCAGCAGAGGGATGCTTTCCCGCTGCAACAGGCGCTCGCTGGCGCGCTGCAGCAGGAGGTTCAGGCCCCGGCAACAGAACTCGGCTTCCGGCCAGTAATCAGCACCATAACGGGAAGCCAGCAGATGGGCTCCTGGATCATCCGACAACAGGGTAATACGCTCGATCGCAGGGTGAGCGGCAAGTGCCTGCAAGACGTCCTCGACCATAGCCTGCGCCAGGGCCCGCCGCTCGGAGGGTCGCAACAATCCGCTCAGGCGCGACTTGGCCTCTACCAGATCCTTGAGGGGTACCAGTGCCTGTGCCATCGTTATTCCGTCTCGCCCAGCTGGAGTACGAAACTTGCCAGCCGCTGCTTGTCTTCCCTGCTTTTCATAACCGTCGCTGTTACCGCCGCCGTGAGCCCAAGCTCCTCTATCTCTCCCGCCAGTTTAGCGTCACTCTCATCCATCACGAAATAGTCTATCAGGCCCGGGTAGCGGGTGCTGTAGTGCCTGGCCACGCCCTCTGCCGTGACCGGCAGTTCCAGCTCCATCATCATCTTCGCGGCGGGCCCCTTGATCGCCGCGCCCGCAACGATGGGTGACACCAGGATGACGGGAGCCGCCAGGTCGCGCAGCGCCAGCCACAGACCGGGGACCTGCAGGATCGGATCCACGCTGACGAACGGATTGGAGGGGCAGACCACTACCCGGGTGACGCTTCCCTGCTTCAGCAGCGACATCACCTGGCGGTTGGGACGAGCCGCAGAAATGCCGTCAAACCTAAAGCCGTTCACTTCGGGCCGGCACTGCTCCCGGACGAAGTATTCCTGGAACGACAGGTCACCTTCCCGGCATTGCACGGTCGTGCGCACCGGTTCCTCGCTCATCGGGTGGATATGGCATGCCACGCCCAGGCGTCGGGCGAGGTCGGCCGTCACCTCACAGAACCCCCTGCCCGATGCCAGCTGCTGGGTGCGCCACAGGTGCGTTGCCATGTCACGATCGCCCAGTCGGAACCAGGTTTCACCACCCAGTTCTTCCATCGCCGCCATGGTGTTCCAGGTTTCGTTCGCCACACCCCAACCCAACTCCTGGTTGGCCCGGCCAGAGAGCGTATAGATGTGCGTATCGATATCAGGGCTGATTCGCAGGCCGTAATGCTCGAAATCGTCCGCAGTATTGACCAGCACATGCAGGCGCTCGGGGGGCAGGCTGTCCGCCAGTCCCAGGGACAATTTCGCGCCACCCACGCCACCGGACAGGGCCAGCACGCAATCCCGGGACTCAGTCATCAGCGAAACATGTCCAGGGATTTGTCGCGAAGCAGGGGCGAGAAGCCGGCCTCTGCCTGACGAAACACGAACCCGCGGGCCAGTACCACGGGACAGCCCTCCGCAGCCTGACCCATCACCAGTGAGGCTGCCGCAGCCAGTTCATCCGCTACCGCCGGTTCGGTGACTTCCAGCACATTACCAAACAGATCACGATCCCCGATCTGGTTGTGCAGGGGGTCCAGTCCGGCACAGCCGATGGCGATGCCCACGGTGCCGTTGCGCCAGGCCCGACCCACACTGTCATTAATGACCACCTGCGGCGTCACCCCGGTGAGGCGACCCAGTTCCATGCGCAGCGTCCGCGCGGACCGGTCGGGATCCTCGGGCAGCAGGAGCACCCGCGGATCATCGGGATCCGAGTGGATATTGGAGCGATCGATCCCGGCATTGGCCAGCACGCAACCGCTGCGGTGTTCGACGATCATCACGCCAGGCCTCACCCGGATAACCTCGGCACTTTCACCCAGGATGAGTTCCACCAGCCTGGGGTCCTTGTCCACCTGTTCCGCCAGGGACGCCGCCCGGGCCGACGGGTTTACCTGCGACAGCCGCCGATAGCGGTTTTCCGCCTTGGAGACGACTTTCTGGGCGAACACCAGCACGTCGCCCTCCTGGAGTTGTAACGCATTGGCCTGCAGGGATTCGGTGGTCAGCCTGGCCAGGTCATCGCCCGGCTCAACCAGCGGGAAATGATCCAGCGGAATCAGCTGCAGAGGGGCTGCCATCAGTCATCGCCCAACCCGGTAATCTTGATGCCGGCATGGCAGCTGTACTGTTTGTTGATTGTGATCAGCACCGATGTCAGGGCTTCGGCCGCGGCCGCATTGTTGATCATGCCGGCGTGAAAACCGCGCATTCCCGCGGCCTCCACCAGCTTGATGACTTCCGCGCGGGCTTCTTTCTTGTTACCGCATACCAGGACATCGCAGTCTACGCCACGTCCTTCCTGCAGATGAGCTGCGGCGACGTTCTGGAAGGCTGACACCACCGCCACCTCATCACCGAGAAGGTCCTGGGCGATCTGCCCGGCACTCCCCTGCTCCGGCAGTTGCACGCGCGCCACTCTCGGCGGGACCAGGGGCACGGTCACGTCGACCAGTATCTTGCCCTGCAGCGCGGGTTTCACCAGTTCCAGGGTGGAGGCCTGATGGCTGAAGGGAACCGTGAGCGTCACGATATCCGCAGCCTCGGCCGCAGCCAGATTCTCCATGGCCTGCACGGTAATTTCAGCCACGCCCCGCTCGGCCATGACCTCGCGCAGGTCAGCAACGGCCGCATTGGCCTTGTCCTGCGTCCGTGACCCTATGATCACTTCGTAACCAGCCTGCGCCCAGCGACGGGCCAGCCCGGTCCCCAAATCCCCGGTGCCGCCGAGAATGGCGAGCACGGGTCGTGTTTCTGTCGTCATGGATATCTATTCCCGATGAAGTATCGAAGCGGCGGCGCATTCTACCGCCGGCGGATTGCCATAACTGCCTTTCGAGCAGTGCGCCAGCCTAATTTCCACCCCTGCAGAATTCGGTTAGGATGTTGGCGGCACAGGCATGGTATGTAAATCAGGGGCCGATCTCAAGCCTGGTCGGACGTCACGTCCGGCGCGGCAAAAAAACGCGGCGAGGAGTCAATATAGATGGACAATCCTCTGGATTTCAGGGGCAGGACGGTGCTCGTCACCGGCGGGGGCAAGGGTGTAGGCCGCGGTATCACCGAGCGGTTCCTGGAGGCCGGCGCCAATGTAGTGATATGCGGTCGCTCCGCGCCCGAAGAGCCGCCTCGAGCCGATGACCGGGAGGCGGTATTCACGCCCTGTGATGTGAGGGACTATGACCAGATCGAAGCCTGCGTCAATTTCACCGTGGAGCGATTCGGCGCACTTGATGTACTGGTCAACAATGCCGGCGGTGCTCCCTACGCGGAGGCCGCAACCGCCTCGCCCCGCTTTTCCGAGGCCATCATCCGGCTCAACCTCATTGCGCCGCTGAATTTCAGCCAGGTGGCGAACCGCGTCATGCAGCAGCAGGAAAGCGGCGGCTGCATCATCAATATCGCCAGTGTCAGCACGCTGCGCCCCTCCCCCGGCACCGCAGCCTATGGCGCTGCCAAGGCAGGGCTGGTTAACCTGGGCACCTCCCTGGCAGTGGAGTGGGCGCCCAGAGTGCGTGTCAACGCGATCATCGTCGGACTGACGCGTACCGAGCAGGCCCACCTTCACTACGGCGATGAGCAGGGCATCGCCGCGGTGGGCGCCACCATTCCCATGGGACGGATGGCCGTCCCGTCAGATGTCGGGGACGCCTGCCTGTTCCTGGCGTCCCCACTGGCTTCCTATGTCAGCGGCACCCATTTCGCCGTGCACGGCGGGGGCGAAAAACCGGCCTTTCTGGCCGCCGCGAACGCCGATTCATGAGCCGCGCGGCGCGGTTGCGTCCTGCGCTGCCCCTTCTCGCACTGGCGGTCCTGTTAACGGCTGCAGACAGCTCGCCGGAACCAGGCGCGGGAGGGGCAGACCCTGCGGTCACCGACCCTGCAGTCACCGAGTGGACGGCCTATGGCGGGGAGCACTCCGCCCGCTACTCCTCGCTCGCGGACATCAACCCCACCAATGTCGATCGACTGGAAGTGGCCTGGACTCATCGCTCAGGCGATTTTGCCGACGGCAGTGGCGACTGGACCTATACCTCCCTGCAGGTGACCCCCCTCGTAGCCGACGATACGCTCTATTACTGCACGCCCTTTGGCCGGGTGTTTGCCCTGGACCCGGAAGATGGTCGTGAGCGCTGGGTTTTTGATCCCGGGGTCAGCAACAAGCGCAGCGGCCTCTACCCGGCTATCTGCCGCGGTGTTTCCCTGTGGCGCGATCCGGTAGCGCCACAGGCCTTCTGCGGCCGACGAATTCTCTACGGCACCCGCGATGCGGAACTTATCGCGCTCGATGCGGCAAGCGGCAAACCCTGCAGCGACTTCGGCAACAATGGCCGGGTTAAGCTCAAGGAGGGCATTGCCGGGGCCAAGCCCTGGGAATACTACCCGACCTCCCCGCCCTATATTATCGACAACCTGGCGGTTATCGGCGCCGCCGTGCCGGACAATGAACGTCGGGACGTGCCCAGCGGCGTCGTCCGCGCGTTCGACGTGCGCTCCGGCAAACTTGTCTGGGCCTGGGAACCGGTCACGGACGATTACCGGCGCCGGCACCGGGACGAGTTGGGCAATACCCGCTATCACCTGGGCTCCCCCAATGTCTGGGCGCCCATCTCCGGCGACCCGGAGTCGGGCCTCGTCTTCGTGCCAACCGGCAATCCGGCACCGGACCTCTACGGCGGCGACCGGGACGGTATAGACTTCTTCGGCTCTTCGGTCGTCGCCCTGGAAGCCGCCACGGGGCAGGTGCGCTGGCAATTCCAGACCGTACACCACGATGTCTGGGACTACGATGTGGCCTCCCAGCCGACGCTGTTCGACATCCCCGGGGTGGGCGAAGGCCGTCCCGGTCTGATCCAGCCGACCAAGATGGGCCATGTATTCCTGCTCGACCGACTGAGCGGGGAGCCGCTGTACCCGGTGGAGGAGCGTCCCGTACCCCAGGGCGGCGTGACGGGCGAGCAGCTCTCCCCCACCCAGCCCTTCCCGACGCACCCGCCGCCGCTCCACCTCCCTGCCCACCTGACCCCGGACGAGATGGACGGGTTTATCTACTTCGACCGCCTGGCCTGCCAGAAGACACTGGCACGCTACCGCTCAGAGGGTATGTTCACGCCGCCCAGTCTCGAGGGCAGTGTAATTTTTCCCACCACCACCGGTGGGATCAACTGGGGAGGGATAAGCCTCGATCCTGTCAATGCGCGCATGTTCGTCAACCAGATGCATCTGGCGGCCGTGGTCCAGTTGATACCCCGAAAAGAGTATGACGCCCTCGACGCGCAGCCGGGTTATCCCCTGGAACACTACCCGATGGAGGGCAGCCCCTATGGTGTGAGACGCTTCCCGCTGCTGTCACCCCTGGGGGCGCCCTGCAATCCGCGCCCCTGGGGCAGCCTGACGGCGGTTGACCTGATCACGGGAAAGGTCCTGTGGCGAAGGCCTCTCGGCAGCACGCGGGGCCAGGCTCCCTGGCCGCTCTGGTTCGAGGCCGGCGCGCCCAATACAGGGGGTTCGCTGGTCACGGCCGGCGGCCTGCTGTTCATTGGCGCTACCACGGACAGTTATTTCCGGGCCATCGACACCGACAGCGGCAAAGAGCTCTGGCGCTATCGCCTTCCCTACACCGGCAATGCGACCCCCATCAGCTATCGCGCACGGGAGGGTGGGCGGCAATTCGTCGTCATTGCGGCGGGCGGACACGGGTGGTCGGAAGCCGGTGATACCCTGATTGCCTTCGGGCTGCCGGGGGCACCATAGGCCATCCGATGCGGGCCACCCTGTGCGGGCCACCCTCTGTGGGCCACCCTCCCAATGTTCACCATCGGTTTATCGCGGTATACTTTTCGCCGGGGATTCTGCCTGGTGCGGCGCAACTGATCTATGGAAATGAAAACCACCTGCAATCGCCTTTCGAGGACGCATGCCTGACGGGACGTTAAAGACCAAATCCAACGCTGCGACGCTGGAGTTCGAGGGAGGTGTGCGTCTCGGGGGGGACCTGTCACCTCTCTCCGGCGGAGGACTGCTGCTGGAAAGCGTACGCCTGCTGTCGGGCCCGGTCCGGGATGGCAGGTTGAGCCTGAAGCCAGGTACGGTCGCTAAACTGGTAACACCCGCCGGCAGCGGCTATCCCGACGACGTCGTCATCGCCGACGCCACCGAGAATACCATTACGCTGCGGCCTGCAGATGCGGCGTCTGTGCACCGGGGAACCGACGCTGCCAGGGGTGCGCATCAGAGCTCCGTGCCGACCATGGGAGCCACTGCCGAATACTCCGCCGCCCTGGACGTACTGCGCCAGAAGAGCCTGCTTCTCCTGGAGCAGATGTTAAAGCCGTTCCTCAGGGATCTCGGTGACCACCTGCTGGATCTTTCGGTCGAGAGGCGGGACAAGAGCTCCAGCGAGAACAGCTACTATGAAGCCCTGTCACACCTGCGCCGGGAGAGCAAGGCGATCCTCAGGCAGATTCTCCATGATGTCGAGGCGGCCTACGGCGAACTGACACCACCGGGTGGAGGTCATTCCGAGTGGGGGGGGCATATCAAGAGTTTCGAGGAACTCGACATCGTGGATTTCGGCGAATTCGAGGGATCGCTCGCCGTCGACCGGATGATTACCCGGGGGGAGGAGATGTATGGCCGGGCCATGGAGATGCTCGTTATCCGCCTTGCCACCCTGATCGACGCTGACCCGCTCAAGGTACGTCTGCCGGTACATGTGCAACACCTGTGCCGCGTCATTCAGCATGCCCTGGGTGACCAGAACTTCCCTGCGGATGTGGTGCCGCCGGTGCTGCAGTTTTTCTCTCTCGACCTTATCGGCAAACTGGGCCCCTACTACGAAGAGCTCAACCGGGAAATGGCGGAACGCGGCATCTGTCCCGAGCTGGAGCGTGAGATCGCCGGCAAGGGATCCCTGCTGAAAAGGCGCAAATCACGATCCCCGGCCCCACAAAAACCGGACGAGCCAAAGAAAGCCCCCAGTCAAAGCCCCCGCCGACCGGAGGAAGAGAAAACTGACCGCGTGGAAATCGGCGCCCGTCACTTACCGGCCCTGGAAGGGTTCCTGGCCAGCCTGGACCAGAACTCGGGTGAAGGCACTGTCTACCGATCGATCGTCGATGCCATGAATTTCAGTCGCGAGGCGGAGGGTCTGGCACCTGCGGACAGCGAGGGCCAGCCTCTTGCGGGCACATGGGAGGGAAGAACCGTCCGGGCGACTGACGTGGACCAGGACAACCTGGCCGACGCGCGTGACATAGCCCGGGCACTGGGCACCATACAGCGGGACTCCCGGGTACGCGCCGATGTACAGCAGAGTTCGTCGCTGCGCGAATACCTGGCCAGCAACCGCGATCGGCTTGGGCAGCTCAATGACACCTCCGGGCTTACCGCTGAAAGCCTCAACCAGCTGGACCTGGTGGACAATCTCTTTGGAACCATCAAGTCACAGCTGGATGTCACCGCCGAGTTGAAGCCCGCCCTGGGCAACCTCCAGATACCGCTGGCCAAACTGGCGCTGCTCGACCCCCGCTTCTTCCTGGATCGCGGTCACGCCGCGCGGAATGTGGTCGACAAACTGTCACACCTTGCGGCATCGGGTAATTTTCCCAACAAGGCCCTGGAAAATCGCATCGGGGAAGTCGTCGATGAGATCGTCGACGACTACGAGACCGACAGTTCCGTCTTCGACACTGCCCTGAAAAAACTGGAGCGGCTGAGTGCGCAGCAGGAGCGTGCGATGGCGCGTAACGTAGAACGCGTCGTGCGCACCCAGAAAGGCCAGGAAAAGCTGCGCAAGGCACAGCAGGCCGTAAAAAGAACCCTGGAGGAGAAGCTCAGCCCGCCCGCTGCTCCCCGGGTATTGATCGACCTCGTGGACAATGGCTGGCGCGACTTACTGGTACTGACTCATGTGAAGGAGGGACCACAGAGCAGCACCTGGAAGGAACATATCAAGACACTGGATCTGCTGACGCTCTGGCTGACCGAACAGCAGAGCGGCGACGTGGAGGAAGACCTGGTCATGCAGCGCGGCCTGGAGGCCGAGCCCCTGATCGACATGATCGAACAGGAGATCGCCGCCGCACTGCCCACCCAGGTGTCACATCAGCCCGTTTTGAGTGAACTGCGCGAGATTCTGGCCGGCGAGCGCGAGGTGGAGCTGGTTGATGTGGAGGGTCGCCTGCCCGAGGCGGCTCCGAGCACGGAGAAGGTCCGGGCGAAAATCGAGGACCTGCCCCGACTCCGCCGCTGGGTGAAACGGGTCGAGCAACTTCAGCCCGACAGCTGGCTGACCTACAAGGGCAAGGACGGGAAGAAACAGCGTATGCGCCTGGCCTGGATAAGCCAGGACCGGGACCGCTACATCTTCGTCAACGAGCGCGGCCAGAAAGTGGCCGAATTCAGCCATATCCAGCTGGCCCGACAGCTGAGCCGCGGCGTACAGCCACCATCACCGGCAGACAAACTGTCGGTGGTAGACCAGAGCCTCTACCAGACCCTCGAACACGCCCAGAAAACCCTCAGTTTTGCCCGCAATCACGACTCTCTCACCAAGCTCATCAACCGGGACATGTTCCTCGACCAGATGCGCCGGGCCCGTCGTCATGCCCAGCTGAAGAGCGCTCAACACGCCGTACTTTTCATCGATATAGACCAGTTTACGCTGGTAAACGAGGTCTACGACCGGGTAACCGGTGACCAGGTGCTGCTGGAATTTGCGAGGCTACTGGCGCAGCTCCATGGAAAGAAATCCTCCTCCGCGCGCCTCGAGGGGGATCAATTTGCCGTGCTGTTACTGGACCGGCCCATGGAACAGGCCCTGAAAGTGGCCGACAAGATCCGCCAGGATATTGCCGCAGGCAGTGTCGAGATCGACGGCGAAAAGGTCAGTTTTACCGTATCCATAGGTGCGGTACCCATACTGGAGCACAGCCCCCCGGTGGAGCAGCTGCTGGATTCCGCAAGGGCCGCGATGCGCAGCGCCAAGGAACAGGGCCGCAACTGCGTTACGCCTTTCGAAGGGGACCATGGCGATCTGGGCCAGTTCAAAGAGGAGAAGACCCGGACGCGGCGGGATCTGGAGCAGGCACTGGCAACCGAGCGGTTTGTCCTTCGGGCCCAACCCATCATGCAGACATCGGTACGCGATGGTGAGTCCGTCAGCCTGCATTACGAGCTGCTGCTTGGGCTGAGCAACACTGACGGCTCCATCAGCTCGCCGGAGGAATTCATCCAGTCGGCGGAGCGCTATGGCTTCATGACCCTGGTCGACCGCTGGGTCGTGAAGGAGGCCTTCAGCTGGATCAGCCAGCTGATGGATGCCCAGAAAGTGGTGCCCAACCTCGCCATCAACCTGTCCGGGACAAGCGTGACTGAAGACAGCTTCATGGATTTCCTGCTGGAACAGATCTCCGAGTTCGGCGTGGGAACCAGCCGCATCTGTTTCGAGATCACCGAGACCGGCACTATTTCCAACCTGGTCAAGGCAGCAGATTTCGTGCGTACATTCCGCAATATAGGCTGCAAGTTCTCCATCGATGATTTCGGCACGGGCCTGGCCAGCCACAACTACCTGCGGGAGCTCCCCGTCGACTACGTAAAGATCGACGGCACGTTCGTCAGGGAGATCCACAAGAATCGCAGCGACTACGCAATGGCCCGCTCCATCAATGACCTCGCCCATTTTCTCGGCCAGGAGACCATCGCCGAGTCGGTGGAAAATGACGAGATTGTGGCGAAGCTCCGGGAGATATCCGTGGATTACCTGCAGGGATGGGGTATCGCGAGACCGCGCCTGCTTGACGATATAGCCGAGGATCTCTCCTCGATAGACAAGTAGCGGAATCCCGACACCTTGGATCCCCAGAGCATCGACGCAGACTACGACCGGATTATCGAGTTGATTTATCGCGGGGCACTGGAACAACAGCCCTGGCAGAGCGCCCTCCCGGCACTGCGACAGGCCCTCGATGCGCAGGTCACCTCGCTGGTTCTACGACCACCCTCCGAGGGTGACCGCGGCGTCATCCTGAACTGTGTCCGCCCCGAAGACGCAGGCCAGGCCGCGGAAACACGACTGGCAGACCCCAACGACTGGGAAGTGACTGCCTATCGCGAGCAGTTCTTCACCCTTGACCCCTTTGTCAATCTGCCCCACGACAAGGTCATCGCCCTCGAGGACATACTCCCCGACGAGGAGCTGGTGCATTCCGACTACTACCTGCACTACCTGCAACCGATCGGCCTGTTCCGGATTCTTGGCGTCGATACGGCCGAGCCCGGAGGTATGCTGGCCCGCTTGCGATTTTCGAGACGACAGGGCGAGCCGCGTTTCGATGCCCGGGAACGTCAGCTGGTCGAGCTCATCACACCCCATCTGCGCCTTGCCATCGAGATCTACGCAAGACTGAACAGAATGACCTCGGAGCGCGACCTCTACGCCGGTGCGGTAGACCAGCTGTCAGTAGCCACCGTCATTCTGGACGAGCAGGGGCGGGTGCTGAACACCAACGCGGTGGCGCGGGCCATGCTGGACGAAGCGGATGGACTGGGCCAGCGCGGCGAGCGGCTGCATATAACCAGCAGGCGTGTCGACGGTGCGCTGCAGGAGGCACTTGACAGCGTGGCCCGCGCTCGAAGGGGGCAGGAGCCATCCGTCGTCAGGGCGCTGCGGGTGCCACGCTCGGCGGGTCGTTCGGATCTTGGGCTGGTGATCCGGCCGGTGCCAACGTCCGAGTGGAGCGAAGGCCAGTCGAGCCCCTGCACGGCGGTTTTTATCAGCGACCCCGATCTGCGGGAGTCGGCTTCCCAGCAAAGCCTGGGGGAACTCTTCGGGCTGACGCCCGCTGAGGCGAACCTGGCGTTGCTGCTCGCCCGGGGACTGAGCCTGGCGGAAGTGTCCGAGGCACAGAATATCTCGCCCCATACGGCGCGCGCCCAGCTCAAATCGATATTTTCCAAAACCGGCGTATCCCGCCAGGCGGAGCTGGTGCGGTTGATTCTGAAAAGCGTTGCCTCCCTGGCCTGAGCGCTACACCCGACCCCATTGACCTGGATCAAAGTTCCTCCCGGGCCGGCCTGCTACAGTTCGCGTCATAAGTTGTCAGCAGTAAAAATATGACCAGCGTCATCAGCACCACAGAAGCCGCGACCCGTATCCCGGCCGATTATCAGGCGGACATGGAGCTCGCGGCCAAATACGCCTGCGCCGGCCCCCGCTATACGTCTTACCCCACAGCACCGCAATTTCGCGCCGACTACCCCCTGTCACAGTACCTGGCCTGGCAGAAGCGGGATGGCGACCACAAACGGGCCCCCCTGTCGCTCTATATCCACCTGCCTTTCTGTCGCGACATCTGCTACTACTGTGCGTGCAACAAGATCGTCACGCGGCGCAAGGGCGTGGCAAGGGAGTACCTCGACAGACTGGAGCGGGAGATCGCCGTGCAGGCAGACATCGTCGGCAACCGGCGCCCGGTTACCCAGATGCACTGGGGTGGCGGCACGCCCACCTACCTGGACGATGCGGAGCTCACTGAGCTTATGCACACGCTGGCCAGCCATTTCAGGCTGCTGGACAAGGGTTACAGGGAGTACTCTATCGAGATCGATCCACGAACCGTGGAAATCCCGACCATCGCCCTTCTAAAAGGCGTGGGCTTCAACCGCATCAGCCTCGGTATACAGGACTTCGATCACCGCGTGCAGACCTCGGTCAACCGCATCCAGCCTTTCCCCGAGGTCTCGGCCCTGGTGGATGCCATTCGCGCGCACGAGTTCCGCTCCCTGAGTTTCGATCTGATCTACGGTCTGCCGCACCAGGATCGCCATACCATGCAGGAGACACTGCGCAAGGTCATTGCCCTGCGGCCGGATCGCATTGCCTCCTACAACTATGCCCACTTACCGGACCGGTTCACCAGCCAGCGGTCCATCGATCGCCTGACCCTGCCGGAGCCTGGGGAGAAACTGCTGCTGCAGCAGATCATCAGTCACACGTTGCAGGATGCCGGCTACCTGCACATTGGCATGGATCACTATGTCCTGCCGGACGACGAACTGGCCCTGGCACAGCGCGAGGGGCGGCTGCAGCGCAATTTCCAGGGCTATTCCCTGCATATGGCCGACGACCTGCTGGGCCTCGGGGTCTCGGCTATCAGCCAGATGGGTGATTTCTACCTGCAGAATGAGCGCGACCTGGACAAATACCAGGGAATCATCGACAGGGGGGAACTGCCCGCCACCCGCGGGTGCAAGGTGACAAGCGATGACAGACTGCGCCGACACATCATCATGACCCTGATTTCAGAGCTGAAAGTCGATCTGGGAGAGTGCAACCACCTGTTCGGCATCGACTTCGCGTCCAAGTTCCACCGGGAACTTGAGCAGCTCCGGGGCCTGGAGCGGGACGGGCTGCTGTCGATAGACGACGGTGAAATCCGCGTCTCCCACCGCGGCCGCCCCTTCCTTCGCAATATCTGCATGCCCTTTGACGCCTATCTAGAGTCACACCGGGGAGACCAGCCTCCCCCCCGCTATTCCGCAACCCTCTGAGCAGACCCGGAAAAAGCGATTACTGCGGCAGCCGGATTTGGACTATAATTGCCACAATTCGTTGCGGCGGTAGTAGATATGACCATTCATCTCGCGGAGTCAGGCGACGGCGCTGTGCTGCAACCCTGCTCCCACGATTACCAGGTAAACTGCGGAAACTGCAGGCTGAACAGCATCTGTCTGCCACTGGCCCTGGAAAGCGATGACATACAACTGCTGGAGGACATCATCCAGCGCAGCAAACCGCTGCAGAAGAATCAGCACCTGTATCGCGAAGGGGATGACTTCCAGTCCGTCTACGCGGTTCGCTCCGGCACCCTCAAAGCCTACAAAACCACCGATGACGGCAAGGAACAGGTTACCGGCTTCTATTTCCCCGGCGAAATCCTTGGCATGGACGGCATCAGCAACAATGCCCACGCGTCATCGGCAAAAGCCCTGGAAACGGCTGCCATTTGCGAAATACCCTTCACTTCACTGGAAAAGCTCAGCTCCCTGATGCCGAGCCTGCAACGGCATTTTTTCCAGCTGATGAGCCGCGAGATCACCGAGGACCAGCAGCTGATCACTCTCCTGAGCAAAAATTCCGCTGACGAACGTGTCGCCTCCCTGATGCTGAGCATTTCCAGCCGCTATGCCCGACGTAAACTGAGCGCTACCCAGTTCCGGCTGCCGATGTCCCGAGTCGACATAGGCAACTACCTGGGCCTGACGGTGGAAACAGTCAGCCGGGTATTCAGCCGCATGCAAAAGATGGACATCCTGCAGGTGGATAACAAGGAAATACGCATACTGGATTTACCCGGGCTGCAGAAGATGGCCAATGTGGCGGGCTGAATAACATCCCCGGGCACCGACTACATTGATTCACATCAAGGTCGGGAACCTGGAAAACTCTAAAATACACCGTGAAAAAAACGCACCTAGCTTTCGGGGAGAGCAAAATCTGATGATTCAACATACCTTCGGCCTGTTGACACGACCCGCCACGCAGTGGAAAACCGTCGCCAACCTGCCAGAGAATTCGTTCCGGACACTCGTCCTCTACCCCTGTTTCATGGCGATACTGCCGGCCGTGGCCTGGTATTACGGCACAACCCGGGTGGGCTGGAGCGTCGGCGATCACGGGGAGACCATCAAACTCACCATGGAGAGTGCCCGCCAGATCTGTATCCTGTTCTATCTCGCGATGGTCGGCTCCGTCGTCGTGATCGGCTACTTCATCCACTGGATGTCCGACACCTATGGGGCCGATTCGAGTGTGACCAAGGGTATCGTCATCGCGGGCCTCACCGCCACACCCCTGTTCATCGCCGGCCTGGTGGGCTTCTACCCCCTGCTGTGGCTGGACATGCTGGTCGGCGTGGTCGCTATCTGCTGGGCGGTATACCTGATGTACCTCGGCATTCCCATCGTGATGGATATTCCCGAGGAACGCGGCTTCCTGTTCTCCAGCGCGGTGCTGGGGGTGGCACTGGTCATCCTCATCTGCATGATGGTGGGCTCCGTCATCCTGTGGGACTTTGGCGCCGCACCGGCCTTCACGGATTGATATCCCGGCGGGACCCGAAGGTTAACTTCTGAAATGCAAACTTTAATTGGAATGGAACCATGAGCGAGCTTAACTCTGCACTGGAACACCCCACCTACAACTACAAGGTGGTGCGCCAGTTCGCCGTCATGACAGTCGTCTGGGGTATCGTCGGCATGCTGGTGGGCGTATTGATCGCCGCCCAGCTGGCCTGGCCCCAGTTGAACCCGGGCGTCGAATGGCTGCACTTCGGGCGGCTGCGCCCCCTGCATACCAACGCGGTCATCTTCGCCTTTGGCGGCTGCGCGCTGTTTGCCACCTCGTACTACATCGTCCAGCGTACCTGCCAGACGCGCCTGATCTCCGACAAGCTCGCGGCCGTGACTTTCTGGGGATGGCAACTGGTCATACTCAGCGCAGCCATCACCCTGCCCCTGGGCCTGACCAGCGGCAAGGAATATGCCGAGCTGGAGTGGCCGATCGACGTGCTCATCACGCTGGTCTGGGTGACCTATGCCATCGTATTTTTCGGCACGATCATGAAGCGCAAGGTCGAACACATCTATGTTGCGAACTGGTTCCTTGGGGCTTTCATTATTGCTGTCGCCATTCTGCACGTCATCAACAGCCTGGCTATTCCCGTCGGGCTCACCCGTTCCTACTCCGTATTTTCCGGCACGGTGGATGCCATGGTGCAGTGGTGGTACGGCCACAACGCGGTGGGCTTCTTCCTGACGGCCGGCTTCCTGGGAATGATGTATTACTTCGTGCCCAAGCAGGCGGAGCGGCCGGTGTACTCGTATCGGCTCAGTATCGTGCACTTCTGGGCCCTGGTGGCGGTATATATCTGGGCAGGTCCGCACCACCTGCACTACACCACCCTGCCCGATTGGGCCCAGAGCCTGGGTATGGTGATGTCACTGATACTCCTGGCCCCGTCCTGGGGCGGCATGATCAACGGCATCATGACCCTCTCCGGCGCCTGGCACAAACTGCGCACGGACCCGATCCTGCGCTTCCTGGTCGTCAGCCTCTCCTTCTATGGCATGTCCACCTTCGAAGGACCGATGATGTCTATCAAGACGGTTAACGCGCTGTCCCACTACACGGACTGGACCATCGGTCATGTTCACTCCGGCGCCCTCGGCTGGGTGGCGATGATTTCCATCGGCTCTCTGTATCACCTGTTCCCGATCCTGTTCGGCAAAGAGCGCATGTACAGCACCGACCTGATCAACGTTCATTTCTGGATGTCCACCATCGGCACCGTACTGTATATCGCCTCAATGTGGGTGAACGGGATCATGCAGGGCCTCATGTGGCGTGCCTACAACCAGGACGGCACCCTGACCTACACATTCGTGGAGTCAGTGGCGGCCAGCTACCCGGGTTATCTGGTTCGTGTCATCGGTGGTGCCATCTTTTTCGCCGGCATGCTGGTGATGGCCTACAACGTCTACATGACCAGCCGCAGGGATGTTGAAGTCCAGCCGGCCCCGGCTGCAGCAAGCGCAGCCTAAGGAGCAGACAGACCATGAAACATGATGCAGTAGAGAAAAATGTCGGCCTGATGATCATCCTGATCATTGTGGCACTGAGCTTCGGTACGCTGGTGGAACTGGTACCACTGCTGTTTGCCAAAGAGACAAACGAGCCCATCGCGGGGCTCAAACCCCTTCCCGCCCTGGAACTGGAAGGACGCGACATCTACATCCGCGAGGGCTGCAACACCTGCCACTCGCAGATGATTCGCCCACTGCGGGCGGAAACGGAACGCTATGGCCACTACTCGGTAGCCGGTGAACTGGTGTATGACCACCCGTTCCTGTTCGGCTCGAAGCGCACCGGACCCGACCTGGCAAGGGTCGGGCAGCGCTACAGTGACGACTGGCACCGCGCCCACCTCTACAACCCGCGGGACGTGGTGCCCGAGTCCAATATGCCGGCATTTCCCTGGCTGTTCGAGGCCACCCTGAGTGGCGACAAGACCGGTGACAAAATGGCCGCGTTGCGCATGGTTGGCGTGCCCTATACCGACGATGATATCGCTGGCGCCAAAGCCGCTGTAGAAGGCAAACAGGAGATCGAAGCCCTGGTGGCTTACCTGCAACAGCTGGGCACCCTGCTGCAATCGAGGCGCTAGATCCCATGGACATCAACGACTTGAGAGGCCTGAGCACCTTGTTCCTGATGGTGGCATTCATCGGGCTTTGCTTCTGGGCTTACAACAAGAAACGCAAAAAGACTTTTGATGAGGCCGCCAACTTGCCGTTCGCAGACGAAGAGCTGAATCAACGCACCATGCAGGAGGAAGGAAGGAATGGCTAGTTTCTGGAGCTTATGGGTAATCATCCTTACCGCGGTTACGATTGTGGGGATCACATGGATTCTGTTTGCCAACCGCAAGCGCGAGCAGCAGCCCGAAGACAAGACCACCGGCCATGTCTACGACGGAATCGAGGAGTACGACAATCCCCTGCCCGCCTGGTGGTTTTACATGTTTTTAATCACCATCGTCTTCGGGGTCGGTTACCTGATCGTCTATCCGGGCATGGGCAATTTTCCCGGCATTCTTGACTGGACCCAGGTGGACCAGCACGAACGGGAAGTCGCCCGGGCGGAAGAGAAATACCGCGATATGCGAGACCGCTACCTGGCCCTGCCAGTCGAGGAGATCGCCGCGGATCCCAAAGTGCGCAAGATGGGCATGCGACTCTTCGGTAATAATTGCGCCCAGTGCCACGGCGCGGATGCCAAGGGAGCCTACGGCTTCCCCAACCTCACCGACGATGACTGGATCTACGGCGGGGACCCGGCGACCATAAAGGCCACACTGGTAAACGGCCGCAGGGCGGCCATGCCTGCCTGGGGCGACATACTCGGGGATCAGGGCGTGAGCGAGGCCACGGAGTATCTGCTGGCACTGAATGGCAGGGATGTTGACGATGCCAAGGCCTCCGCCGGTGAGAAGCATTTCACGACCTACTGCGCGGCCTGTCACGGCGCCGACGGGACCGGCAACCCCGCCCTCGGCGCCCCCAACCTGACGAATGGCGTCTGGTTGTATGGCGGGACCCGGGAACAGATCGCCCACACCCTCAGAGCGGGGCGCAACGGTGTGATGCCAGCTTTCAACGAGTCGCTGAGTGAGGACAAGATCCATATACTCACGGCCTACGTTTATGGCCTGAGCCAGTAAAGCCCTTCCCTGGAAACCCGGGGGTTCACGGATGGACCCCCTGTAATGGATAGACCTATACCACGGAACAGGACCATGTCAGACCAGGATCTCATTGATCTGCAGGATGTTGCGCCCGCCGAAGTGGCGGAGCTCGACCTCTACCAGCGTCGCGAAAAAATCTACACGCGCAAAATCGAAGGCTATTTCCAGCGGGTGCGCCTGTACACCGGGTGGCCGCTGCTGTTTGGCTATTTTCTTCTGCCCTGGCTTGACTGGGAAGGCAGGCAGGCCGTTTTGTTCGACCTGCCCGAGCGAAAATTCCACATCCTGGGCCTGGTGTTCTGGCCACAGGATTTTCCCATGCTGGCTTTTCTGCTGATTATCGCCGCCTTCGGCCTGTTTGCGGTCACGACCGTCGCCGGGCGGATCTGGTGCGGCTACACCTGCCCGCAGACCGTCTGGACCAGCATATTCATGTGGCTGGAGCAAAAGACCGAGGGCAGCCGCAACCAGCGCATTAAACTGGACAAGGCGCCCTGGTCAGTCGAGAAACTGGTGAGAAAAATCGCCAAGCACGGTTCCTGGCTGTTCGTGGGTTTTGCCACTGGCCTCACCTTTGTCGGCTATTTCTACCCGATCAAGACACTCGTTCCTGATCTGGCCAACCTGCAGGCCCCCGGCTGGGCGGTTTTCTGGATATTCTTCTTCACCATCGCCACCTATGCGAACGCGGGCTGGATGCGCGAGCAGGTCTGCAAGTACATGTGTCCCTATGCCCGTTTTCAGTCCGTCATGTTTGACCAGGACACACTGATCGTCTCCTACGACCAGAAACGCGGTGAACCCCGCGGCTCCCGCAAACGCAGTGCCAATCTCGAGGAGCTGAATCTCGGGGAGTGCATCGATTGTGAACTGTGCACCCAGGTCTGCCCCACCGGAATCGACATACGCAAGGGTCTGCAATACGAGTGCATCGGCTGCGCCCTGTGCATCGACGCCTGCAATTCCGTTATGGACAAGATGGAATATCCCCGGGGCCTGATCCGCTATACCAGTGAGCACGAACTGGAGGGGGGCAAGACCCACTGGCTGCGACCGCGCATCATCGGCTACGTGGTCGTGCTGTGCCTGATGGTCGGCGTGTTCTGGTACAATATCCTGTCGCGGATACCGTTGGAACTCACCGTTATCCGTGATCGCAATCAGCTTTATACCACCACAGATTCCGGGGCGATTGATAATATCTACACACTGCGTCTGGTCAACATGCACCCTGAGGACCACGAGTTCGAGATCTCCATCAGCGGTATCGATGGCGCCGAAATCATCGGCGACACGCGCTATCGCCTGGACGGTGGCGAGGTGCGCTCCATCAGCCTCCGGGTGCGAGCAGAACCGCAGATGCTGAACAAGCCGAGCACCGAGCTGGACTTCATGGCCGTGTCCAGTGACCTCCCATCACTGCAGGCCAGCTCCGAATCGCGCTTCATGAAACCGCTGTAGCAGTCAAACGCCTTGAATAAACCCCTGCCACGAGAAGACAGTCAGCCCTGGTACCAACAATTCTGGCCCTGGTTCCTCATTCTGCTGCCTGCGAGCGTGGTAGTTGCCGGCCTGTCCACCCTGTTCATCGCCAATCGGCATGCCGACGACCTGGTCGTGGATGATTACTACAAGGATGGACTGGCGATCAATCGCCAACTGGAGAAGAAGCAACGGGCCGACCAACTGGGCATTTCCGCCACCCTGACATTCTCCGGTAGCTGGGTCGATGTCCGGCTCGCCGGGCCGGTGACGGCTCCGGAACTGCAGCTGCTGTTATCCCACCCACTGGAATCCGACCGGGACTTCGAGGTTGCGCTGCGCCGGATCGACGCCGGGCTCTACCGGGGCACCCTGCGGGAAAAAATCCAGCCGCGTTGGCACTGGACGCTCGAAGGGGGCGGGAGCGAGCCCTGGCGTCTGGACGGCTCAGTGCTAGCCGCCGACATCGGCGATGCAGCGCTCGAGTGAGGCCGATGCCGCGTCGGCGGCAGCGGAAACCTGTTATCACTGTGGCGAGACCGTCCCTGCAGGCACCGACTTCTACATAGACATCGCCGGCCAATCGCGCCCGATGTGCTGTCCTGGTTGTCGCGCGGTGGCGGGACTGATCGCCGCCAACGGCCTCGAAAGTTTTTACCAGAGGCGCACCGCTTACAACGAACAGCCGCCGGATCATCAAACCGGAAATCACGACCGATACATCATTTATGATGACGCCGAACTGGCGGCGACGTTCTGCGAAACTGACGCAGGCGGGACCGTAACGGCCCGGCTTCTGCTGGGTGGAATGACCTGCGCAGCCTGCACCTGGCTCATCGAACAGACCCTGTCAAAATCGGCGGGGGTGATCCGGGCTTCAGTCAACCTGCAGCAGAGCCGGCTGGACATCGAGTTTGATCCCCGGGAGCTACGGCTCAGTGAGATTTTTTCACGGGTGGACGACCTGGGGTACCAGCCCCGCCCCTTCCAGGCCAGTACCCAGCACCGGCAGATGCAGGACGAATACCGGACCGATCTGCGGCGCCTGGGTGTGGCCGGGTTCGGCATGATGCAGGTCGGCATGTTCGCTATCGCTCTGCACGCCGGCGATATCCAGGGTATCGAGGCCCGATACCAGGGCCTGCTGCGTGGTTTCAGCCTGCTTGTCGCGAGCTTTGTGGTGCTGTACTCCGCAAGACCGTTTTTCACGACCGCCTGGCGACACCTGCGCCGCGGGGTGCTGGTCATGGACCTGCCCGTGGCCCTGGCCATTGGCCTGGCCTGGCTGGCGAGTGCCTGGGCAACAGTGACCGGCACTGGCCAGGTCTATTTCGATTCGGTGGTCATGTTCACCTTTTTCCTGCTGCTGGGTCGATTTCTGGAGCGCCGCGTTCGCCAGCGCCATGCCCTGACCTGGTTCAATGCCGAGAATACGCTGCCTGATGCCGTGACCATACGCCGGGACAATCGCTGGGAAACCGTGCCCCGCATGCAGCTGGAGAAGGGTCACAGGGTGCTGGTGAGGGCCGGGGAGACCATACCTGCTGACGCGGAGATCATCGAGGGTGCCAGTGCCGTGCGGGAGGACACCTTCAACGGGGAACACCTGCCGCGTGCAGTAACATGCGGCGATACCGTCTATGCAGGCACCGTCAATGTCGAGTCCGCGCTGGAGACCCACGTACTCGGCAGCTATCGCGACAGTCGACTCGCTGCCCTGCAGCGATCCGTCGAAATCGCCCAGACTGAAAAACCCCGGCTGGCAAGACTGGCGGATCGCATCGCATCCTGGTTTGTCGGGGGCATCCTGCTGGTCACGGCCGCCACGGCACTGGTCTGGAGCCAGGTGGAACCGGAGCGGGCATTCTGGATAACGCTCTCAGTGCTGGTCATCAGCTGCCCCTGCGCCCTGGCACTCGCGACACCCGCGGCGTTGACGAGCGCCGCAAGCGCCCTGCGTCGCAGTGGCGTCATCGTGCGCGGGGAGAATGCGCTGGAAGCCCTGGCCCGGGCCACCCACATGATCTTCGACAAGACCGGCACCCTGACCGAGGGGACCCTGTGTATCGCCGAAATAGATCGGCTCGGAGCACCGTTGCAGGAGGACCTGCTGGCGCTGGGTGCAGCCCTGCAACATTACTCGACCCACCCGGTCGCAAAAGCCTTCAGTGACATCGATGGCGCCTCAGGTTTTGAGCGCGTGAAATACCACGTGGGGGCCGGGCTGGAAGGATGCCGGGAGGGACGCCTCTACCGCATGGGCAGTGAGTCTTTCTGCCGCCAGCTCGCCCCCGACCTCCCTCCCCGGCCGGAAACCGAATTCTACTGGATCGCCCTGTGCCGCGAGGGTGAAGCTCTGGCCTGGATCGGACTGACCGACAGCCTTCGTCGAGAGGCCTCGACGGTGGTTGACGGATTTCGCCGGGCCGGCCTGCAGGTGGAACTGTTAACCGGAGACAGTTCCCCCCAGGCGCTAGCGCTGGCCCGCACGCTGCAGATCGAGCGGGTAGAACGAGGTGCCCAACCGCAACAGAAAATGGCCCATGTACGCGATCTGCAGGCTGCCGGGCATGTGGTAGGCATGGTGGGCGACGGCCTTAACGATGCGCCGGTGCTGAGTCTGGCGGATGCCTCATTCGCCGTGGCCGGCGCTACCGACCTGGCGCGCACCCAGGCCGATTTCGTCATCATCGGGGGCGACCTGGAGGCGATCACGGGCACCTGGGCCAAGTCCCGTCAATGCCGCCGCGTCATCCTGCAGAACTTCGCCTGGGCGCTGGGTTACAACACCTGCGCGATCCCGCTGGCGGCCATGGGCTATATTCCCCCATGGGCTGCGGCCATCGGCATGTCCCTGAGCTCCCTGCTGGTGGTCCTGAATTCATTGCGGTTAAATAGACCGCCTCGCACCTGAGCCGAGCAAGCAGCCGTGGACAGCCTATACCTGTTGATTCCCATCGCCCTCGTTTTCGTTGCCCTAGGCATCAAGCTATTGCTGTGGGCCATCGATGACGGCCAATACGACGACCTGGACAAGGAAGCCTGGCGTATTCTCGCCGACGAGGACGTTGCGGAGCCTGATGCACGGGCGGAACCACCTGAAGCCCCGGCGGGAAAAAAGCCGTGACGGAAATCAGCTACGTTGGTGCACTGGGCCTGGGCCTGGCGGGAGCGGGTCATTGCCTCGGCATGTGTGGCGGCATTGCCGCCGCGCTTAACCTGGGTGGGCACCGCTCACTGGCGGTATCACTCTCCTACCATGGCGGGCGCATTGCCAGCTATACACTGCTCGGCGGCCTGCTCGGCCTGGCTGCCGGAAGTGTCGATATCGCCGCCTGGACCATCGGCCTGCGCTACCTGGCCGGCCTGCTCCTGATCGGCATGGGGCTCTACATTGCTGACTGGTGGCGAGGCATGGCGCTACTGGAGCAGGCCGGTTCCAGATTGTGGCAGCCGGTGCAGCGACTCTCTTCCCGCCTTCTGCCCGTAAGGCACTGGAGCCAGGGACTTTTACTCGGCCTGTGTTGGGGACTGATGCCCTGTGGCCTGATCTACAGCTCGCTGGCCTGGGCGGCAACTGCACAGGACTGGCTCCAGTCCGCCACCATGATGCTGCTGTTCGGGATCGGCACCCTCCCCGCCATGCTCACCACCAGCCTGGGCGCGGACCGCCTGCAGGTGTTCCTGCGTCGGCGCGGCCTGAAGATCGTGATCGCCCTGCTGCTGATTGCCTCCGGCATCTGGACGCTGTACATGGTTATCGCCCACGGCAGCCATGCGACGCAGGGCGGCGGGCACAGCCACCATCAGCAGATGGATCATTCTCAGATGGGGCACTGATTGCGATACGAAGAACCGCCGTTTACCGGCATCTTCATTCGGGTGGAAGTTTCGCTCAGCATATCCGTCCCGGCAGGGGAAAGACCTGCTCGCTCGGAAGTTCATTCGCTCGGCAGGTCTTTCCCCTGCCGGGCTGTCGCTGGCAGGCACACAGTCGATGTAGAGGTCAATGCCCTCGGGTCACGCTGCACTATAGCGAGCTATAAAAAAACCCCGCTGGAAACCAGCGGGGTCAGACGTCTTTTGGCCGTAGTGAGCCGGCCAGAAGAGGTGTTAGAAGCGGTAGGCGATGCCGATGTTGTAGACCCAGGGATCAATATCCACGTCGAACCTCACCTTGGCGGTGTCGCCACCGTCCGTGACCACCTTCACTTCCGCGGTCGTATCGATGTCGATGTACCAGACGCCGGCGTTGAGGGCCCAGTGGTCACCGAAAAAGATGTCCAAGCCAGCCTGACCGGCCAGGCCAAAGGAGTCATCCAGGTTGAGATCAGCCTTTGCCAATCCGGTACCCAGAATGCTCTCGAGAGCACCCTTGAGCTCATTGTCGACATCTTCGTCGAAGAAGTAGGTGTAGTTAACACCCAGACCGAAATAGGGTTGAAACCAGCTGTCCGTGTGACCCATGGGGTACCACTGCAGGCTGAGGGTCGGGGGCAGGTGTTTGGTGGAACCTGCAGCGACCGGTGCGTCTTCCAGCGAGATGTCATGTTCGAACGGCGTGGCGGCCAGCAGCTCGATACCGAAATTGGGCTCGGGCATATAGGCAAATATCAGGCCCAGCTGCGTGTCGTCATCGACGTCCACGCCATTGGGCAAAACGGTCGGTGGCGCAGTCGGAATCACGATGGCATCACTATCGGTGTCCGGATCTACGGTTGCCGCACCCACACGGACGATCCAGTCGCCTGCCTCGTAGGCCTGAGCCGTCATATTGCCACCGGCGATAGCGGCAGTTACCAGCGCCATAGTCAACGCTTTTTTCATGGTTCACTCCTTTTACTTGATGTTTGGTGAAGCCCTGCTGCACCGTCCGCCGCGTATAATAGGAGCGGAGCGGGCATGAGACATTGATGCCGATCAAGATAGCAGGTAAGTCACGTAAAAGTCAGTGGTACTATTACCAAATCGGTCGGTTTACGCCAAAATATCAACGACTTGGCGAGCCTTCATGATGTGGGTTCAAGATTCTACTGCCAGGGCGAATTGAGATCCCTGCCGCATCCCCAGTAGGTCGTGCCATCAAGCTGCAGGGTTACCCTGGTGGGGAAACTGTCCCCTTTCATGGTGTCCGTGCAGATCTCATCCACGATCTCGACGAGCAACTCGTGTTCCTCACTCCTGGCATGGTAGAGTCGGGCCGGGCCATCGCGCTGCTCCCCGGGATCGGGCACAACCACGCGCTGCATACCGTAATCCCCCACAAACAATATCTGGCGCCCCTGCTGTATCTCCAGATGCCAGCCCGGCTCATTGCCTACCGCCCTGAAGTTCACCCCGCGGCGCCGGGCATCCTCCCAGGGGACTCGTGCATGGTTAAGCCGGCAGTTCCGGTACTCTGCGTCACCGGCAGTCAACATGGCCTCTTCGCCCTTCATCCAGAAGGTGATGTCCCCCTCCACATACTTGACACCGGACGCGCTGCGCACCTGGGACAGGACTACGTAGCGGTCCTCGAGCCACACCGCCATTTCTCCCGGCCCCAGACGGGCGATGAATTCGTACCCCGGCCCGCCATTACCCGGACACTCGTAGACCAGGGTCCGGCCCACGGGGCGTGGATCCTGGTTCCAGTCCTCCACCGTTTCCTCACCCTGCACCGTATGCCCGCCGCATCCCGACAGGTATGGCAATAACAACGCAGCCGCCAGTCGTCTCTTCATGCTTGTCTCCCTCCAGTCAATCGTTGGCCCGGTCACGCTGATAAAAATGGCAGCGCAATCATGCGGGCTGCCAATAACGTCACCAGCAGGCGGAACCAGCGTCCAAAATCAGCTTCGGGTACCCGGTGACGCAGACGGGTTCCGACCCAGGATCCGCTGATACCCGCGGCGACCATACCCAGTACCAGCTGCCACCAGGGTGCCAGGCTGAAACCCAATGCGCTGAAGGCGATAAAGCGCAGCAGGTGATTCAAACCCATATACACCGCCGTGTTCACCACCAGCCAGTCGCGCGCACTGCTGCGACGCAGGAGTACAGCGGCACCGAGCGGACCGGTAGCACCGGCGAGCATGCCCAACCCGGTCTGGTAAAAGCCCAGCAGGGCCAGGGACACCTGCCCCGTACCCCGGACCCTGGGCAGGGGTAGCCAGGTGAATACCAGGATCAGGATCCCGATAACCGCGGGCAGCCAGCGCAGATCCAGACTGGCATATATTCCCCCGCCGAGCCAGGCGCCGGCGATAGCACCCAGGGTGAAGGCGGGAATGATGGTCGGGTCGATATCGCGCCACCCGAAGACCGCTCGCGACAGATTGCTGGCCAGCTGAGTGAACGCGTGCAGGGGAATGATAGCCGCGGTGGGCACCAGGCCGGGCATCAGCGCGATCAGCAGCACACCCCCGCCCATCCCGATCACCGCGGCCAGGCAGGAGGTAACAAATGCAATGGGAACCAGCAGCAGTTCCAACATCCCCTCCTCCGAAACAGGATCGTACCTTGACCGGACTCACGCAGGGCTCGCTCTACATTCTTCCTTCGACTACCCGACTCGCGGGCTCGCTCATTCTACAGGAAAAGCTCGAGTGGTAGCTCAGGTTGGACGTACCTGCGTGCCCATTCGGTCACTGACAGGGCGGAACTACATGTCTCCCGCATTCGACGGGTTGCGCACCGCGGGTTAGGATGCTCCACTCAGGCTTCAGGGCCATCAACAGGTACAGGGACTCATGGGCAAACCGGCATTATCCGTTACTCCCGGCTGGTACGGTGCCAATCCGGACACGATGGACCTGAAGGCCAACCCTCACGATGCCTATCGTACGTTGCGGGAAAGCCAGCCCGTCAACCTGCAACCTGACGGACAATGGCGCATCTCCCGCTATCGGGACATCCAGAAACTGCTCAAACACAGCCACTCGGGAATGCGCCACCTGAACGGCCTGATTCCCAGGGAGACCCGGGAGGAAACAGAGGCGTCAAAGTTCATGTTGCGCATGGACCCGCCGGATCACGACCGCCTGCGCGGGCTGGTCAGCAAGGCGTTCACGCCGCGTGCGCTGGCGGCGATTCGCCCGCGCGTTCAGCAACAACTGGACCGGGAGCTGGACCAGCTCGCAAGCCGGGATCAGATGGATCTGGTGCAGGACCTTGCCCTGCCCGTCCCTGCCGCCTCCATGTGCGCCATGCTGGGTGTCCCCTTCGAGGATCGTGACCGGCTCTCGGGCCTGGTATCGCTCGCCACCTACCGCCTGGCGAAGGCCGCGTTTCCCGACCTGCAGGGCCGCGCGGAGGCGGCCATCCTCGAACTGGCGGACTACATGATGAACCTGATCGACAAACGGCGTGCCAGTCCGTCGGACGATATCCTCAGCGCCCTCGTAGCCGCCGAAGAAGCGGGGGATCGCCTGAGTGTAGAGGAACTCTTACAGCAGAGCATCGGCCTGCTCATCGCCGGACTGGAGACTACCATCGGGCTGATCGGCAACGGCATGGTGTGCTTTTCGCGCTATCCCGACCAGTTCGAACTGCTGCGCCAACGACCGGCACTGGCGGAGTCGGCCGTCGAGGAATGCCTTCGCTTCGAACCCTCGGTGCCGCTAACCGTGCGCGTATTGTGGGAGGATACGGAATTCAGCGGTGTCACCATCCCCGCGGACACGCCAGTATGGGCCATCCTGATCGCCGCCAACAGGGACCCCGCTGTCTTCACTGATCCGGATCGCTTCGATATCACGCGCCGGGAAGCCAAGCACTGCTCCTTCGGGGGCGGCATTCACTTTTGCCTCGGCTCACACCTCGCGCGCATGAATGCGGAAGTGGCTTTCACCAGCATGGCCTCCCGCTTTAAAGGTATCGAGGTGGACGAGTCGAGGATTGAATGGGCGCCATCACTGTTCCGCATTCCCGCCAGTATCCCGGCAAAACTCCGGCGCGATAAGGCCTGAGACGCGACTACCGCTCGGCACTCAACCACAGGTTTATTGGTATTATCTATCGCCAGAATAGATTTAATTCAATTTACCAATGACGCTGCAGCCCCCATACTCCTCCCCGAAGTCACCCATTACAGGAGATTTACCGTGATTGACAGAAACAGAGTACCGAACGTTGTGTTCAAGACCCGTGTGCGGGATGAGTCCGTAGAAGGGGAAAATCCCTACCGCTGGGAAGACAAGACCACCGAGGACATCTTTGGCGGCAAGCGCGTGGTGGTGTTTTCACTGCCCGGAGCCTTCACGCCGACCTGCTCCTCGAACCACCTGCCGCGCTACGATGAGCTCTACGATGACTTCAAGGCACAGGGCATCGATGAGATTATCTGCGTTTCGGTAAACGATGCCTTCGTCATGTTCAAGTGGGGCAAGGAACAGGGCAACAAGCGCATTTTCCTGTTGCCGGATGGCAACGGCGAGTTCACCCGGAAGATGGGTATGCTGGTGGACAAGTCCAACCTCGGCTTCGGCATGCGCTCCTGGAGATACTCCATGGTCGTCAACGATGGCGAGATCGAGAAGATGTTCGTCGAGCCGGACTTCGGGGACAACTGCCCCACCGACCCCTTCGAGGTATCGGATGCGGACACCATGCTGGCCTACCTCAAGGGAAGCGACACGGAAGGTGTCTCCGAACCGCGCCTGGCCTTCGTCGGCTAAGGCTTGCGCCCGCCGGGTTCTCTCGAGCCCGGCGTTTTTCCGGCCCACGCCGGTTTCAGTTATACAGCCAGGACTTGAGCAGGCGGGTTACCCGCGGCATGACGAAATACGTCATTAGCATCACCTGCAGAAAAACACCCAGCAGGGTGCGCATCCAATAGGGCCACCCCTCTGTCAGGGGGCTGAGCAACAGGTTGAGCAACAGCAAAATGGCGTAGATGACCACGAACAGCACCAGGGCCATCTTGTGCGGCGAGGGATGAGACACGGGCAGTTCCGGCAGACTGAACCAGAACTCGAGCCCCGTTCCCTTCTGCTCCCTGCTCTCCCCTTCCACGATACCCCGTAACCGCTCCAGCCAGCTGGCACGGACTGGCGACTCCTTCCAGCCAGCCAGATGTGCGTAGGTATCAAACCGGAAGATGGTTACGTACTCCCGCGAAGGCGGGGTGGGCTTTATGACGTTGACACCCATGTGCCCCGGGAAGGTCTGTGCAGCGGCGGTAATGCCCCTGACCCACTGCTCGTAGTCAGCTTCGCGGCCGGGTACCACCTTGCGGGCTATTGAAATCGTAACCGGCCCACCTGCATCGGAAGGCTCATCCATAACGTCCTCTCTGCGACCCGGCAAACGGGAAAGATCCCCCATCAGGGCAGCTCACCGCCACGATCAGGTGCCGGGTTCAGTCATTCGATCAAATCGTACCGCGCTCTTTCGCCATATCCAGCGCCAGGTCCTCGATCATATCCTCCTGCCCTCCCACGGTACGGCGCCGGCCCAGCTCCACCAGGATATCCCGGGAGGAGAGGTTGTACTTCTCGGCACTGCGCTTGGCGAACAGCAGGAAACTGGAATAGACGCCGGCATAGCCCAGGGTGAGGGAATCGCGGTCGACACGCACCATATGCTCCATCATCGGGACGATCTGCTCCTCGGCAATATCCATGGCCTTGAACAGGTCGACGCCTGTCTCAACCCCCATGCGATCGCAAACGGCGATGAAAATTTCCAGGGGCGTATTGCCGGCACCGGCACCCAGCCCCGCCAGCGAACCGTCGATGCGGTTGGCGCCGGCCTCCACTGCAGCCAGGGAATTGGCAATACCCATGGCCAGGTTGTGATGACCGTGGAAGCCGATTTCAGTGTCCGGATTCAATTCCTGGCGCGCCAGTGAGACCCGGGCGCTCACATCATCGGGCAGCATGTAACCGGCGGAGTCGGTGATGTAGACACAGTTGGCACCGTAATCCTCCATCAACTTGAGCTGTGCCAGCAATTCCTCGGGCCCGATCATGTGGGCCATCATCAGGAAGCCGACAGTATCCAGGCCATCTATTTTGGCAGCCATTTTGATGTGCTGTTCGGATACATCCGCTTCCGTACAGTGGGTCGCCACTCGAATCGTGGATATACCGCAATCGACGGCCATTTTGAGGTGGTCCACCGTGCCGATTCCCGGAAGCAGCAGTGCGGAGACCCTCGCGTTTTTCATCTCCTTGCACACCGCACTCAGGTAATCCTCGTCGCTGGCTGCAGGGAAACCATAGTTCACGCTGGCGCCGCCCAGACCGTCGCCATGGGTAACCTCGATCAGCGGGATACCCGCATCATCCATGGCCGTGGCGATGCTGACCATCTGTTCCACGGTGATCTGGTGGCGCTTGGGGTGCATACCGTCGCGCAGGCACATGTCGTGAATGGTGACTTTCTTTCCTTTCAAATCCATCGTTTCGCTCTCTCCAGATTCCTGTAGGAGCCCGCTCCGCGGGCGAGAAAAATCGGGGCTGAACCCGATCGCCCGCAGAGCGGGCTCCTACCATGTTCTTTACGCTGCAACGGGGGAAAACTTCCCCGCCAGAATCTCCTCCGCATACATCTCCGCCGTACGCAGTGCCGCTGCCGTCATGATGTCCAGGTTACCGGCGTACTTGGGCAGAAAATCTCCCAGTCCCTCGACTTCCATGTAGATGGACACGCGCTTGCCGTCAAACACCGGCCCGTTTTTCAGCTTGTAGCCAGGCACGTATTTCTGCACCTCGGCGATCATGTCGTGGATAGACTGCGTGATCGCTTCCTGGTCGGGATCGTCGTGCGTCAGGCAGTGCACGGTGTCGCGCATGATCAATGGCGGCTCGGCCGGGTTGATGATGATGATGGCCTTGCCGTTATGGGCGCCGCCGACCATCTCGATACCTTTGGCCGTGGTGCGGGTGAACTCGTCAATATTTTTGCGCGTGCCCGGGCCCGCCGATTTTGAACTTACCGTGGCGACGATTTCGCCATAGGATACATCCTGTACACGACTCACCGCCGCGACCAGCGGTATGGTCGCCTGCCCTCCACAGGTAACCATGTTCACGTTCATGGCCTGCTTCGCCACCGCATCCGCCAGATTCACGGGCGGCACGCAGAAGGGGCCGATAGCCGCTGGCGTGAGGTCGATCATCACAGCGCCCTGCTCATTGACCTTGCGGCTGTTTTCTTCATGCACATAGGCGGAAGTGGCATCGAAGCAGATCTGTACCCCATCCTCCTTCATCGTCGGCAGCATGCCGTCTACGCCGTCCGCCGTGGTCTTGAGACCCATTTCAGCCGCGCGGGCCAGGCCCGGCGAGTCTGCTACAACGCCCACCATCCACACGGGCTCGATAACCTCGCTGCGCATGGCCTTCATCAGCAGGTCCGTGCCGATATTACCGGGGCCGATGATGGCTGCTTTAACCTTGTTACTCATGTTTCAATCTCCGATCGCCCGCGGAGCGGGCTCCTACAGGGTAGGGAATTATACAAACCGGCAGCTGCAGCCGCCGATGCCCTCGATCTCCAGTGACATCTCGTCACCTGCCACCACCGGTATCAGCGGCGCCAGGGAACCAGAGAGGATCACCTCGCCGGCCTTGAACGGTATCCCGAACTCGCCCAATGTATTGGCCAGCCAGGCAACGGCTGTCAGCGGATTGCCCTGTACAGCGCTGCCCAGCCCTTCGGAGTTGAACTCACCGTTCTTGTAGATTTTCATCCTGAGATTCGGAAGGTCATAGTCCCTGGGATCGACTTCAGTCTTGCTCAGCACATAGACTCCGCAGGACGCGTTATCCGCCACCGTGTCCTGGATTTTTATCTTCCAGTCCGCAATACGTGAATCGACGATTTCAAAACAGGGAATAATGGTCGCCGTTGCGTCCAATACATCCTGCTCCGTCACACCCGGCCCCGCGAGGTCCTTTTTCAGGCGGAAGGCGATTTCACCTTCAGCCCGAGGGGCAATCAGGTTGCCCGCGATCGGTATCTCCGCCGCGTCCGGATACTCCATGGCATCGGTGAGAAAACCGAAATCGGGCTGGAAGACATTGAGCATCTCCTGTACCGGCTTACTGGTCACCCCGATCTTCTTGCCGATAATCCTTTCGCCATCCAATGCCACCCGGCGATCGACCATGCGTTGACTGATATGGTAGGCATCCTCGATGGTGATATCTTTTTCCCGATCCGTCAGGGGAGCCAGCGTCCGGCAGCCCCGCAGGGCTTCGTAAAGCTCATCGCCTAATTCCAGAATTCGATCTTCCTGCATCATGTTGGTATCCACCTCAATTTCATGGCGCATTTTACACGCCCCAGCCCATAGGGCAGTTCAATTACTTCGACCCGGTCACTTTCCAATGAAAGACGTGGGATAGGCCGCCTTCCAGAAAGGCTGTTCAGTCAACCTGCAATACCAGGCCTCAAGGGCCGGAAACTCCGAGGTGACCCCGGCATCGTAAACCTCGGCCACGCCCAGGCGTGCCGCCAGGGCACACTCCCCGACGTTCAACGCATTGTCGTCAAGGGCCCACTCGCCCACAGAGGCTTCGAGCCAGGCCTGGCAGTCACGCCATTTTTCAGCGCTCTCCCCGATGAGGTCCAGATCCCACTCCCCTTCGGGGCGAGAGCGTTTTTCAAAGACCAGCCCCTTCAGGGCGGGCCCGATGACCTTGTCACAGTAGGCATGGAGAGACCAGGCCCTGGCCGCGTAAGCCGGGTCCGATGGGACCAACCGGCCCGGGCCGTAACACCTCTCGAGGTAGTCCAGCATGACGCCGGACTCCCAGATGGCCACATCACCGTCCTGCATAACAGGAACAGTCCCTGTGGGGCTGTATTTCAGCACCTGCGGATGCTTCACCCCCAGTTCGGTCCCGACTGATTCGTAGGGCACGCCCAGGGCTGCCAGGGCAATACGCACCTTCCAGCAGAAGGGGCAGTCGGTACGTTCGTACAGGACAATCACGGATCAAGCCAGATGGGATGCAATTTTTTGCCAGACCGCACCCCCCTTCTCCCGAAGCTCGGTCATAACATCGTCGGGGAAATCCTCCGCAACGGCTTCCTGGTATGACCGGCGCGCCCTGCAGCGTTCGAACCAGTCAGCCACCCGCGGGCAATCTTTTTCGAACATCGCGGTCCAGTCAAACTGCAGGAGTGTCTGGAAATAGGGTGCAAGACACACATCAGCGAGACTGAAGCTATCGCTTGCGACCCACGCAGTTTCCGCCAGTGACGACTCCATATCCAGGATCGTCCTGCGATAGGTTGCTACCGCGTCTGCCACGTCGGGCGCATCCAGGCCAAACTTGACCAGACGTTTCTGGCGCTCCCGCCGGGGCTTCTCAGGTATCCGCTCGAGAATCGCATCCCGCTCCTCTTCGGACTTTTCCATCAACCGCGGTCGCATCACCATGGGCCACTGCAAGGTCCCGCAGGCGGGATGAAGCTTGACATCCACATGCTTCATCCAGAAGCGCATACGGGCACGCTGGTAGGTGTCCTGTGGCAACAGCGTCTGCTGTGGGAAGGTATCCTCCAGATATTCGCAGATAATACTGGACTCGATCACCGGCCTGCCCTCGTGTACCAGCGTAGGCACCACCCCCAGGGGGTTCAGCTTCAGGTACGCAGGCTCCAGGTTTTCCTTGTCCTGCAGACTGACATGGTGTTTCGTCCACTCCAGGTGTTTTTCTGCCAGCACGATGCGCACCTTCTGGGCGCAGGGTGACATGGGGTGTGTATAGAGCTCGAGCATGCTCACAGCTTGCGCAGGCGCAAGCCACTCAGATGGTCGAGTACATAGTCGATACGATCCGAGCCCCAGAACAATTCCTCGCCGATCTGGAAACTCGGCACGCCGATAAGGCCCAATTCCTGGGCTTCTTCCCAGTTCCTGTCCAGCTGGGCAAGCCTGTCCGGATCGGAAAAGGAGCCCATCAACTCATCGCTATCAAGGCCTACGAGCTTACCTACATCCAGCAGGACCTGCTGGTCGCCAATATCTTTTCCCTCGGCCCACTCTGCCCGCATAACCTCCACCATCCAGGGGCGCAGAAGCCCCCGTTCCTCTGCCAGGAGTGAGGCGGCGCCCGCGGCGGTTGGCTCAGTGGAGATTGGCGGTGGGTTCATGGGAATACCCATCTTCGCCGTGATCCGTCGCACGTCCTGGCGCGTCAGCGGCACCTTGACCTTCGCTCGATCCGGTGATGAACGCCCCGACCAGCCGCCCAGTGGGCGCCATACCAGGTTGGCGTGGTAGTCATCATAGATCGCAAACAGGGTCTTGGAAGCGATGTAACAGTATGGACTGCGAAAATTAAAAAAAAGCTTTACGTCGACTGCTTCTGGCATCGTAGTTTCTACCTCGAAAAAAGCCAGCGCCCGGCCCGGCGGCAACCGCCGGGCATGAGTGCTGGCAAAAGCACCCGAGAGGGTTTAGCGACCCGTGGCTCGCAGGTTTTGCACGCTGAACAACTTGACCGGGTTCAGGGCGGGATCTACCTGGCCCTTGAACTGACCGGTGGTGCAGTGACCTGCCTGGACATCGACCATGGAGAACGCGTCGTCGATGGCAACACCGGTACCCCTGTTCTTGTCCATATGGTGGTCGGGATGCGCCTGGCCGATCAACCAGGATTTCCACAAATCGCCCTTGCGGTCATAGATCAGGGTCCGCGGCAAGGTAAACGTCTGGGCATCTACGTAATGCACGCGCTTGCTGATCGGGTGGTTCTCATCAACCGGGTCGGACTCGAGGATATACACCTTGCGCAGCTGCCAGGTGATATTGGGGAAACAGCCACCCTTACCGCTGAACTCCACAAACTGGTAGCCGTCACTTTCCTCAAACTCCGTGGACAGCACCATGTCATTGTGGTTATAGAAAGGAAGCAGCACGTTCTTGGTGCCCTTGTAAGTCCAGTTCATGTCCGAGATGCGCCCGTTATAGCCCTCGAAGTCCTCGATCATCAGGTCCGCCCCGAGGAAGGAGTCGGTGATCTGGCCGGAGGAGAGACGACGCACACGGCGCTGGAAACCGAGGTAGAGCCAGGTGTTATCACGTACCTGGTCATCGTCTGCCCGGTGAATCAGAAGCTGTGTGTTTTTCACATCGAAAGGCTCGAGTACCTGCACATAGATCCCGCGGAACAGGTCAGAGGGGTTGTCCGCAAACTCGGGCACGGGATCCTGGTTCACCCGGTGCTTGTAATTGAGGAAGTGGAAGTTGAACTTTAACGTACGTTCGACTTTCGCAGACTCCATGTCCCGGTACTTCCAGTAAAACGGGTAGATCGCGGCATTGTCACCCCAGTTGTAGCCATATTTATAGTTGAACGCCAGTTTCTCCCCGGCACGCGGATCATCGGTACTGGGTTCTTCCGGGAAAGGTCGCCCGGCAACAAAGCCGTTGATCTGGCCGCTCTCGTCACCGAGAGACACCTGACCCAGGCTCTTGCGTGTGGCTTCGACATAGTTGGGGTGCAAGTCGAATGACGTGGTGTCGCCCACCTTGATGTCGAGCCAGCCGTCCTTCACCTGCTGAAAGATTGCCGGGTCCAGAATCTCCTGGAACTGGCCCACGTTACCCGAGTTGATGGTCATACCCGCGGAAAGTCCTGAAAATTGCGGCACGCTGTCACGGTAGGGATAAAAGGAGTTGTCCACATCCTCCGGGGTGGCGGCATAGGCCTGGCTTGCGCCCAGGGCCGTGGCCAGGGCGATACTTGCAAGATTTCGTTTAAACATTCTGGTATCTCCTCGTTCTTATCTCGATTAGAAACGGTAGCGGATGGTGACCTGGAACTCGTCTTCTTGACTGGCACTGCCCAGGGGGCCCGAGCGGAAGCGGCCCAGGGGCTCGATGCCACTAAGGCCAACCGAGCC
>JAHEEV010000197.1 GCA_024640505.1 Halieaceae bacterium
CGCACGTAGTCCGCCCCCGATGTGAGCACGATATTCTCCGGCGCCAGGCTGTTGACGAAGATGCCGTCGGGTGCCAGTTCGTGGGCCAGGCCCTCGGTATAGCGGTTGAGGGCTGCCTTGGTTGCACCGTAGGCGCAGATCACGTGGGCGGCGAGGGGCGAATCGCGATAGGGTACCACCGGCTGGAGACTGGAGTGGGAGCTGATATTGAGGATCCAGCCCTGTCCCCGTTCCCGCATGCCGGCCAGGGCCTGTTGCGCCAGCTCGATGGGCGTGTTCAGGTTCATGTCGTACATGACGTTGCGTTGCTCGGTCGTGGCCTCGCTGGGCAGCACCATGTTGGCGCCGGCGGCGTTGTTGACCAGGATGTCCGGCAGCCCGAAGTGTTCGCCGGCCCTTGCCACCAGGTCACTGCGCGCATCGGCGTCAGACAGGTCGCAGGCGATCGCCGCGGCACGGCCCCCTGCGGCCTGGATGGACTCTACCGCCTCCTCCAGGGTCCCCCGCAGCCTGCCGTGGGCACCCAGGCGCGAGGCTACCAGTACGACCGCCGCACCCTCCGCCGCGAATCGGCGGGCAATGGCGAGGCCGATACCCCGGCTCGCCCCGGTAATCAGCGCCGTTTTTCCTTCGAGTGCGCCCATGGTTCTCTCCCTCTCTATCATGTGTCGGGATTGCCCGTCTTCCCGCCGGAGCGCGGCCACTGGTAGTTATCGAAAAATATCGACAGCTCCGACTCGATCTCCTCCACGGAAAGCTCATAGTCATCGATGCTGTATTCGAAACCGGGTTTATGGGCTCGCTCCCGCTCCTGCGTGGTCAGCAGGTAACGATCGTACTCCGGGCTTATCGCCAGGTCGAATGCCCGGTAGATCTCCAGTACCGTATCCCGGGGTTGCGCAATGATCCGGCGGTAGTCCACGACGATCTGCGGTGTCTCCGGATGCCGCTGCAGCACCTCCCTGGGATGGTGGAAGCTCTCGAAAGATACCCGCGTCAGCTCGCGCAGGGATTCCGCGTAGTCTTCCCGCGTCCAGCCTTTGCCCCGCCAGGAGATTTCCACCAGCTTGAGGACACTGGGCATGCACTCCACCGGGTTGCGCATCATCACTGCGATGCGCGCATCGGGAAAAGTCTCGATGAGCGATTCAACCCAGCCGCACATCAGCGGGTTCTTGCTCAGGTGTGTCCTGTCACCGCCGTTCAGCAACAGCTGGCGCTTCACGCATTCGCGATAGTGATGCAGCCAGCGCCGGCGCTTTTTCTCCGGCATCTCATCCACGTGGAACAGGTCGATCACGTCCATCATGGGCACGTCCAGTGCCCACTGCTGGGTCACGAAGGCGGCCCGCATGACGAACTGGTCCTCCTCTGAATTCCACAGGCTCATGTTGTGGATGTGTCGGTATTTGCCGAAGGTCTTCTCGTCCCAGGCCTCGAGTCGCCTGCGGACAGGACCGCCAAACCACTGCTGGTCCATCCAGCCCAGGATCCGGATGATTTTTTTCTGCAGCAGGGACGGGAAGAACATCTCCCAGTAGAGGAAGTAGCTGAAAGTGTCCGTGTCCGCTGCCAGCAGCCGATGGGCCAGGGTCGTGCCGCTGCGGGCGTGGCCCAAGATAAAAACCGGTTGCCTGACCTGCTGCCGCCAGAGGCGCGGGAACAACAGATAATCGAGCAGGAAACAGCTGGCGTGGAACAGGTAGCCCAGGGGAACCTGCAGCAGCAGGCGCACCAGCATGCGTCGTCGACCGGGCCAGTGTTTCAGGCCCCGGACGTGTTGCAGCACCCGCCAGTAATATTGGAGATCAAAGTACATGCATGTCCTTCACCGGGAGTACCAGCCGAGGTGCAGGCAGCGGCAGGTACAGACTTCTCTGTTCGCTCGCGGGAGATAGGCTGGCTGCATGGATTCCGGCTCCGGCGGAAATGAATAAAGTCTAGCAGTCTGCAGAGGGCGTCGTGAACGGATTGCCGGGGCGAACCAGCCTGTGCAGCCAGATCCACATCTCTGGTCTGCCAGTCTGTACTTGGGATAGTCCGGGGTCTGGCGTAGAATGCCCGGGTTGCCCCCAATTCAGTGGAACCGCGAATGACATCCCCCCAGCAACCGGACCGGGCGTTGCTGCAGCGCTGGCTCGGTGAAGCCCGCGTCGATCACTATCTGTGCAATGAGTGCGAGGGTCTCCACCTGCGCGCCCTGCAGGAACTGGACGGGGTTATCGACAGCCGCCTGTTCCTGGAGAATTACGGACTGTTGCTGTCCACGGAGCTGGAATTGCGCCCCATGGCCCTGCTGCCCGTCGCCGCGGATCTAGGGCGACTCAACATGGATTACCCGACGCTGAAACTGTTCGTGGACGTGGTGGACGACGCCACCCCGCAACTGGTCGCTGCCGGCACCCTGCCCACCGCGGCGGGGCTCACCCTGAAGCAGTTCGCCCATTTCATCGCCGCCACGGTGGCCGCCACCCGGCAGCTGGCCGCCGAATGCCTGCAGCAGGACTACCTGTTCCCCACGGCGGATAGTGGCGGTTCAATGCCCTCCAACGCCCTGCACTGATCAGGGCCGACCCGGCTGGCGAGCGCGCGCCCCGTTCACCCGGCATTCTGCCAGCGATCCTGCTGGGCTTCCCGCAGGTACCGGGCCACCAGTTCGGGATCCTGCATCGGAATGAAATGGTTGTGGTCGGACAGGTAGATATCCCGACAGCAGGGCAGGGCGGAAGCCAGGTCGGGCCAGGTGGGTGAAGCGCTGAAATCCCCGGTGAGTTTGTCCGCCGCGGGCGCTCGTAGCAGGGTGATGGGCATGGAGAGCTGGGGCAGCTCGGCCAGTACCGCCTCGTTACCCCGGTGATTCAGGTAGTTGGAGGCTTCGTTGATGGGGTTGCAGGCCAGCTGCCGGAATCCTTCCTCGTCGGCGGGCAGCAGGGCGTAGTCGCAGTAGTCCCGCAATACTTCCGGCCGCCAGGTGTCGAAGGGCGGGCGGTCGCGGAAACGCTCAAACATCTCCTCGGCGTCGCGCCAGTTATTCTTGCGGTGTGCCACGGGGTGGTCCCGGGCCTCGATGCCGCCGATGTGGGCGTCCAGGTCAGCGTAGACTTCCGGCCGGAAGATGACCGGGTCGATCAGCAACAGTTGCTTGAAGCGATCGGGTGATGCGGCCGCGGCCCGCGCGATCAGGTGGCCGCCCATGGAGTGGCCCGCCCCGACCAGGTTGCGCAGATCCAGCCGTTCGATGAGCTGGCGGATATCGCGGGAAAAGAGCGTCCAGTCCACTACGTCGCCGGCCTTGCTGCTGCCACCGTGGAAATGGATATCCACCGCAAACACGTGCTGACCGGGCAGCCGCAGCACCACCTCGTTCCAGCAGCGGCTGTGAAACCCCGTGGCGTGGAGCAGCAGCACCGGGTCGCCCGTGCCGGCCCACTCGTAGACGCACAGCTCGACATCGTCGATATCGATGGTGAATTCCCGGGGTTCCTGCATGGTCGGTACTGCTCTTGGCTGATGGGGCGGGTTGTTATATCACACTCGCCTGCACGCGGCGTGATGGATCGGGTTTGATTCGTCTATAGTAGGGACTGGACCCGAGACAGGAGTGCTTTCGCATGACCCAGGAGATCGTGAATACCGTAACCGGCCCCATCAGTGTCAACGACCTGGGCGTCACCCTGATGCACGAGCACCTGCTCATCGGTTATCCCGGCTGGGAGGCGAATACGCTGCAACCCGGTCCGTCTCGCGACGAGATCATTGCCACCTGCGTCGGCAAGATCGAGGATATGCAGGCCCACGGGATTCGCTCCATGCTGGACCCCTGTCCCAACGACCTCGGCCGCGATGTCACACTGGCGGCCGAGGTGGCAGACCGGACCGGGTTCAACATCATCTGCGCCACCGGCCTGTATAAGGAGGATGAGGGCGGAGTGCCCCACTGGCATTTCCTGCGCAGCCTGGGCCGGGGTGTGGAGACCATGGCGGAGCTGTTCATTCACGAGTTGACCCGGGGTATCGGCGAGACGGGTATCAAGGCCGGCATCATCAAGGTGGCCACCGGTGAAGGCCGTATCACGGACTACGAGTACGAGGTGCTGGAGGCAGCGGCCCTCGCTGCGGTGGAGACGGGCGCACCCGTCACCACCCATACCGACCAGGGCACCATGGGAGAGGAGCAGCAACAGTTCCTGATCGACAAGGGCGTGCCGCCCCACCGCATCATCATCGGCCACAGCTGCGGTTCGGCGAATCACGACTACCACCTGAATATCCTGGACCGGGGCTCCTACCTGGGCTTCGACCGTTTCGGGCTGGAGGTCCTGGCGCCGGATGAGCAGCGTATCGAGTCGCTGATTGCGCTGCTGAAGAAGAACCGGGAGCAGGGCATCGTGGTTTCACACGACGGAGTCTGGTGCACCCGGGGCGAGCCCTTCCCCGCCGAACTGCTGGCCGCCATGGATGCGGATGTGTTGTTCAATCCCACCCATTTTCACCGCAACATCATTCCCCGCCTGCTGGAGGCCGGGATATCGCAGGCCCAGATCGATACCATGCTGGTAGATAATCCCCGGCGCTTCTTCAGCGGTGAGCCCCCAACCCCCCTGTAGGAGCGCTCT
>JAHEEV010000198.1 GCA_024640505.1 Halieaceae bacterium
TGCGGGAATAGCTCAGTTGGTAGAGCGCAACCTTGCCAAGGTTGAGGTCGCCGGTTCGAACCCGGTTTCCCGCTCCAATTTTTCAAGCTGCCGTGATCGGTGACGATTTCCCGTTCCAATCTCCACAGCATCACGTCATCCCGCAACCACCAGAAACCCCTCTTCCGAGAGATGCCCCCGGTCTCCGCTGCAAAACCAGCGCATACCGTCCATTTCCAGGATGGCCCTGGCAGATTCCACTTCATCCCCGAGGTACCCGCTCATCACCTGGTTACCGGAAACCAGGATGAGTCCATCCTCGCCCAGCGGCAAGGGTTCCAGGTTCACGGGGTCCACAATCCGGACACTGGTGCCGGGCAACGGCAACCCCACCGTGCCCGGGACATTGCCCTGCTGGACCTTCCAGTCTGATGTATCGATCGCATCGGGAACATTCACGCTGACCACGGGCGAGGTCTCCGTCGTACCGTACCCTTCATAAACGGGTTTGCCGAATTTCAGCTCAAAATTGCGGCGAACTTCTTCATCCAATCTTTCGGCCCCCGCAACCACCACCCGGAGTGAGGCCAGCATCAGCGCGTGAATACCGGCATCGTCCGGATAAAGGGAGAGCAGGCTCGAGGTACCCACCAGAATGGTTGCGCGGTTGCGGGCAATCGCCCTGGCGACGCCCGGCGCATCCCGCGGATCCGGATGACAGACCATGGGGATTCCCTCGACGAGTGGCATCAGCGTCGTGACCGTGAGCCCGAGGGCATGAAAGGGAGGCAGGCAGGACATCATCACGTCATCCACACGGGTATTGAGCACGTCGGACATCTGCCTGCAATTGGTCATCAGGTTCCGGTGGGACAACACCACACCCTTGACCCTCGCCTGACGCCCACGGGTATAGAGAATCGCGGCCGCAGCTTCAACATCGACGGGGCGGCCGTGGAGACGGTAAAGCCAGGATGGGGGCAAAAAAAATGCCGCCAGCCGGGACAGCACCGTTTGCCAGGGTGCCTGCTCGAGTTCTTCCACATAGTGCACATCGAGCCCGTCCAGCGCTGCACCCATGCCCGCACAAACCTCACCATGAAAATCCCGTGTGGTAAAAATCCGCTGTATACCGGTGTCGCGAATGATGCCCGTCAGTGCCTCCTCTCCCAGCGTGTAGTTGAGAGGCACGACAGCCCTGCCCTGCATGAGAATAGCCAGCGTGGTCACCGCCGTGTCGATAGAAGCGGGCAGCAGCATACCCACGTGTGCCTCCGGGGACTGGTTCCTGACGACACGGCTCATACCCATTACCCTGGCGACCAACTCGCGATGGGTCAGTCTGGCGCCGCTGCTGTCTGCCAGACTGATGCCGGAGCCCCGACGACGGGCGGCACGCAGCCAGGCCAGCGGCAGGGGATCGAGTTTTCCGGTATGGGACTGCCAGGCCATCAGGGAGAGATCGAATACCTTCTGCTTGAGTTGCTTGGCCCCGGTGTCCAGCGGCAGAGGCTCGCCGAAGGCCACGATAAGGTCCCTGCGCAAACCGGGTGCCCTGGCGTAACGCAGCCCTTCATCGGCACGGGACAGACTGCTGCCCCACAAGCCGTGAAGATAAAATGGCACGATGACCCCCTCCTCGACGCCCTCCACCGTTCGTTCATAGCCCGTGTGAAACTTGCCGAGTTGTCCGTTGCGGCTGATAGCGCCCTCCGGAAACAGGCATACGCACTCTCCCGCCCGCAGCAGGGCGTTGATTGTTTTCAGACTGTCCTCGCTGCGTCCTGACTCTATCGGCACTACCCCGAAGGCCTTGAAAAAAGGTTTGAGATACCAGGTTTCATAGATGCGACGCAGCATCACAAATCGCAGCGGCCGGGGGCAAGCGATCTGCACCAGCGCCCAGTCGATCCAGGAAATGTGGTTACCCAGCAGAAGAGCCGCACCGGAGCGCGGCAGGTTGTCGAACCCGATGACCTCGATCCGATAGCGCCGCTTGAGAATCATGGTGGCGAGGATGCGTGCGAGAGAGTGCGGGAGTTTACGAACCGTATAGCCCGTACCGATGACCGCCACCAGGGTCAGGATGTAGAACAGTCCGACGCTGTCGATACCAGCCATGGCGAAGGCGACAGCCAGGCAGAGGGCCACGAGCATCGCCACGTTCTGTATCCAGTTATTACCCGCCAGGATGGTGCCCATCTGTTCTTCCCCGGCCTGGAACTGGATCAGCGCGTTGAGGGGAACGATAAACATACCCCCCATGACGCCGACCAGCAGGAATGTAAGCCCCATGCCCGTCGCGCTATCCAGCTCCGGCAACAGGGCGATGCCCAGGGCTATTCCCAGTGCCCCGATCGGGATCAGGCCGGTTTCGATATAGTGCCGTGAAACCCGGCCTGCGATCAGGGAACCGACGACGATACCCGCGCCGGAACAGGCCAGTATCCCCTGAATGACAACGGTATTGGTGATGTCCAGGGAGTCCTTGGCGAAGGCGGGAAAAGCCGCCAGCATCACCTGGGAGATAGCCCAGAATGTCGCCAGGCCGATAATGGAGAGCCATATGGTAGTGTTCTCTCCCAGCAGCGTCAGGTTGCGGCGCAGGTACTGGAACCTCAGGTAGGGCCGCAATTCAAATCGGGTTGCGGCACTGCCCGGCCGCTTCGCAGGCAGCAGGGCCGTGGCGCCCCACTCCATCACCGCAAGACCCACCAGCACCCAGCCGATGGGCGCGATGTGGCGCATGCTGGTGCCGGGATCCTGCAGGGCCGTATCCGGCAGCAGCCCCTCGAATAACAGCGAGAAGACAAAGGTGCCCAGCAGGATACCCGCGATGGTCACGGCCTGGACCGCGCCATTCGCCGAGGCCAGGTTCTCGCCGCCTACCAGTTCCTTGATATAACCGTATTTGGCCGGGCTGTAGAGGGCGCTCTGAACGGACAATGCCAGGGTGAGCGCGAAGGCGGCCCAGAACCACCCCTGGTAATAGGAAAAAGTGATCGCCAGTGTCGCCGCGACACCGAACAGTGCCGAATAGCGGATGATACGCTCCTTGGCAAATCGGTCGGACAGAAAACCGGCGGGGGAAAACAGCAGAATGAAGGGCAGCAGGATCAGGCCGTTGATGATGGCGGTAAGTATCACCTGTTCCTGGCCGTCATAATGTTTGAATATCGTGTTCTGGATCACGATCTTGTGGCCCAGGTCCACAAAGGCATTGAGGAACACCACAAGGATGTAGGGGAGAAATCCTTTCTGTTGCTGTGGCATCGGCAGCTCCGTGGCCGTACATGACATGACAGATTCTAGAAACTGGTTTTAAAATGCGCGACCTGAACCACAGTTGTAGCAATTCCCACAACTTCGAGTATTATCTGGCAATACCTTAATCCATGAGGTCCCAGCATGGCCCAGGTCGCAGCTCTCGTCGAGGCGCTCAAGTCAGCGCTGAAATCCGCTCGCATGACCTATGCCGACCTGGCCCATGGCCTGGATCTCTCGGAGTCCTCGGTCAAGCGCAAGTTTTCCCGGCAGGAATTCAGTCTGGCGGAGATCGATCGGATTTGCACGCTGTGCGGCATGGATATCGCAGAGCTGGTCAAGCTGATGGAATCTCGACAGGGCAGACTGCAGGGACTGACGGTCGAACAGGAGAAAGAAATAGCCGGGGACCTGGGGCTGCTGGTCGTTACGGTGTGCGTACTCAATCGCTGGAGTTTTGAGAATATTCTCGAGTACTACGTATTTTCAGAACACGAACTGGTTCAGATGCTGGCCAGACTCGATCGGCTGCGCATTATAGAATTGCAACCGAACAACCGCATCAAGTTGCTGGTGGCACCTAATTTCGGCTGGCAGCCCAATGGTCCTATCGAACAGGTCTTCCTGCGCGCGATCCAGCAGGACTTCTTTGCAACCCGCTTCAACCGGGACGACCACCAGTTGACCGTGCTCAACGGCATGCTCTGCGCTGCCTCGAATGCGGAACTGCGCAGGAAGCTGGAACGACTGGCGCGAGATTTCGATCAGCTCAACCGGGAGGATGCCGGCAGACCCTTTGCGGAGCGTAAAGGGTATACCCTCCTCCTGGCCCTGCGAGACTGGCGGTACGAGAGCTTTGGTCCCCTGCGCTCCGATCGGGATCCTGAAAACGCCGGATAGTAGCGCATCACGGTACCCGCGGTAGCAGTTCCCGGCTCTTCTGCCATTGTCCTTGTTAGCCGCCCCGTTCCCACAGAATACTGGCCCCGTCGACAACAACCAGAGGAGGTGTTCGACGTGGACCCAATCGAGATGCACAGTGATTCCCCGGCCTGGGGATTTTTCGTCAAGGTGGCTTTTGCCATCGCCATCGGGGCAACCTTTATCGGTATCTACCTGTTGCCAGGAGAACTGGTCGTCAAGGGCTACTTCCTGATCAGTTCCCTGTTTCTGGTATTTGCCACTATCACGATGTCCAAAACCGTTCGCGACCAGCACGAGGCGGACCGCCTGCACAACAAGATCAGCGAGGCGCGCACGTCGAAGATGATCCGTGAAATGGATATCGATTAGGAGATAACGCCATGAGTATTTTTCGCAAACTGAACACCCTGCTGCGTGCCGGGATCCGGGAATCTGCCGAAGT
>JAHEEV010000071.1 GCA_024640505.1 Halieaceae bacterium
TGAATGAGTGTGGAAACGACCACGAGCCGCTTCGACGGGGTCAAGTGGCTGATCGTATTTGTCCTGGTCGCGGTGGCTGTGGTCGGAAACAGTTATTTCTCCGACCAGTCGCTGCTGTACCGGGTCCTGGGTATCGTGGCGATAGCGGCGCTGGCCGGGCTGGTGGCGCTGCAGACGGCCAAGGGTGCCGCCTTCTGGGCCCTGGTCAAAGGGGCGCGGATGGAAATCCGCAAAGTGGTCTGGCCCACGCGTCAGGAAACTGTGCAGACCACCATGATTGTGGTGGCATTCGTATTGCTGGTGGCGCTGATCCTGTGGGGGCTCGACTCCTTCCTGGGTTGGCTGGTGTCACTGGCAATTGCTTAACAGACGAGGTAAGGGTTAGCCGATGGCAATGCGTTGGTACGTGGTTCACGCCTATTCAGGGTACGAGAAGAAAGTCGCTGCTGCCCTGAAGGAGCGCATCGAGCTGCTCGGCATGCAGGACCGCTTCGGCGAGGTGCTGGTACCCACGGAGGAAGTTGTGGAGATGCGTGCCGGCCAGAAGCGCCGCAGCGAGCGTAAGTTCTTCCCCGGCTACGTGCTGGTGCAGATGGAACTGGACGACGACACCTGGCACCTGGTTAAGGAAACACCGCGGGTGATGGGTTTTATCGGTGGCAAGGCCGATGCGCCGGCACCCATTACCGAGGCGGAGGCGGCAGCCATACTGCAGCGGGTGGAAGACGGTGTGGAAGCGCCCCGGCCCAAGACGCTGTTCGAGCCCGGCGAGATGGTGCGCGTTATTGATGGACCCTTCAACGACTTCAACGGAGTCGTGGAGGAAGTTAACTACGAAAAGAGCCGCATCAACGTGGCGGTGCTGATTTTCGGCCGTTCCACCCCGGTGGAGCTGGAATTCGGTCAGGTCGAAAAGGCCTGATTGCAAAGGGTGGTGGAACCCCCCTGTAGGAGCCCACTCCGTGGGCGATCGGGCTGATGCCCGAAATACGATCGCCCACGGAGTGGGCTCCTACAGAGGCTTTCACCAGAGGAAGTGGGTGGCCAGCGGCCGCCACAATGGGGAGCCCCAGTAGGTCGTTGCGGCCGAAGCGGCGTTTGCACCCGGGAGAGTAAACATGGCTAAGAAAGTCGAGGCTTATATCAAGCTGCAGGTGCCTGCTGGCCAGGCCAACCCCAGCCCCCCCGTGGGTCCGGCGTTGGGCCAGCACGGTGTCAACATCATGGAATTCTGCAAGGCGTTCAACGCCGAGACACAGGGCACTGAGCCCGGTCTGCCGATTCCGGTGGTAATTACGGTCTACGGGGATCGTTCCTTTACCTTCATCAAGAAAACCCCGCCTGCAGCTGTGCTGTTGCGCAAGGCGGCCAAGCTCAAAAAGGGCTCTGCGACACCGAACACCCATAAAGTGGGCAAGGTCAACCGCGCCCAGCTCGAGGATGTGGCCACCCAGAAGTGGCCCGACCTTACCGCCGCCGATATGGACGCCGCCGTACGCACCATCGCCGGCAGCGCACGGTCTGCGGGCATTGAAGTGGAGGGAGTAGAGTAATGGCCAGGTTGTCCAAGCGCGTACGCGCATTCAGGGAAAAGGTCGATCCGGAGAAGTCTTACCCGCTGGAAGAAGCGGTGAGCCTGTTGAAGGAATTTGCCACCGTAAAATTCAACGAAACCGTCGAATTGGCGGTGAACCTCGGGGTTGATGCCCGCAAATCGGACCAGGCGGTCCGCGGCGCCACCACTCTGCCTCACGGCACCGGCAGTGACGTGCGCGTTGCCGTCTTCACCCAGGGTGACGCGGCGGAAAAAGCCAAGGCAGCCGGTGCTGACCTGGTAGGTATGGAAGAGCTTGCCGAGCAGGTCAAGGGCGGCATGATGGATTTCGACGTCGTGATCGCTTCGCCGGACGCCATGCGTGTCGTCGGCCAGTTGGGCCAGCTGCTCGGCCCACGGGGCCTGATGCCCAACCCCAAGACGGGCACCGTTACCCCCGACGTGGAGACCGCGGTGAAGAATGCCAAAGCGGGACAGATTCGCTACCGCACCGACAAAAACGGCATTATCCACGGCGGCATCGGCAAGATCAGTTTTGAGCCGGATGCCATCAGGGGCAACCTGGAAGCGGTGTTGGCGGACCTGAGAAAGGCCAAGCCTGCTGCCTCCAAGGGTATTTATATGAAGAAGGTCACGCTGAGCACCACCATGGGGCCGGGCGTGACGATCGACCAGGCGTCGATCGAAGTTTGATCGAAATGCCCTCAAAAAGGGCGTTTCCTCAAGGCCTCCCAGGGAAGGGAGGCAGTGTTGGCCGGCTGTAACCCACAGGTTGCAACCGGTCTGCTTTGAGGTCTTTGGAAGAGGCTTTGGCTACTGGCCTATTTAGCTGAGAACTGAAGACCATCAAAGACCGTAGGCGCCGTCGCCCCAGCAGTAGCAGGGTGATGACGGCTTAATCAGGGTGCAGACCCCGGCCTACGCAGATGGTGGAATTGTTCACCACGCAAGCGGTGCCATCCATAGGTTTGGAGGCACTTAACTTAGCAATCCAGGAGTAATACCAGTGGCAATTAGACTCGAAGACAAGAAAGCGATCGTAGCTGAAGTCAATGAGACTGCCACCAGTGCTCTGTCCCTGGTGATCGCCGACTCGCGCGGCGTAACCGTGGATGGAATGACAGCCCTGCGCAAAGATGCGCGCGAAAATGCCGTGACCCTCCGTGTAGTGCGGAACACACTGGCAAGGCGTGCACTGGAAGGTACCGACTATGAATGCGTCAACGATGCACTCGTCGGTCCCTCCCTGTTCGGATTTTCCATGGAAGATCCCGGTGCAGCGGCTCGTCTCTTCAAGGACTTCGCGAAAGAATACGATGCCTTTGAAGTAAAAGTACTGGCGGTAAGCGGCCAGATGCTGGGTGCAGATCAATTGGATGTACTGGCTAAGCTGCCGACGCGCGACCAGGCACTCTCTATGTTGATGAGTGTCATGAAGGCGCCGGCGACCAAGCTGGTTCAGACGATGAACGAGGTACCTGGAAAACTGGTCCGGACGCTCGCGGCAGTACGCGATCAGAAGGAAGCGGCGGCCTGAGCCGCTGTGGATGAATTTTTAATCAGCTAAATAGGAGATATGAGTCATGGCTCTGTCCAAAGACGACATTTTGAATGCAATCGCCGATATGAGCGTAATGGAAATCGTTGAGCTCATCGAGGCAATGGAAGAGAAGTTCGGTGTTACCGCGGCTGCCGCCGTAGCAGCTGCCCCTGCGGCCGCTGCCGGTGAAGCCGGTGCTGCCGCAGAAGAGAAGACCGAGTTCGACGTGGTTCTGACCGCCGCTGGCGAGAAGAAAGTGAACGTCATCAAGGTTGTGCGCGCGGTTACCGGCCTGGGCCTGAAAGAAGCCAAGGGCCTGGTCGACGGTGCTCCTTCCCCGATCAAGGAAGGCGCTACCAAGGAAGAAGCCGAAGATATCAAGAAGCAGCTGGAAGAAGCTGGCGGCTCTGCCGAGCTCAAGTAAGCCCGGCATTTTGTTTGGCCCCGTTGGCCGAACATGGACAAGGCTGGTGGGCTGTTGGCCCGCCGGCCTTTTCCCGCTTGAAAGCATTAAGTTTTACAGGGATGCAGTCTGCTTGATTCCCGGCACTTGCCATGGTTGGCAAGGTCAAACGGGGAATGAAGCAGACTGTTTCCGGAAAATCACGCTGGGGAGTACTGATGGCATACTCGTACACTGAGAAAAAACGCATTCGCAAGGATTTCGGCATGCTGCCGAAGGTAATGGACGTCCCTTACCTGCTTGCGATCCAAATGGATTCATACCGGAAGTTTACCCAGCAGGGGATTCCCCTGGACCAGCGCGGCGACTACGGCCTGCACGCTGCCTTTAAGTCGGTCTTCCCGATCGTCAGCTACAGCGGCAATGCGGCTCTGGAGTATGTCGATTACAACCTCGGAACACCGGTATTCGATGTCAACGAGTGCCAGTTGCGCGGTGTTACCTATTCCTGCTCCCTGCGGGTCAAGGTACGGCTGATCATTTATGACAAGGATTCCTCCTCCAAGACCATCAAGGATATCAAGGAGCAGGAAGTCTACATGGGGGAGATCCCCCTGATGACCGACAACGGAACCTTTGTTATCAATGGTACCGAGCGGGTGATCGTCTCCCAGCTGCACCGCTCCCCCGGCGTGTTCTTTGATCACGACAAGGGCAAGACCCACTCATCCGGCAAACTGCTCTACTCGGCCCGGGTGATTCCCTATCGCGGGTCCTGGCTGGACTTCGAGTTCGATCCGAAGGACCTCGTGTTCGTGCGTATAGACCGCCGTCGCAAGCTGCCGGCGACGATTCTGCTGCGCGCGCTGGGCTACCAGACCGAGGAAATCCTCGACATGTTCTACGACGTGAATACCTTCCGCGTCGACAAGGACGGTAACTACTCGGTGGCCCTGATTCCCGAGCGACTGCGAGGGGACGTGGCCTCGTTCGATATCAAGGTCGGCAAGAAGATCGTGGTGGAGCAGGGTCGTCGGATCACGGCCCGTCACATTGGTGAACTGGAAGACGCCAAGATCACCGAGCTGGAGATCCCGGCGGAGTACCTGTTCGGGCGGGCACTTGCCAAAAACGTGGTGGACGAGAAGACCGGTGAAGTGCTGGTCGAGTGCAACACGGAGCTGACCGAGGAGATTCTCGCACAGCTGTCCGAGGTGGGCGTCAAGGAGATCGAGACACTCTATACCAATGAGCTGGACTGCGGTCCGTTCATCTCCCATACCCTGCGCCAGGACACCACCCGCAATGAACTGGAAGCGCTGGTGGAAATCTACCGCATGATGCGCCCCGGGGAGCCTCCTACCAAGGAGTCCGCCGAGAACCTGTTCCAGAACCTGTTCTTCTCTGCCGATCGCTATGACCTTTCTGCAGTGGGACGTATGAAATTCAACCGTCGCCTGGGTCGCGACGAAGTCACCGGGATTGGTGTGCTGGACCGGGAGGACATCGTCGATGTGCTCAAGACGCTCGTAGCGATCCGTAACGGTAAGGGGATGGTCGATGACATCGACCACCTCGGTAACCGTCGGGTGCGTTCCGTTGGCGAAATGGCGGAGAATCAGTTCCGCGTCGGTCTCGTACGCGTGGAGCGTGCGGTGAAGGAGCGCCTGTCCATGGCGGAGAGCGAAGGCCTGATGCCGCAGGACCTGATCAACGCCAAGCCGGTATCAGCGGCAGTCAAGGAGTTTTTCGGTTCCAGCCAGCTGTCCCAGTTCATGGACCAGAACAACCCCCTGTCCGAGGTGACCCACAAGCGACGGGTATCGGCGCTTGGCCCGGGCGGTCTGACCCGCGAGCGGGCGGGCTTCGAGGTGCGCGACGTGCACCCGACCCACTACGGCCGCGTGTGTCCCATCGAGACGCCGGAAGGGCCGAACATCGGCCTGATCAATTCCCTGGCCACCTACGCCCGGACCAACGAATACGGCTTCCTGGAAAGCCCCTACCGCAAGGTCGTTGACGGTACCGTGACCGATGACATCGAGTATCTGTCTGCTATCAACGAGGCGGAGTATGTGATTGCACAGGCGTCTTCCACCCTGGACAAGAACAACAGGTTCGTCGATGACCTGATTACCGTGCGCCACCTGAACGAATTCACCGTCAAGGCGCCGGAGGATGTCGATTTCATGGACGTCTCTCCGAAGCAGGTTGTGTCTGTGGCTGCGGCCCTGATTCCTTTCCTGGAACATGACGATGCCAACCGCGCCCTGATGGGATCCAACATGCAGCGCCAGGCGGTGCCGACTCTGGTCAGCGACAAGCCCCTGGTGGGAACCGGCATGGAACGCTATGTGGCCGCCGATTCCGGCGTCTGCGTCGTGGCCAGGCGCTCCGGCGTGATCGACTCTGTCGATGCAAGTCGCATTGTGGTGAGGGTCAACGATCAGGAGGTCGGCAACGAAGAAGCGCCGGTCGATATCTACAACCTGACCAAGTACACCCGCTCCAACCAGAATACCTGTATCAACCAGCGGCCTATCGTGCACGAGGGCGATGCGGTCGTGCGTGGTGACATCCTCGCGGATGGCCCCTCCATTGATATGGGTGAGCTGGCCCTTGGCCAGAATATGCGTATCGCGTTCATGCCCTGGAACGGTTACAACTTCGAGGACTCCATCCTGGTTTCCGAAAAAGTTGTGAAAGAGGATCGGTTTACCACGATCCACATCCAGGAGCTCACCTGTATTGCCCGGGATACCAAGCTGGGTCCGGAAGAGGTGTCTGCCGATATTCCCAACGTCGGTGAAAGTGCCCTCGCCAAGCTGGACGAGTCCGGTATCGTTTACATCGGTGCCGAGGTGGATGCAGGCGATATCCTGGTCGGCAAGGTGACGCCGAAGGGCGAAACCCAGCTGACGCCGGAAGAGAAGCTGCTGCGCGCCATTTTCGGCGAGAAGGCCTCGGACGTGAAGGACACCTCGTTGCGAGTGCCTTCCAGCACCAAGGGCACGGTTATCGACGTGCAGGTCTTCACCCGCGACGGGCTGGAGAAAGATGCGCGCGCCCTGCAGATCGAGAAGCACCAGCTGGATGAGTACCGCAAGGACCTGAAGGAGGAATTCCGTATCTTCGAGGAGGCGACTTTCTCCCGGCTGCAGAACCTTCTTTCCAACCAGAAGATCGTCGGTGGTGGCGGCCTGGCCAAGGGTACCGAGCTGACGGAAAAAGCCCTGGCCGAGCTGGACCGGGACCAGTGGTTCAAGCTCAAGCTCTCCGACAACGACCTGAACGAAGCCCTTGCCGCGGCCCAGCGGCAGCTGGAGGAACAGAACAAGCTGCTGGAGGAGCGTTTCGAAGACAAGAAGCGCAAGCTGCAGAGTGGCGATGACCTGGCTCCCGGCGTGCTCAAGATCGTCAAGGTGTACCTGGCCATCAAACGCCGCATCCAGCCGGGAGACAAGATGGCCGGGCGTCACGGCAACAAGGGTGTGATCTCTGTCATCATGCCGGTGGAGGACATGCCCTACGATGAAAATGGCGAACCGGTGGATATCGTGCTTAATCCGTTGGGTGTGCCTTCGCGGATGAACGTGGGCCAGATTCTGGAGACTCACCTGGGCATGGCCGCCAAGGGTCTTGGCGACAAGATAGACGCCATGATCAAGGAGCAGCAGAAGATTGCCGAAGTGCGGAAATTCCTCGAGGCCATCTACAACAACGGGGCCGGCCGGGTCGAAGACCTCAAGGCGCTGGGTGACGAGGAACTGCTGGAACTGGCGCGCAATCTCGCCGGCGGTGTGCCCATGGCGACGCCGGTGTTCGATGGCGCCGCCGAAGAGTCGATCAAGGAGTTGCTCAAGCTCGCCGACATGCCGGAGAGTGGACAGTTTACCCTGTACGACGGACGTACTGGCGAGTCTTTCGACCGGCCGGTAACCGTCGGATACATGTACATGCTGAAGCTGAACCACCTGGTGGATGACAAGATGCACGCGCGTTCCACAGGTTCCTACAGCCTGGTCACCCAGCAACCGTTGGGCGGCAAGGCCCAGTTTGGCGGCCAGCGCTTCGGGGAGATGGAGGTCTGGGCGCTGGAAGCCTATGGTGCCGCCTACACCCTGCAGGAGATGCTGACGGTGAAGTCCGACGACGTAACCGGACGGACCAAGATGTACAAAAACATTGTCGATGGTGACCATCGCATGGAGCCGGGCATGCCCGAGTCCTTCAACGTGCTGGTCAAGGAAATCCGTTCGCTCGGTATCGATATCGAGCTCGAGAACGAATAACTAATCGACACATACACCTCTAGGAGGAAAGGCCTTGAAAGACTTACTTAATCTGCTGAAGTCGCAGGGACAAACGGAAGAGTTCGACGCCATTCGTATCGGCCTGGCATCGCCGGAGATGATCCGCTCCTGGTCGTTCGGCGAAGTGAAGAAGCCGGAAACCATCAACTACCGTACCTTCAAGCCGGAGCGCGACGGCCTTTTCTGTGCCAAGATTTTCGGCCCGGTGAAGGACTACGAGTGCCTGTGCGGCAAGTACAAGCGGCTGAAGCACCGCGGTGTGATCTGCGAGAAGTGCGGCGTGGAAGTGGCTCTGGCCAAGGTGCGCCGCGAGCGCATGGGCCATATCGAGCTGGCCAGCCCGGTAGCTCACATCTGGTTCCTGAAGTCGCTGCCCTCCCGCATCGGCCTGCTGCTGGATATGACCCTGCGGGACATCGAGCGGGTGCTTTACTTCGAAAGCTATGTGGTGACTGATCCCGGGATGACGACCCTGGAGCAGGGCCAACTGCTGTCGGATGAACAGTACTACGAGGCGATGGAGGAGTTCGGTGACGAATTCTCCGCCAAGATGGGTGCTGAAGCCGTCCAGGACCTGATGAAGCAGCTGGACCTGGACCAGGAGATCGCTACCCTGCGGGAAGAGATCCCTGCCACCAACAGCGAAACCAAGATCAAGAAGCTGTCCAAACGGCTCAAGCTGATGGAGGCGTTTGCCAACTCCGGCAACAAGCCCGAGTGGATGGTGCTGAACGCGCTGCCGGTTCTGCCGCCGGATCTGCGGCCCCTGGTACCTCTGGACGGCGGCCGTTTCGCGACCTCCGACCTCAACGACCTCTACCGCCGGGTGATCAACCGCAACAACCGCCTCAAGCGGCTGCTGGACCTCAATGCGCCGGATATCATCGTGCGCAACGAAAAGCGCATGTTGCAGGAGTCCGTCGACGCGCTGCTGGACAACGGTCGTCGTGGCCGCGCTATCACCGGATCCAACAAGCGTCCGCTGAAATCCCTGGCTGACATGATCAAGGGCAAGCAGGGACGCTTCCGCCAGAACCTGCTGGGCAAGCGGGTGGACTACTCCGGCCGCTCCGTTATCGTGGTAGGCCCGACCCTGCGGCTGCATCAGTGCGGCCTGCCCAAGAAAATGGCCCTGGAGCTGTTCAAGCCCTTCATTTTCGGGAAACTGGAGGCGCGTGGCCTGGCCACCACCATCAAGGCTGCCAAGAAGATGGTCGAGCGCGAGCCGGCGGAAGTGTGGGATATTCTGGCGGAGGTGATCCGCGAACACCCGGTGCTGCTAAACCGCGCGCCGACCCTGCACCGTCTGGGCATCCAGGCTTTCGAGCCGGTACTGATCGAGGGCAAGGCCATTCAGCTGCACCCGCTGGTGTGTGCGGCCTACAACGCGGACTTCGACGGTGACCAGATGGCAGTGCACGTGCCGCTGACGCTGGAAGCGCAGCTGGAAGCGCGGGCCCTGATGATGTCCACCAACAACATTCTCTCGCCGGCCAATGGCGAACCCATCATCGTGCCCTCCCAGGACGTCGTACTGGGTCTGTATTACATGACCCGCGAGCGTATCAATGCCAAGGGCGAGGGTATGCTGTTTGCCAATGTCTCCGAGGTACACCGGGCCTATGTCGCCGGTCACGTTCACCTGCAGGCGCGGGTGAAGGTGCGGATTACCGAGGTGGTGCATCAGGAGGAGGGGGATCCGCTGGAGCGGACTTTCGTGGCCGATACGACGGTCGGGCGTGCCCTGCTGTGGGAAATCGTACCCAGCGGCCTGGCGTTTGACATGGTCAACCAGCCGATGGCCAAGAAGGCCATCTCCCGTATCATCAACCAGTGCTATCGGGCCGTGGGCCTGAAGGCCACGGTCATTTTCGCCGACCAGTTGATGTACACCGGTTACGATTATTCCACCCGCTCCGGTTCCTCGATCGGCGTGAATGACTTCGAGATTCCTGAGGAGAAGGCCACTCTGATCGAGCGTGCCGATGCCGAGGTGAAGGAGATCGAGGACCAGTACGCCGCCGGCCTGGTGACCCAGGGCGAGAAATACAACAAGGTGATCGACATCTGGTCACGGGCCAACGACCTGGTATCCAAGTCGATGATGGCGGGGCTCTCCAAGGAGACTGTGATCAACCGCGAGGGTAAAGAGGAAGAGCAGGACTCCTTCAACTCCGTCTACATCTACGCCGACTCCGGCGCCCGGGGTTCGCCCGCCCAGATCCGCCAGCTGGCGGGTATGCGCGGCCTGATGGCCAAGCCCGATGGCTCTATCATCGAGACGCCCATCACCGCGAATTTCCGCGAGGGCCTCAACGTACTGCAGTACTTCATTTCGACCCACGGTGCCCGGAAGGGTCTGGCGGATACCGCCCTCAAGACCGCCAACTCGGGTTACCTGACACGGCGCCTGGTGGATGTGGCCCAGGACCTGGTGGTCACCGAGGACGATTGCGGTACCGACCAGGGACTGCTGATGACCCCGGTCATCGACGGGGGTGACATCATTGAATCCCTCGGCGATCGTGTGCTGGGACGTATCGTCGCCAGGGACGTTCACCGGCCCGGCAGCGAGGAAGAGATTGCCATTACCGCCGGCACCATGCTGGACGAACTGTGGATCAGGCGCCTGGAGGAGATGGGTATCGATGAGATCGAAGTGCGTTCTCCGATCACCTGCGAAACGCGCTACGGTATCTGCTCGGCCTGTTACGGCCGCGACCTGGCACGCGGACACCGGGTAAACATGGGCGAGGCCATTGGCGTGGTAGCTGCCCAGTCGATCGGCGAGCCCGGCACCCAGCTGACCATGCGTACGTTCCACATCGGTGGCGCCGCATCGCGGGCTACCGCCCAGGATAATATCCAGGTGATGAACGACGGCACAGTGCGTCTGCACAACCTGAAATTTGTCGAGCGGGCGGACGGCGTGTCCCTGGTGGCGGTATCCCGCTCGGGCGAACTGTCGGTGCTGGATACCCGCGGGCGTGAGCGCGAGCGTTACAAGCTCCCCTATGGTGCGATTATCAAGGTCAAGGACCATGCAGAGGTGTCTGCTGGCGATATCGTGGCCAACTGGGATCCTCACACCCACCCCATCATCACCGAGGTGGCCGGTACCGTGAAGTTCAGCGGTATGGAAGAGAATATCACCATCAAGCGCCAGACCGATGAACTGACCGGCCTGTCCAGCATTTCCGTCATGGACGCGGGCGAGCGCCCGGCGGCGGGCAAGGATATCCGCCCGGCGGTGAGCCTGGTGGATGAGAAGGGCAAGGAACTGTGCCTGGCAGGTACCAACGTGCCGGCCCACTACTTCCTGCCGCCCGCCGCCATGGTGAGTCTGGAAAACGGGGCCCGGGTCGAGGCGGGTGATGTCATCGCCCGTATCCCCCAGGAAGGTTCCAAGACCCGGGACATCACCGGTGGCCTGCCGCGAGTGGCGGACCTGTTCGAGGCCCGCAAGCCGAAGGAATCCGCTATCCTGGCGGAGATCTCCGGTACGGTCAGCTTCGGCCGGGAGACCAAGGGCAAGCGCCGCCTCGTGATCACCCCCACCGACGGCAAGCCGCTGGCGGATGGCTCCGATCACTACGAGGCGCTGATTCCCAAGTGGCGCAACCTGTCGGTCTTCGAGGGCGAGTATGTGGAGAAGGGTGAAATCGTCTCCGAGGGCCCGCTGAATCCCCACGATATCCTGCGCCTGAAAGGAATCGAGGAGCTGGCCAAGTACATCGTCAACGAGATCCAGGAGGTTTATCGCCTGCAGGGTGTGAAGATCAACGACAAGCACATCGAGGTGATCGTCCGCCAGATGCTGCGCAAGGTGATCATCGCCTCGAGCGGGGATTCCGACCTGATCAAGGGCGAGCAGGTGGAGTTCACGACGTTCCTGGAAGAGAACGAGCGCCTGCTGGCGGAGGGCCTGGTGCCATCTTCAGCGGAACGCGAACTCCTGGGTATTACCAAGGCATCCCTGGCCACGGAGAGCTTTATCTCGGCAGCCTCTTTCCAGGAGACCACCCGCGTCCTTACGGAGGCGGCGGTGACCGGCAAGCGGGACTACCTGCGCGGCCTGAAGGAGAATGTCGTGGTGGGCCGTCTGATCCCGGCGGGAACCGGCCTGGCCTATCACGAGGAGCGCAAGCGCAAGCGCGACAGCGTGTCCGAGATGGCCGTTTCGGCGCAGGAGATCGAAGCAGCCCTCACCGAGGCGTTGCAGGCCGACAGCTAGCGTCGACGACAGTACCGAACAGGGGTGGGGGTTGTCCTCCACCCCTTTTTTTTGGCCGAGGGGATTCGACCTTCCGGCCTCGCAGCTCCCGCGGTTTTTCGACAAAACTTGTACAAAGAGCAATCTGGGCTACCTTTAGCTTATCGCGGGCACGTTCCCTGTATTCCTGCATACACCCCTTACAGGAGGTGATCAAAATGAAAAAGCTAACGAGTCTGGTTTTCTCACTTCTGGCACTATCAATGCTCTGGGTGCAGCCTGCAAATGCCCAGAATGCCCCTAAATGGAATCCTGTCGAGTTCTTCGGCTGTTACTGGCGGGAGGGCAAGGGCATGAAGGACCTGGACAAGGTGGCCGACAAATTCCGGCAGTATGCCGAGGATAACGATTCGCTTTACTCCGCCTGGACGATTACACCGCAGTTCCACAACTCGCCGGATATGTTCGATGTGGGCTGGCTGGGTGCCTGGCCCGACAGCAAGGCGTTTGGTGAAAGCCAGGAAAACTGGATGGCCCAGGGCCGCAAGCTGGCGGCGGAATTTAACACGGTGGTCGATTGCAGCGGCCGGCATGAGGTCGCCCTGTCGGTGCCCATCAACGCCCCCGAGGGCACGCCCGGGGACGGTGTGCTGATGTTTTACCAGTGTTCCCTCAACGATGGCAAGACGATGGAAGACGCCTACGCGGCGCACCGGAAGTCGGGCGAGAAAATGAAGGCCAGGGGCTCACAGGCTGTGTCCTGGCTGTTCTACCCGGCCATGGGGGCAGGGGATATCGATTTCGATTACTACCATGTCGTTGGTTTCTACCGCTGGGCCGAGCTGGGATCGACCATGGAAATGTACGTTAACCAGGGCGGTATGCAGGAGGCTGCGGAGTTGATCGGTGGTGCTGCGTCCTGTTCCTCGCCGACGGTCTTCGATGCACAGCAGGTGCGGGCCCCCCTGCATCAGCACCCGTAGTTGAGCCCTCGCTTCCGGCCCGTGAAGATGCACATCTCCACGGGTTGACTCCCTCCCGGCGCATCTATAGAATGCCGCCTCCTCTTACGGGGGGTGGCTTTCTGCGTCCTGCTGTTCCAGTTGTACCCAAGAGCTGATTCCGACCGGAGGCCGGGCCGCAAGGCCATGAAATACAACGATTTGTTTTGGAGTTCTAACTGAATGGCAACGATCAACCAATTGGTTCGTAAGCCCAGGAAGCGCAAAGTAGAAAAGAGCGATGTGCCCGCCCTGCAGAGCTGCCCGCAGCGCCGCGGCGTCTGCACTCGCGTCTACACCACGACGCCGAAAAAGCCGAACTCTGCACTGCGCAAGGTCTGTCGTGTGCGCCTGACCAACGGTTACGAGGTTTCCTCGTATATCGGTGGTGAGGGCCACAACCTGCAGGAGCACAGTGTGGTGCTGATTCGCGGTGGTCGTGTCAAGGATCTGCCCGGAGTGCGGTATCACACCGTTCGCGGCAGCCTGGACACGTCCGGTGTAGCGGACCGTCGGAACGGCCGTTCCAAGTACGGCGCCAAGCGGCCCAAGTAAGCGAATCCTGCTGGCGCAATCCAGCTTGAAGATGTAAGTAAGGCCGGAACCCTGCCTCCCCCGCATATGTGGCAGGTCGGTGTCCGGGTAAACCTGAAGAGATAGAAGGGCAAAATCATGCCGAGAAGACGAGTAGTCGCCAAACGCGAAGTGCTGCCTGATCCTAAATATGGCAACGTGACTTTGGCAAAATTCATGAACCATGTCATGGTGAGTGGCAAGAAATCTGTCGCAGAGAGCATCGTGTACGGTGCGCTGGACATTGTTCAGGATCGCCTGAAAAAGGACCCCCTCGAAGCCTTCGACGAGGCGTTGGAAAACATCGCTCCCATGGTGGAAGTAAAATCCCGCCGCGTTGGCGGCGCCACCTACCAGGTGCCGGTTGAAGTCCGTCCCGCCCGCCGTATTGCGCTCTCCATGCGCTGGCTGGTGGAATACGCCCGCAACCGCGGTGAGAAATCCATGCGTCAGCGCCTGGCCGGTGAGATTATCGATGCCTCGCAGGGCAAGGGTAATGCGGTGAAGAAGCGCGAGGACGTTCACCGCATGGCGGAAGCGAACAAGGCTTTCTCTCACTACCGTTTTTAATCTGTTGCCCAGCAACCTGCTATTGGGGAATTAATTGTGGCACGCAAGACTCCTATCAGCCGATATCGCAATATTGGCATCGTGGCTCACGTGGACGCGGGTAAAACCACGACCACCGAGCGCATCCTTTTTTATACTGGCCTGTCTCACAAGATCGGTGAGGTGCATGATGGCGCCGCCACCATGGACTGGATGGAGCAGGAGCAGGAGCGTGGTATCACTATCACGTCTGCAGCGACCACCTGTTTCTGGCAGGGGATGGACGCCCAGTTCGACCAGCACCGGATCAACATCATCGATACCCCCGGACACGTGGATTTCACCATCGAGGTGGAACGTTCCCTGCGGGTACTGGACGGCGCGGTGGTCGTGCTGTGCGGTTCCTCCGGTGTGCAGCCCCAGACCGAAACCGTCTGGCGCCAGGCCAATAAGTACCAGGTTCCGCGCATGGTCTTCGTCAACAAGATGGACCGCGCGGGTGCCGACTTCATGTCTGTCGTTAACCAGCTCAAGGAACGCCTGGGCGCCAACCCTGTTCCCCTGCAGATGACTATCGGCGCAGAGGAAGAGTTCAAGGGCGTGGTCGACCTGATCAAGAACAAGGCAATCATCTGGAGCGAGGCGGACCAGGGCATGACCTTCGAGTATGCCGAGGTGCCTGCCGACCTGGTGGACCGGGTAGAGGAGATGCGCGAGTTCATGATCGAAGCCGCGGCCGAGGCGACCGAGGAATTGATGGAGAAGTACCTTGAAGGGGGTGAACTCTCCGAAGAAGAGATCAAGCAGGGCATTCGCCTGCGGACCCTGGCCAACGAAATCGTCCCGGTGATGGGCGGCTCTGCGTTCAAGAACAAGGGTGTCCAGGCGGTGCTGGACGGTGTGATCGAATTCATGCCTTCACCCACCGAGGTAAAGGCCATCGAGGGTACCTTGCTCGATGCCGACAATACCGTCGAAACCCGCGAGGCGGACGACAATGCACCGTTTGCGGCGCTGGCGTTCAAGATCGCCACCGACCCCTTCGTGGGCACGCTGACCTTTTTCCGCGTGTATTCCGGCAAGCTGGAAAGCGGCACCGGCGTTTACAACTCGGTCAAGGAGAAGAAGGAGCGTGTCGGCCGTATGGTGCAGATGCACTCCAACAGTCGGGAAGAGATCAAGGAAGTTCTTGCCGGTGATATCGCCGCGGCAGTAGGTCTCAAGGATGTCACCACCGGTGACACCCTGTGCGACCAGGACCGCCCCATCGTGCTGGAGCGCATGGAGTTCCCCGAGCCGGTCATCTCGGTGGCCGTGGAGCCGAAGTCCAAGGCGGACCAGGAGAAAATGGGTATCGCCCTGGGCAAGCTGGCACAGGAAGATCCCTCTTTCCGGGTGAAGACAGACGAGGAAACCGGCCAGACCATCATTTCGGGTATGGGCGAACTGCACCTGGATATCATCGTCGATCGCATGCGGCGCGAGTTCAGCGTCGAGGCCAACATCGGCAAGCCGCAGGTGGCTTACCGCGAGGCCATTCGCAATACCTCCGAGATCGAGGGCAAGTTTGTGCGCCAGTCCGGTGGTCGCGGCCAGTACGGACACGTCTGGATCAAGTTCGAGCCGGGCGAGGATGCGAATGCAGAGGGTCTGGAGTTCGTCAACGAGATCGTCGGTGGTGTGGTTCCTCGCGAATACATCCCGGCCGTGCAGAAGGGTATCGAGGAGCAGATGCAGAACGGCGTGCTGGCGGGCTATCCCCTGCTGGGCCTGAAGGCATCCCTCTACGACGGTTCTTTCCACGACGTGGACTCCAATGAAATGGCGTTCAAGATCGCCGCCAGTATGGCCACCAAAAAGCTCGCCCAGGAGGGTGGTGCGGTGTTGCTGGAGCCGATCATGAAGGTAGAGGTGGTCACCCCGGAAGAGAACATGGGCGATGTGGTGGGAGACCTCAACCGTCGCCGCGGCCTGATATCCGGTATGGACGAAAACCCCTCAGGCAAGGTGGTGAATGCGGAAGTGCCGCTGGCAGAGATGTTTGGTTACGCAACGGATCTGCGTTCAGCCACCCAGGGCCGTGCGACCTATACCATGGAATTCGCCAAGTACTCCGAAGCGCCGAACAATATCGCGGAAGAGATCATTTCCAAGAACCAGACCAAGTAACTTTTGAGAGACGGGTACAGGCCCCGGGCCTGGCCCTATAACGAGAGGACCATCAAGTGGCAAAGGAAACATTTGAACGTACTAAGCCCCACGTCAACGTGGGTACGATCGGGCACGTTGACCACGGCAAGACGACGCTGACGGCGGCGCTGACGCGGGTATGTGCGGAAACCTGGGGTGGCAGCA
>JAHEEV010000072.1 GCA_024640505.1 Halieaceae bacterium
TTGAATCCAACCAAGGCGCTGTTGCGGGTAACCACCCGGGCTTTTAGGCCATGTTTTGGTTCGCGGGGGTTTTCGGGAGCTTTCGGCGAGGACTGTTCGAGTCCCGATTTTTCGCGCAGCGAAAAATGGTCGAGTTCCGCAGCCGCCCGAAAACCCCCGTGAGCCAATGGCCGTTGCCCGGGTGGTTACCCGCAACAGCGCCGGTCTTCAAGAGCTGAACAAAAAAATGCCGGCTCAAAGGCCGGCATTCTGAAGCAGATAACAACGAGGGTCAGCTGAACTCGCGGATCAGGCCGCCGATAGACTCCTTCGCGTCGCCGAACAGCATGCGGGTATTGTCCTTGTAGAACAGCGGGTTCTCAATACCGGCGAAACCCGATGCCATGGAGCGCTTGAGGACGAAGACCGTACGGGCCATGTCGACGTTGATAACCGGCATGCCGTAGATCGGCGAGGATTCCACCTCCCGGGCCGCCGGGTTGACCACGTCGTTGGCCCCGATGACGATCGCCACGTCGACATTCTCCATGCGCGGGTTGATGTCATCCATCTCCAGCAACTGGTCATAGGGCACATCGGCCTCCGCCAGCAGCACATTCATGTGGCCCGGCATCCGGCCTGCAACCGGGTGGATGCCGAAGTTCACCTCGGCACCGTTTTCCTCAAGCAGTTCGCACAACTCCTTCACCACGTGCTGGGCCTGGGCCACTGCCATACCGTAGCCGGGGATAATGGCCACATTGGTGGCCGCTTCCAGCACATAATAGGCGTCTTCCACGGAGATGGGCTTGATCTCACCCTCGACTTCCGTGGCCTCGACCTTGCCGGAGCCGAAACCGGAAAACAGAACGTTGGCGAGGGACCGGTTCATGGCTTTGCACATGATCTGGGTCAGGATGATGCCGGAGGCGCCCACCAGGGAACCCGCGACGATCAGGATGTTGTTGTCCACCGCAAATCCCGCGGCACAGGCGGCCAGGCCTGAATAGGAGTTCAACAGGGAGATCACCACCGGCATGTCGGCGCCGCCGATCGGGATCACCGCCATGACACCGAATACGAGTGACAGGCCCACCACCACGTAGAGCCAGTGCATATCGCCCGGCTGCAGGCAGAACATGACCGCACTGCCCAATATACCCAGGACGATCAGGCTGTTGACCACCTGCTGGCCGCTGAAGAGCACCGCGCCGCTGCCGATATTCTCACTGAGCTTGCCGTAGGCGATAAGGCTGCCGGTGAAGGTCAGGCCGCCGATCAGGATGGAGAGCACAATAGTGATCAGGGTAAACGTACCGGCATCAGGACTCAGGGCCGCCCATCCGACCAACAGGCTGGCGAGGCCGCCGAAGCCGTTGAACAGGGCGACCATTTCCGGCATGGAGGTCATCTGCACCAGGCGCGCCGCTGCAGCGCCGATAGCGCCGCCGGCGACGAACCCGATGGCAATCCACTGGTAGTCGACGATGCCCTGGTCCAGCAGGGCGGCCACGATGGCGACCAGCATACCCACGGCGGAGATGGTATTGCCGCGACGGGCCGTCGCGGGGGAACCCAACTTCTTCAGGCCGAAGATGAACAGCGCCGCAGAAACTACATAGGCGAATTGAATCAGCATATCCATCGCGTTCAGCCCTCCTTCTTCTTGAACATGGAGAGCATACGGTCAGTCACCATGTAACCGCCGACCACGTTGATCGATGCCAGGGCCACGGCAGCCGCTCCCAGCCAGTTGGCCAGATCCTGCTGCCCGGTGCCCGCCAGGCTGATAGCACCGACCACAGTGATGCCGGAAATCGCGTTGGCGCCGGACATGAGCGGCGTGTGCAGGGTTGCCGGCACCTTGTTGATGAGCTCAAAGCCCAGGAAGATGGACAGCATCAGGATAAATGTCAGGAAAACTTCTGCGGGTATCATCTTATGCGCCCCCTTCCATAATGTTCTTGATGGTTTCATTCACCACCTCACCACCGTGAGTGATGACGCAGCCGGCCAGGATGTCGTCCTCGAAATCCACCGCGAACAGCTTCTGTTCCTCGTGCCAGTTATCCTCTACCAGGTTGAACAGGTTGGAGGAGTACATCTGGCTGGCATCGCGGGCCACTTCGCCCGCGAGGTTGCCCTTGCCGATGATGGTGACACCGGACCACTCCACGACCTCGTTGGGCACGGAGCCCTCGACATTGCCACCGGTCTCGGCAGCCATATCGACGATCACGGAACCGGGCGCCATGCCCTCGATCATGTCCTTGGTGACCAGTACCGGCGGCTTGCGGCCAAACACCTGCGCAGTGGTAATGACCACGTCGGATTTGGCGATGACCTCCTTCTGCGCCTGGCGCTGCATCTCCACCTGTTCCGGTGTCAGCTCCTTGGCATAGCCCCCGGCAGTCTCGCCGGTCTCGCCCAGGTCGATTTCCAGGAACTTGCCGCCCAGGGACTGGACCTGTTCCGCCACGACCGGGCGGGTGTCGAAGGCAGTGACCTTGGCCCCCAGCCGTTTGGCCGTGGCAATCGCCTGCAGGCCCGCGACGCCGGCGCCAATGACAAAAACATTGGCGGGCTTGAGGGTGCCCGCGGGCGTCATCATCATGGGGAAAATGCGCGGCAGATGGGTCGCAGCGAGCATCACCATCACATAGCCCGCCAGGTTGGCCTGGGAGCTGAGTGCGTCCATCTTCTGGCTGCGGGTGGTCCGGGGGATCATTTCCATGCTGATGGACGTGATGCCCGCATCTCGCAGGGACTCGACCAGCTCGCGCTCGTTGAACGGGTCCAGGTAACTGATGTGGATACAGCCGCGCTTCATCAGCGCGATCTCAGCGGGTTCCGGCTTGCGCACCCGCAGCAGCAGATCGGCGCTTTTGAACAGCTCATCGCGATCAGCCGAAACGGTCGCACCGGCGTCTGTATACTCGGCGTCACTGAAGCCGGAGCCGACTCCCATGCCTGACTCGATCACGACCGCAGCGCCCAGACGACACAACTTTTTGGCGTGATCCGGTGTGATCGGTACCCGATTTTCGCCCGGGTGGGTTTCCTTGGGAATTGCTATGCGCATAGCGAACGATACCCCCGTACCTTGTGTTTAATATTTGCAGGTGGCCGACTTGGACGGCTCTTGTCGTTGACAACCTCGGGCGTTTTAGAACCCAAAACGGGCCTCAATTACGCCCCGCCCTCACGGGCAGCCGCGCACTGTATCACAGCGGGGCTTTTGCCGGAACAGGCTGATAGGTCCACCAGGGGGGCAGCAGAGACCGGTAATCCGCCCTCGCATAACGGCTGTCGACCAGCAATGCCCGCCCCCGGTCCTGCGGGCTGCGCACCACGCGGCCCAGGGCCTGGTCCACTTTCTGCATGCCGGGGTACAGATAGGCATACTCGAAGCCGGCCCCGTACTGCTGCTGGAAATACTCCCGCAGTTGCTCGTTGTCACGGTTGAACTGGGGCATCCCCACACCCACGATCGCCACACTGGTCAGGCGATCCCCGGGGAGGTCTATACCCTCTCCGAAAACACCCCCGAGGATGCAGAAGGCTGCCACGTCCCGCTGCCGTTCCAGTATCTCGAGCAGGGCGTGGCGGCCCGCCTCCCCCTGTTCCCGCTCCTGCACCCAGCAGCAGCGTTCCAGTTCCGCCAGCCCCCGCGTCTCCATGGCGGCCAGGCAAGCCTGCAGGTAGCGGTAGGACGGGAAATAGACGATGCAATTACCCCGCTCCCCGCCCAGCCAGTCCAGCAGCAGGCTGGCGAGGTCGGGCAGGGAGGCCTCCCGCCGGGCAAAACGTGTATCAATACCGGTGGCCAGAAAAACCTGCAGCTGCTCCGCCGCAAACGGGGAACCCTGGCGACGGAAAACCGCCTCCGGGGACAGCCCGAGGGCATTCCGGGTCCAGGCGGAGGGCGAGAGGGTAGCGGAAAATGCCACCAGCGCGTGCAGATGCGCCTGTTTCTGCCGCAGCAGGCGCGCGGGATCGAGGCAGTTGAGAACCAGCCTAAGGCCCTGTTGGCCACCCGTCCGGCTCATTTCGAACCGGTACTCCTCCCCCCAGTACTCTGCAACGCGGAGAAATTGCAGCACCGAGAAGTAGAAATCCATCAACGCCGGGTGTCTGGCCAGCAACGCCGGTTCCGTCGCCAGTCGCTCTCCAACCCTGCCGCAGAAGCGCTGCAAACTGTCCAGCAGCCCAGGCGGCAGCTCGGGGCGGGAATCGAACTCCGGTGTGGCCCAGTCTTCCCGCTGCAACGCCAGCATCCGCCGATTCACCCCGTCCAGAGCCGTCTTCAACCCCCGGGGGGCACCCCGCCTGGCGGCCATCAGGAGCGCCTTGGGGAGCTCGGCCCGGTACATCCCGCGGGCGCGTCCCGGCAGGTTGTGAGCCTCATCCAGCAGGACCGTCCAGCGTGAACTGCCCTGCTGCATCAGCCCACTGAGAGTGGCGGTGAGACTGTAGACATAGTGCAGGTCTGCGATGACCAGGTCCACCCAGGGCAACAGGTCCATGGAGAGCTGGTAGGGACAGATTCCAAACTGCCGGGCGAGCGCCTCAATGTCCGCCCGCCGCAGGGATGGGGCGGCAATGGCCGCCTCCAGTGCCGCGGGCAGCCGATCGTAATACCCCAGGGCATAGGGACAGTCGTCCCCGTGACAGGCTTTCCCGGGTGAAAAGCAGATGCTCTCCCTGGCACTGAGACTGAGCGCCGGCGCGACCATCCCGGCCCCGGCAAATTCCAGCAGGGTCTGCTCCGCCGCCCTGCGGCCCACGGTCCTCGCTGTTACGAAAGCGATGCGCTCATGCTTGCCCGTGGCAAGCGCCTTGAGTGCGGGATACAGCACCGCCGCGGTCTTGCCGAGACCGGTAGGGGCCTCGACCATCAGCTGTCCGCCCTGGTCGATACACTTGTAGGCCAGTTCGGCGATGTCACGCTGGCCTGCACGAAACCCGGCGTGGGGAAAGGACAGCTCAGCAAGGGACTGATCCCGCAGCCGGCGCTTTTCCGCCAGCTGCCGCAGCCAGTGGGAGAAGCGCTGCAGAGAGCCCAGCAGGAACTGTTCCAGCTCATCCCGCGAATAGACCTGGCTCAGGGTCTGTTCCTGGTCCGAATCGATGTTGAACCAGGTCAACCGTACATCGACCTGCTCCAGCGCTTCTTCCAGGGCGATAATTGCCGCATAGGTCCGCGCCTGGGCCAGGTGCGTCCGGCTGACCGCCTCGGGAATGGTCTGCGGCGCTGTGCGGCAGGTCTTGATCTCCTCAACGACACCCTCCGCCGGATCGTAACCATCGGCACGTCCGCGCAACTGCAACACCAGGTCTCCCTCCCGATGGCAATAGGCCACGGGGTATTCACTGCGATACCCCTCCGGTCGACGGCGATAGACGCGCTGGTGGCCCTCCACCCCCTGCTCCCCGGTAGGGGATGGGGTGAAACGATGATCCAGGTCGCCGCTGCGGTGGCAGAATGCGACCAGGTCCCTGACGGCGACGACCAGCTCAGTCATCGGACCAACTTACCCGGGCTACCATCGCGGGTATGTCGTTCCCGGCAAAAAAACGCAGCCAGCGCTTCTGGCTGTCCTGGAGGGTATCCCCGGGCCCCTTGACCTCGATGAGGCAGTAGTCGCCGGGCGCTGCGCCCAGCGCGAGAAGATCCGGAAAGCCCCGCCGGTTCTCCCGGGGATCGAACAACAGGCGTTCCCAGATGGCCAGCAACCGGTCGTCGGGGATGATGGTAGCGGCTTTCATCACCAGCTCTTCATCGATGCCGCGCCAGTTGACCCAGCGGCACTGGTAGCCTTCATAACGCCGGTAGGCAGTCACCAGCTCCCTGCCGAGGTCCAGGCTTCGCAGGCGGCTCCAGCGATCCCGCAGCAACTCGCGCCGCTGCTGGCGGAACCCTGGCTCATACATATCCGCGGGCAGACTTTGATAGGGGTTGTGAAAGGCGCCGGCGACCGGCGCGAAGATCTCTTCCCAGAAGGCCATCCCGAACAGCGCGTTCATGAGCCGGTTCTCGACATAGTGCACGGAACTCCACTGCGGGCTGATGTGTTCGCCGACCCGCAGTTCAACCGGCGCCTCTCCCCGGGGCAGGCTCAGCTCCACCACCGGGAACTGCTCGCGCGGGCGCGGTACCGGCGGGCCACCGAGTTTGCGCTCGATCCGGGGCAGAATCCGCGCCGCCGCCTCGCGCTCTTCCTCACACCAGGGCTCCGCCAGAATCTCGCGACACAATGAAGCAGCCTCCTGCCAGTCCCCACCTCGTTCGAGGATCCGGGCACGCCGCTCCCGGGCCGGGTGGCGCTGGCTGCCGGCGTAGAGACTGGCCGCCAGATCGACCTCGCCCATGCGCTCCAGGTCGCGGGCCAGGGCATTACACTGTCGATACCAGCGCCGCTGTGTGGCGGGGAACAGGGGCTTGGACGCCACCATCTCTGCGCCCAGCACCGTCAGGCCCTCGAGCTCGTTGCCCTCTATCAATTCGCGGTGCCGGTCCCCGAGCCGGGCCCAGAGGAGATATTCATCCAGCGCCTCCCGGTTCGGGAAGAGCCGGGAGGTCGCTTCCAGCGAATAGGGATAATAACGGGCTATACCCAGGTCGCTCAGGACAAACTCGGTCAGACTCTGGCGCCGGTTGCCGAAGAAAAGCAGCTGCAGCAGCTGTACGGTATCCACCCCCCGCGGACCTATCACCGGTCCCCCGGCCAGCGTCTGCAGCCGGGCCATGCAGGTTGCATGATCAGGCGCCAGCTCCGCTACCGCGTCCAGCAATGCGCTCTTGTGGGCAGCCCGCGGCAGGCCCGCGTCATCCCCGAAAACCCGCTGAAACTCATCGCGGGTATAGAGGCGCCCCAGTTCCTCCAGGGACAGCTGCTCCGGTACAGACGCCATCCCCGCAACCAGCAGTGCATCCATAGCCGCGGTCAGATCACCAATTTCCGGGTAGGCCAGCTTGTCTACCCGGAACCAGGGTCCGACCCGGGATACCAGGCGCACGTAGAGGCACTGGGCGGCAAACGGCAGCCCCCCGAAATCCTGCAGCAGGGCACGCTCGGGCTCCAGCAGCAGATCCGCATAGCGCTCCTGCACGGTATCGCAGAGCTGCAGGAAATTGTCCCGGTAATAGTGCGGCGGCAGATCGGGTCGCTGGCTCACGGGCACGGCTCTACTCCGGGGCCGACCCGGCCGGCCGCTGGCCCTGCTGCAACAAAACAGCGGGGAGAATCAGGCCCAGACCGACCAGGGTCGAGGGGTGGATGGCTTCCCCGAGAATCGTGGCGATGAATACCAGGGAGATCAGCGGTGACAGGAAGATCAGGTTGCCCACCCGGGATACGCCACTGGAGAGGCGCAGGGCCGTGGACCACAGGGCGAAAGTTACCCCCATCTCGAACAATCCGACGTAGCCGGCTGCCGCCAACCCACGCCAGCCGGGGAAGCCGATATCGGAAAAGGCGGCGCACAACAACAGGGCCACCGGGGTCGCCGCCGCAAAATTGAGACACAGGCAGGCGACCGGATCCCGTCGGTTGCGGGTCGACGCCAGCCAGTAAAGCGCCCAGATCAGGGTACTCACCAACGCATAGATCACGCCTTCCCTGCTGGTGAACTCCAGCTCCAGCACCCTGCCGCGGGTGGCGATTATCAGGACACCACCATAGCCCATGATCACTGCCAGCAGATCCCGCCGGGTCAACCGGTGACCGAGCAGCGGGACCGCCAGCAGAGCCAGGGTAATAGCCCAGGTATAGTTGATGGCCTGGGCCTGCTGGGCTGGCAGCAGTTCGTACGCCCGCAGCAGCACCAGATAGTAGGCGACCGGGTTTACCAGTCCCATCACGATGAAATAGAGCGGCGTCTCCAGCGCATACTGCCGCAGCAGGTATAAGCGTCCCTGAAACCGGAGGATCAGCCAGAGTGCCACCGTGGAAAAAACAATGGCCCAGGCCAGCAGTTGCAGGACGTCCAGCTCCCGCAGGGCCAGCTTGAAAGCGGTGGCGACCGTGGACCACAGCAGCACCGCCGCCAGGCCATACGCCAGCGCCAGCCGGTCTGCCTGCACCTCCGCGCTCAATGGCCCGCGCCAGCACAGGAGCCCACGACCGGGGCGCCAGGCATCCGACTGGCATAAGGGAAGGGCATACACTGAGATCCTGCTAAAGTTCAATCGCAGGGTATGTTACGTGATCACCGGATTGATGTCAGACAGGAGGGCCTTTGTCCGCGAGCGTCCCTGTACCGGCCACTTTAAATAGGGCATTCTGGTCCCGCGGGCTCGCCGCAGCGCAGCAGGCTCGCCTCCGTCCATCATAAACAGAGAGGCCAGAGGCACGTTGAACCGATCCCTACACCGGTCCAGAGAGTTGACCACCAGCCTGGCACTGACCCCCATTCTGTTCCTGGTGATCCTGCTGGGCTGCTCCGTCTTCCTGTTCGGCGCGGACTCCTCCTACGGCGCCAACCAGATTGCCCTGGTCCTGGCCACATGCGTTGCGGCACTCGTGGGGCGCCGCACCGGCATCAACTGGCGCAGCGCGCAGGAGGGCATCGTCCAGGGTATCGGCCTGGGTCTGGGCCCCGTGCTGATCCTCCTCGCGGTGGGCATGCTCATTGGCACGTGGATCCTGTGCGGCACAGTACCGACGATGATCTACTACGGGGTAAAGGTGCTGAACCCGTCGATTTTCTATGCCGCCAGCGCGGCTATCTGTGCCATCGTCGCCATCAGCATCGGGAGTTCCTGGACCGTGGCCGGCACCCTTGGCATTGGCCTGATGGGCATCGCCGGCAGTTTCGAACTGTCGCCGGCCATCACTGCCGGCGCTATCGTGTCCGGCGCCTACTTCGGTGACAAACTCTCCCCCATGTCGGACACCACCAACCTGGCGGCAGCCTCCACGGGCGTCGACCTGTTTCTTCATATCCGCCATATGCTGTGGACCACGGTCCCCGCATTCCTGACTGCCCTGGTACTGTTTGCATTCCTGGGGAGTTCCGACGCCCCGGCACCCCAGGAGATCGAGGCGCTGCAACTCGCCCTGGCCGAGCGGTTCAACCTGGGACCCCACCTGCTGCTTCCCCTCCTGCTCATGCTGGGGCTGGTCTACAAACGCTTTCCTGCCTTTCCTTCCATTGTGGTCAGCGCGCTGACCGGCGCACTGTTTGCGCTGCTGTTCCAGAGCGATGTGGTGGTAGATCTGGCGGGCGGCAGCGGTGACACAGGTTATTTCTTCGCCCTGCTGAAGGGTGTCTGGATCAGCCTGTTTGACGGCTACACTTCGAGCAGCGGGGATACGTTTCTCGACGAACTGCTGAGCAAGGGCGGGATGAGCAGCATGCTCAACACGGTGTGGCTGATCATCTGCGCCCTGGGCTTTGGTGGTGTGCTGGAACGCACGGGCATTCTCGCCCATCTGCTGCGCCTCACTGTCCGCGGCGTAAAAACGGCGGGCTCGCTGATCACGACTACCGTTCTTACCTGTATCGGCACCAATGTACTGGCAGCGGACCAGTTCATCGCCATCGCCTTGCCGGGAAGGATGTACCGGGACGAGTATCCGGGCCTCGGCCTGTCCCGGCTCAACCTGTCCCGTACGCTGGAGGACTCCGCCACCCTGACCTCTGCGCTGATTCCCTGGAATACCTGCGGCGCTTACATGTCGGCCACACTGGGCGTTGCCACGTTCAGCTACGCACCCTTCGCCTTTTTCAACCTGTTCTGCCCGGTCATCGCCATCATCTACGGATTTACGCACTTCGCGCTGAAACCTCTGGAGGAAGAGCCTGAGCCTGTCCCGGCACCGGTGAGCGCCGGATGAAAGCGCTGGATGATCTATGGGACCTGCCCGGACCCTTCACTCTGGAAACCCGTGTGCTGGCAGAGGATATCGATGGCCTCGAACACACCAATAACGCGGTCTATGTAAAATGGTGCGAGCAGGTCGCGTGGGCTCACTCGGTCTCCCTGGGACTTGACCTGGATGCTTACCGGGGACTTAACCGCGCCATGGCTATCACCCACAGCGACTACCACTACATCCAGGCCTCCCGGGAAGGCGACGAGATTGCCGTGGGCACCTGGATCGTGGCCTGGGACGGCAAACTCACCATGCAGCGGCGCTTCCAGGTCATCCGGCGGAATGACGGCGTCACGCTGATGCGCGGAGGCATGCGCTTTGCGTGCATCGAGCTGTCCACCGGGCGGCCGCGGCGGATGCCCCCGGAATTTATCGCGGGCTATGGGCCGGCCGTGCTGGACGAAAGCCATTGACAGTATTGCTCAACCAGACGGCCCGGCAGGGCGGTGGACAGTGTCCGAGCACGGCCATAGGCTTTCCGGGGTTTTCGGGCGGCTGCGGAACTCGACAATTTTTCGCTTCGCGAAAAATCTGGACTCGGACAGTCCTCGCCGACGGCTCCCGAAAACCCCGGAAAGCCTGAACGTGGCCTAAAAGCTCGGACACTGTCCACCGCCCTGCCGGGCCGGCCAACTTTGCCTGAAAAATTGTCAGGCACGCTCCCAGTCGAAAGCCAGCACCTCGCGGATATCCGTCGCACCCGTCGCCAGCATCAGCAGGCGGTCCACGCCCAGGGCGACACCGCTGCAGGGCGGCAGGCCATGCGCCATAGCTGCCAGCAGCGCCTCGTCCAATGGGTGTTCCGGGAGGCCGTGTTCCCGACGCCTGGCGTTGTCCCGCTCGCAACGGGCGCGCTGCTCCGTCGGGTCGGTGAGTTCGCAGTAGCCATTGGCCAGTTCGATACCATCGACATAGAGTTCGAAACGCTCGCCTACAGGCACGCCATCCGACTCGACGACACGCGCCAGTGCAGCCTGCGTCGCGGGGTAGTCGTAGACAAAACAGAGTCCCCGCGTCTTGAGTTGCGGTTCGATCAGGTGACTCATCAGTAGATCCAGCCACAGATCACGGTCGCCACTCATCCCACCGAGGTCCAGATGCTGCCGGGCCAGGGCTTCAAGGGCGTCGAGGGAGGCGACGAAAGGATCGATGTCCAGGGTCTCGCGAAAAAGTTCGCGATAGCTGTACTTTTCCTGTCCGCGTGTACCGAGACATTTACAGACCAGCTCCGCGGTCTCTGCCATCAGCTGGTGGTGATCGAATCCCGGCCGGTACCACTCCAGCAGGGTGAACTCGGGATTGTGGCGTGAACCCGCCTCGCCGTCGCGAAAGGCGCGAGCAACCTGGAAGATCGGCCCGCTGCCGGCAGCCAGCAGGCGTTTCATGGCGTATTCAGGGGAGGTCTGCAGGTAGCGCGGAGCCCTGACGGAACGACCGCGATCCACGCGCAGGGGTTCTATAGCGGGGTCGGTGATGCCTGCCTGGCACAGCAGTGGCGTTTCTACCTCGAGGACATCGCGGTCGAGAAAAAATCGGCGAATTTGCGCCAGCAGCTCCGCCCTGGCCCGAAGACGACCAGTATCCGCACCCGGCCGCCAGTTCATCGCCGCCTCAGGACTTTCCGGCACGACCCTGGTATTCGCCGGTCCGGGTATCGACCCGGATCACCTCCCCCTGGCTGAGGAAGAGCGGCACTTTAACCACCGCGCCGGTGCTCAGGGTAGCCGGCTTGCTACCGCCACTGGCGGTATCGCCCTTGAGCCCGGGGTCGGTCTCGATGATTTCCAGTTCCACAAAATTGGGGGGAGCGACGGATAGCGGGCTGCCATTGTACAGGGTGACCTCACAGCGATCCTGCTCTTTCAACCACATATGAGCATCCCCGACGGCCTTGGCATCAGCCTGGTACTGCTCAAACGTGTCCGGCTCCATGAAATACCAGAATTCGCCGTCGGTGTAGAGGTATTCCATGGTGCGGTCCATGACGTCGGCGCCTTCCAGCGTCTCGCCGGACCGGAAGGTACGCTCCCATACCCTGCCCGTATTGAGATTGCGCAACTTTACCCGGTTGAAGGCCTGGCCCTTCCCCGGTTTCACAAACTCGTTCTCCAGAATACTGCAGGGTTCACCATCCAGCATGACCTTCAGGCCCGCACGGAATTCGTTGGTGGAGTAGTTCGCCATGATGTTCTCGTTTGCTTGGTTCGGACAGGGCGCCAATGATACCCCAGCGGAACGCCCAATGGCAGTTCAGTCATTTTCGTATGGCGGCTCCGCGCGGATATGGGCTATTCTACCCGCCATAAGTTCCTGTGCAGCGATAACCGCTGCAGGATGAGCGGACCGGAACGTATGAGCAGTACTGGACCAATAAAACTCAGCATACCCCGCCAGGACCTGCAGGAATTCAAGCTGTTTCGGCTGGATGCGGAAGCCGCGAGCCAATGGACCCAAGGCCTCCCCGTGGCCAATACGAAATCGGTGGTCTCACAATTACGCGAAGCCCTCGAAGATCTGAACCGGGTGCAGCTGGGGCCCGAATCGCGCTTTGAAATCCTGGAGGTCCTGCGACCAAACCTGCAGGTGGCATTGACCAACCTGTCACGGCGCTATCTTAACCAGCCACTGGTACTGCCGGAGGAGCCGCGGCAACTGGCGGAACTGGCGGACAGCTTGTGCAGCGCCGCATGCACCGCCTATACGGTCGTCGCCTCCGAAGCCATTCGGCAGCAGGACGCCATACGGAATATGAACCCGGCCAGACTTGTATGCGCGTCGATACAGGCCGCACTGGAGTTCTGCAGCCGCAGGCTGCTGCTTACGTTCCAGCTATATCGCACCGTGGAACTGCACGGATGGCTCCAGATGCACCAGTTGTATGCTCTGGCCGAAAGCCAGGACCTGCAAAACCTGCCGGTGACCAACGGCCGGAGCGTATCCGCTACCTACCTGCAGGGCCTGATGCTGGGCTGCTGCAAGCCGAATCAGCTGCGCCAGAGCGATCAGGCGGCAATTTATCGCGGCCTGCAGGACTGGGCCAAATTGGTCCAGATCCTGCCCCCGGAGTCGGAAGAGGGAATGTTCCTCGTGGACCTGGACAGCGACCAGCCTCCCCTCTACAGCGCTCTCTACGATAACCGCAGTAGCGACCGCTGCCGCTATGTGAATACCGCGCCACTGGTGGACCACCTGAAGCAATTACAGGCTGAAGATCAGCGGCAGGGGATGCGCGGCATCGCCTTCGACAAGGACACCATCGTGGCGTCGAATATCCTGGATCATCTGATCACTTCCCTGGGTGAGACCAGTGTGCGCAACTTTTCCCGTTCGTCCGACGGGAAAGCTCTCAGTATCGGTATAGGCCTCAGCGCCACACACTTCCTTCTGGCCGGCGACAAAAGCTTTGACCAGTTGCTCTACGGCGATGACTACGTACCCCCCGCCGCAAGGCGCATAGAGACCAATCCCTTCCTGAAGGATCTGGACAAGCGGGATCTGTGGCAACAGGCAAATCCCGAGGAGGACTACGCCGGCGACGATAAGGCAGCCCATGTCAGCGAGGGGGAAAAGGATTACCGGCACCGGGTGCAGGTGGACGAAGCAACCCGGGCCGTACTGGAAGACGACGACGATGCTTTCATCCCACCGCGGAAATCCTATCCGGTGTACCGGGTCAGTACCATCGATGCGAGCCCCGGGGGGTACTGCGTGGAATGGCCCGAAGAGCTGCCGGGCGATATCCGCACGGGCGATGTCGTCAGCGTCAGGGAAGATCAGGACAAGGGTTGGGCGATCGCGGTCATTCGCTGGATAAGCAGCCTGGAAGATGCCGGTACCCTGCTCGGACTGGAGCTCCTCAGTCCCCGCGCCATGCCTTACGGCGCCATAATACACCAGAAAAAGGGCGGCACCTCGGATCCGATCCGGGTCCTGCTGCTGCCAGAGATCAGTCTGGTGGGTCAGCCCCACACGCTGATCACGCCCCGGGCCGGGTTCCGGGAGCGGCAGAAGATCACCCTGCTCCGGGAGGGCGAGGTATTCTACATCCAGCTGCTGCGGCAGGTGGCCGGTACGGGCAGTTTCACGCAGTTCGATTTTCGCTATATCAAGAAGCTCGGCGAGGTTGTCGCCGAGGATAAAAGCGGCCCGCTTGATTCACCCTTCGACTCACTCTGGAGCAAGCTTTAGGGCGATGCAGTGTTCTGGTAGCGATCTGAAAAACCCAGCAGGTAGAGAATCGCATCCAGTCCCAGGGTGGATATGGACTGCTCCGCCGACTGTTTCACCAGGGGCTTGGCCCGAAAGGCAATACCGAGACCGGCGATACTGAGCATCGGCAGGTCGTTGGCGCCATCACCTACCGCAATGACCTGCTGCAGGTCTATGCCCTCCTCTGCCGCCAGTTGCCGCAGCAGGTCCGCCTTGCGGGCACCGTCGACGATGGGGCCCGACACCTCTCCCGTAACCACGCCATCAACAATATCCAGTTCATTGGCGTATACATAATCCATACCCAGGCGCTGTTGCAGATGGCGCGCAAAGTAGGTGAAACCGCCTGAGAGTATGGCCGTCCTGTAGCCCAGGGTTTTCAATGTCGTGATCAGATGCTCCGCGCCCTCGGTGATCTTCAGTCGAGAAGCCACTTCCACGAGGGCCGACTCCTCGAGCCCGCGCAGCAGCGAGACCCGCGCCCTGAAGCTCTCGCTGAAATCGATCTCCCCGCGCATGGCCCTCTCGGTGATGGCGCTCACCTGAGCGCCCACACCCGCGAGTGACGCGAGTTCGTCGATGACCTCCGCCTCGATCAGGGTGGAGTCCATGTCGAAAGCCACCAGACGACGGTTGCGCCGGTACATGTTGTCTTCCTGGAAGGCCAGGTCCACATCCAGCGCGGAAGCAACCTCCAGCAGGTCGCGCCTGAAACTGCCCGAATCCTCGAGGGGGCCACGCACAGAAAACTCGACACAGGCCTTGCTCAACGCAGGCAGCTCACCCAGGGGAATGCGCCCCGAGAGACGGTTGATGCCATCGATATTGAGGCTGTGCCGGGACACCACTTCGGTTACGCGGGCCAGCTGGTCGGCAGTGATCTTGCGGGCCAGCAGCGTAATGATGTAACGGGCGCGACCCTGTCCGCGAACCCACTGCGCATAGCTCTCGGGGCTGACAGGACTGATCCGGACGCGCATGCCGCTGCGCGCTGCGTACGCATCGACCGCGTCAATCACCTGCTGCCGATCACAGGACCCGGGCATTTCCACCAGTACACCCATCGACAACGTGGCATGGATGACCGCCTGGCCGATATCGAGCACATTGACGGAATACTGCGCGAGAATGGCCGTGATCCCGGCGGTCAGTCCCGGCTGGTCCTCACCCGACACAGTAATGAGCAGAATGTCTTGCACGGAGTATGTCCCGGAGCCGTCGATAAACCCCTAGTTTACTCGTTGGCCACTGGCGGGGGAAACCGGAGTCACGGATGCCGGGAAATGTGGACGCGGGGCCAACACAGGGACCCGGCTCTGGTTTATACTCTGCCGCGACGCCAGCCGACAGACAATCAACCCGCGTGATTAACCGCCTCCAGAAAACCGGCCTCAGCCAACAGCTGGCGATCGTCGCCTGTGGACTGTGCCTGTCGGTGAGTCTCGCCCTCGTTACGCTGGCGGCAATTTCCAGTCGCCATATGCAATTGCAGCAGCAGGAAGATTTCGGCACGGCACTGGCCCACCAGATCGCCCGTCGCATCGGTACCGCGCTGGAGACCGGCGACCTGCTGGGTGTATCGGCGTCACTACAGCACTTCGTGGAGACCTCTTCCGCCGATGAAGTGGCCATATTCGATGTGGAGGGCAAAGCCCTGGGCCAGGCGGGAACCACGTTGGGGCAACACCTGGAACAATACCGGGCGCCGGTGCGCATCGAGTCAGACGTCGCGGGCGAGGTGGTGATTACGCTGAGCACGGACAATGCCCGGGCCGCTCACCTGCGTTTCGTGCTGAGCCTGCTGGGATTGGCGGTGTTGCTCAGCCTGGCCGTGTACGGGACCAGCCGCCGACTGGGCCAGCGCCTGGCTTCCAGGCTGGCGGGGCTGTCCCGGGAAATCGCCCTGGACGACCAGCCCGAGATTGGCGGTCCCGGAAACGAGGTCAATACCCTGGCCAGGCGCATCGAGGCACTGCCCATGGACCTTCTGCGCACCCGCAGTGATACCAACCCCAGGGAAGAAAACTATCGTACGACTGCCATTCTTTACCTGCACCTGACCAGCCTGGTGGACTACGTAGACACCCTGGACGAGAACTCATTGCACCGTTACACCGACCGTCTCCACCAGGCGGTGTACGCCGCCGCGGGATTTTATGGCGGGGAGTTGCAGGTGTGCCGACAATTTGGACTTGCGATCTATTTCAGCGACGCTACCAGCGCCGGCAGCCCCGCCTTCAGGGCAGCCTCCTGCGCCTGGCTGGTGAGCGCCGTCGCCAGCGAGTTGCAGCAGCAGATGCCGCTTTCAATGGCCATCGCCATGGCTGTGGGCCAGAGTGAACTGGGCGTGGGTGACGGCTCGGATATCTATCCCGGGCTCTACATGCAGCACACCCTGGACGAATTGCAGGCGGTCTGCGCCAAGA
>JAHEEV010000073.1 GCA_024640505.1 Halieaceae bacterium
TAGGGAAACACATCGGGGTCGGCGTCCATGGACGTCACGTCCGCGCCGAGCTTGCGGGCGCACCAGATACCTGAAATGCCCCAGCCGCAGCCCACGTCGATCACGGAATGGCAGTGCGCCGGTGGGTTATTGTGAAGATAATCTATCAACAGGCAGCTCGACTTCCAGAGTTTGTTGCCGTGGATGGAAGGGTGGTTACCCTGGCGCTTGATACGACGTATCTCGGGATGGGAGGCCGTAGGCATTACCACTCCGCGGAAGCGGCGTTCGGTCAGCGGTTTCTTTTTACTCAATGGATATCCTTGTTGTCTTGGGGTTGATCCGGATCGGAGACGTCCATGCTCTCTCCTGGATGGTGGGAGTGTAGAAGGGCTGCGCTGCCGGATCCAGGCAACATTTTCCGAAGACATCTCCCTGTGTGCCGTTTGCCTGCCACTCAGCGGTCATTTCGGCAGCCTGTCCGGCACAGTCCTGTGCGAACGGATTTACGCCTGCCGCCTGCCACTGCAGTGTACTCCATCGGCAGGTCGGATTCTCAAGAACCCGACATAGTAGAAGGCGGGCCGGGAAGCGTCAAAATCCGGATCCCCGGTCGGAACAGGAGCTCCCGGCTGAGACAAGCGGCCGCTGTATCTGCGCGCGATGGGATTTCCAGCGCGGCGGGCGGTTGCCGGGGTCTCTCCTGCCGGTGGTATGGGGTGGCGCACTGGGTTAGGATGGCCCATTAGCCGGAATCTGGGGCGGCGGGAACACGATACGCGGGGTGGCATCAGGATGGCAGGCAGGGCGCAGGTCGAATTGCTGGAAAAGAACCAGCCCCGGCAGGAGCGAGCCAAGCGGACTTACGAGGCAATTCTTGTCGCCGCAGCAGAGCTGCTGGTGGAGGTCGGTGTGGAGCGCATTTCCACCAACCTGATCGCCGAGCGGGCCGGTATAACCGTCCCGGCGCTGTATCGATACTTTCCCAACAAGTACGCCGTCCTCCATGCCCTGGGCGCGAAACTCATGGATCGGCAGAACGAGGTGGCCGAGGCGTGGTTCGAGGGTCACCTGGGGCACACCGACCCCCGGCAATTGCTGGCGGGTATCTATCCTCTATTGAAGATGACCTATGAGGTGACCCTGGAGCAGCCCGGTGGACTGGAGATCATCCAGTCCCTGCGGGCTGTGGCTCCGCTGCAGGAATTGCGCCTGACATCACATCGCCTGGTGGCCGAACGTTTCGCCGGTGCCCTGGCGGAGCTGCTGCACGAGGCGGCCGGAGAGACGTTTGCCCTGCAGGCCCGTATGTCCATCGACATGGGCTACGATGTGGTCGAGATGGCTCTCGAGGAGCGATCCCTGCCGCCTTACGATATTCTTCGCGAGGGCGCGCGGATGATAGCGGAGTACTGGCGGGCTATCCTCCAGGAGCAGTCCGCCGACTAGATCGCCACCACGTCTTCGGCCTGGGGTCCTTTATCGCTCTGGGCCACCACAAAGCTCACGCGCTGCCCGTCACTCAGGCTGCGACGGCCTTCCCCGCGAATCGAGCGGAAGTGAACGAATATCTCCTCCCCGTCATCCTTGGTGATGAAGCCAAATCCCTTGGAAACGTTAAACCATTTGACCTGCCCGTTTTCACGTGGCCCCTCTGTCGCTGCGGAGCCTGGCGTTGACGGGGCAGCCTGCGGTCGCTCTTCCCGCGCAGGTTGCCGCTCGTGAGCGACCTGGCCCTGGCCACTCATCGAGGTCAACAGGACAGTGGCGACGGTCGCCACGCAAAATGCAGTGAAGAGTACCGGATCAAACCAGGACCCGTTGGTCTGGAAATAGGTGGTGGCGGTGGCAACGGCCGCTGCTACGGCCAGGCCAATAAAAATTCTGCCAGTGATAGTCATGGTAACCCTCTCGCGGATGTCGGCCCCGGCTGGATGGGGCATTTGCAGCGCGACATTCTAACACCTGGAAGCGTCCGCGCCACCCGGAGGGGGCTGCGCAGAACCTTCCGCCTTTGCGGTGGACGAGACAGGCAGCGCTTGCTGTGTTGCAGAGGACCCCTGAATGAGCGTCATGTATCGCCTGACGCTCACGGGAGAGCGAGCAGCCTACAACTTCATGACATCCTCGGCCTGCAGGCCTTTGGGGCCTTCGACCAATTTGAACTCCACGGTCTGGCCCTCATTCAACGTACGATAGCCATCGCCCTGAATTGAGCGGAAGTGGACGAAGACATCGTCATCGCCTTCCTCGCGGGTGATAAAGCCAAATCCCTTGGCGTTGTTGAACCATTTTACCGTGCCGCTTACACGATCACTCATACTACTTACCTCGGCTTAGCGTATTGCTCTTATTATGCTCCGACGCCATCGCTGTCATCAGAGACTTGAAACTGGTTGTTCCGAGGTCGTTACAACTGCCGGATGCGCTGTTCCTGCTCCTGCAGCTTTTCCAGCGCCTGCTGCTGCGCCTGCATCTTCTCTCTTTCTTTGGCAACCACGTCGGCCGGAGCCTTGTCGACAAACGACGCATTGCCCAATTTGCCGCGAATACGGGTGAGGTCCTTCTCCAGCTTCTCGACCTCCCTGGACAATCTTGCCAACTCGGCATCCTTGTCTATCAATCCCGCCATGGGGACGAGTATTTCCAGTTCGCCCACCAGTGCGGTCGCAGCGACCGGCGCTTCCTCGCCTTCTCCGAGCCATTTTATAGCGGCGAGTTTGGCCAGTTTTTCCAGGAAGGGCGCATTTTGCTCCAGCCGCATCTTGTCGCGCGCATCGCCATTCCCGAGCAGTACCGTGAGCTTCTTTCCGGGTGGTATACCCATCTCCCCGCGAATATTGCGGATGCCCACGATCACACCTTTGAGCCATTCTATATCTGCGTTTGCGGCATTGTCCACGGCTTTGTCCCTGGCTAGCGGGTAGGGCTGCAGCATGATTGTGGGGCCGGATTTTCCAGCCAGCGGGGCGACGGTCTGCCATACCTCTTCCGTGATAAACGGCATGAAAGGATGAAGCAGTCGCAACCAGGTTTCCAGTACGGTGATCAGTGTGCGCCGCGTGCCGCGCTTCTCCTCCACGGAAGCGTTTTCGTCCCACAGGACGGGTTTGGAGAGTTCCAGATACCAGTCGCAATATTCGTTCCAGATGAATTCGTAAAGCGCCTGGGACGCCAGGTCGAAGCGGTAATTCTCGACGGCTCGTGCCACGTCTGCGCAGGTTTCCTGCAGCTTGCTCTCGATCCACCGGTCTGCCAGGCTCAATTGCAGGGCTTCACCCTCGCTGCCGCAGTCCTCGTTCTCGCAGTTCATGAGCACGTAGCGGGCTGCATTCCAGATCTTGTTGCAGAAGTTGCGGTAGCCCTCGATGCGCCCGATATCGAACTTGATATCCCGGCCTGTGGAGGCAAGGGAGTAGTAGGTAAAGCGCAGGGCATCGGTACCGTAGGCGTTGATTCCTTCGGGGAATTGCCTGCGCGTGGACCCTTCGATCTTTTCCGCCAGCTGCGGCTGCATCATGCCGGCGGTGCGCTTGGCGATGAGTCCCTCCAGATCGATCCCGTCTATGAGGTCGATGGGGTCGATCACGTTGCCCTTGGACTTGGACATCTTCTGTCCCTCGCCGTCGCGCACCAGTCCGTGGACATAGACCGTGTGGAACGGGACCTCCCTGCGAAAATGCAGGGTCATCATGATCATACGGGCCACCCAGAAGAAGATGATGTCAAAGCCGGTCACCAGTACAGAGCTCGGGTGGAATGTTGCCAGCTCCTCTGTTTCCTCCGGCCAGCCCAGGGTCGAAAAGGTCCACAGCGCCGAGGAAAACCAGGTGTCGAGCACGTCCTCATCCTGTCGCAGGCTCGTCTCGTCACCCAGCCCGTGCTCCTCGCGCACGGCAGCTTCGCTCTCGCCCACGTAAAAGTTACCGTCATCGTCGTACCAGGCGGGTATGCGGTGTCCCCACCACAGCTGGCGGCTGATACACCAGTCCTGGATGTCACGCATCCAGGCAAAATAGGTGTTCTCCCACTGCTTGGGCACGAAGCGGATGTCGCCATCTTCCACGGCGGCAATGGCGGGCTTTGCCAGTTCACGGGCGTCCACGTACCACTGGTTGGTCAGGTAGGGCTCGATCACCACGCCCGACCGGTCCCCCCGGGGTACTTTCAGCGTGTGGTCCTCGACTTTCTCCAGCAGGCCCATGCTCTCGAGGTCCGCGACAATCCTCTGCCGCGCCTCGAAGCGATCCAGGCCGCGATAGGGCGCAGGTGCGTTCGCGTTAATGGCGGCGTTATCGTCCAGAATGTTGATCATGGGCAGTCCGTGGCGCTTGCCCATTTCATAGTCATTGAAGTCGTGCGCGGGGGTGATTTTGACGCAGCCGGTGCCGAACTCACGGTCGACGTAGTCATCTGCAATGACCGGTATCTCCCGGTCACACAGTGGCAACGAGACTGTGCGTCCTATCAGGTGCGCATAACGTTCGTCCTCCGGATGCACCGCTACGGCGGTGTCTCCCAACATGGTTTCCGGACGGGTGGTGGCGACGGTGAGATGGCCCTCACCGCCCGCCAGAGGATAGTGGAAGTGCCAAAGGTGGCCCTTTTCTTCCTGTGAGAGGACCTCAAGGTCCGATATGGCGGTGTGCAGAACCGGGTCCCAGTTCACCAGGCGCTGGCCGCGATAAATAAGGCCTTCCCGGTACAGCCGGATAAAGACTTCCTGCACGGCCAGGCTGAGTCCGGGGTCCATGGTAAAGCGTTCCCGCGACCAGTCGAGTGACGATCCGAGGCGGCGCAGCTGACGGGTGATTGTGCCTCCGGACTGCTCCTTCCATTCCCAGACTTTCTCGACAAACTTTTCCCGACCCAGGTCGTGGCGGTCGATGCCCTCGGCTTCCAACTGCCGCTCTACCACCATCTGGGTGGCGATACCGGCGTGGTCGGTACCTACCTGCCACAGCGTGTTGTAGCCCAGCATCCGGTGGTAGCGGATGAGCGCGTCCATGATCGCTTCCTGGAAGCCGTGCCCCATGTGCAGGCTGCCGGTAACATTGGGAGGGGGAATCATGATGCTGTAGGCGCGGTCCCCACCCTGCGGTGCGAAATAACCGCTATCCTCCCACTCCTGGTACCAGCGGGTTTCGATCGTTGCGGGTTGGAATGTCTTGTCCATCAGTGTAGGAATCCGGGATCTATCGCCATTTTCGAAGGGGCGCGATTATACGCCAAGCCGCATTGCCTTTGTAGGAGCCTCCTGCGTCCCGGGGGCGCCGGTCATCGGCAGTGTCACAGGTCGTGCTTCTCCAGCTCATAACCCCGGTCCTTGTAGAATTTCCAGGACTTGCGCAATGCGGTGATGCTGTCGTCGTCCTGGGTAACCACCTCCGCAACGCGCTGGAAACGGCTGAAAAAAGCGGGAATATCCAGTTGCAGGTTGATCAACAGGTCATTGTGGTCACCCGGATCCTGCCCCCAACCAATGGCGATCTGCGCGGCATGTTCCTCGCCCTGAAGGGCGTGGGGCAGGAAACTGGTGGGACGAAAACTCCACAGCAGTGCGTCCAGTTGGCGGGCCTGGGTCTCGCTGGCGGCGTTGATGAACACCCGGTGCCCGCGACCGAAGGCCTTGTCGGTCAGTCGGGCCGCCACCTGCAGTCGCTGCTCTTCGCCGGCAGCCTGGACGACGTAGAAGCCAACAAGCGTCACTTGCCGGCCCGGTCCATCAGGTAGCGGGTCAGCATCGCCACCGGTCGGCCAGTGGCACCTTTGGGGCTGGCATCCCAGGCCGTGCCTGCGATATCGAGGTGGGCCCAGTGATATTTTTCCGTAAAGCGTGACAGGAAGCAGGCAGCGGTGATGCTGCCCCCGCCGGGTCCGGCGATATTGGGCAGGTCGGCGAAGTTGCTCTTCAATTGCTGCTGGTAATCGTCCCACAGGGGCATGCGCCAGGCCCGATCATGGCTTTCTATGCCAGCTTGCAACAGGTCCTCCGCCAGTTTCTCATCGTTGGCGTACAGGGCGCTCGCGTGTGAGCCCAGGGCCACCACACAGGCGCCGGTCAGCGTTGCCACATCGATAACGACCTGGGGTTTGAAACGCTCGACATACGTGAGAGCGTCGCACAGGATCAGGCGGCCTTCCGCGTCGGTGTTCAGGATTTCGATCGTCTTACCCGACATGCTGGTTACCACATCTCCGGGCTTGATGGCGCGACTGCCGGGCATGTTCTCCACAGCGGGAATAACCCCGGTGACATTCAGCGGAAGCCCCATTTCCACCACTGCCCGCAGCGTGCCGATGACACTGGCCGCACCGGCCATGTCGTATTTCATTTCATCCATCTTGGCGCCGGGTTTGAGCGAGATGCCCCCGGTGTCGAAGGTGACCCCCTTCCCGACCAGGACATAGGGTTTCTGGCCGCTTTTGCCACCCTTGTATTGCATGATGATCAGCTTGGCGGGCTGCGTCGTTCCGGCGGTCACCGCCAGCAGTGCACCCATGCCCAGCTCCTGCATCTTTTTTTCCTCGAGCACCTGCACGCTCAGGTCCTCGTGCTGTCGCGCGAGTTTTCGGGCCTCCTTGGCCAGGTGTGTCGGCGTGCAGATGTTGGCCGGCATATTGGCCAGGTCCCGTGTCTCGTTGATACCGACACCGGTGAAACGGCCCAGGTCGAGGGCGCGCTGGTGCGCGCGCAGGCTGCCTTTCTTCCCCGGGTTGATCACGACCTTGTTGAGCTCCATGGCGGGCTTGGTATTCGACAGGGTTTCGCTGTAGCGGTAGGTCGCGCTGACCAGGTGGCGAGCCAGGTAGGCCAGCAGCCAGTCCGCATCGATATCTTTCATCTGCAGCTCGCCGGTGTGGATAACAGCATCGCGGGCCCTGGTTGCACCAATACCGCGACATGCGGCGCGGGTGAACTCCCGGGCGGCCTCGCGATCGAATTTCCTGCGGTCCCCGCAGCCGACCAGCAGCAGGCGTTTTGAGCCTCCGGTACCGGGCAGCAGATGCGTTTCACCCCGCTTGCCTGAGAAATCGCCCAGTGACAGGGCTGCGCTTACGGCCCCTCCCGAGGCCTCATCCATCTGGGCCGCAGCGGCCGACAGGGACTTTTTCGTGAACACCGGAACGATCGTGCACTGGGTGCGGGCTTTGGCGGCATTCTCGATGCTGCGTGCGGTAAAACTGATCGCTGTCATGGACAGGTCCTTTGGGATGCTGATTGCAGATGGGGGAGTAGTGTATGATGACGGGCGGCCAAACTGAACCGATAAACCGCACGGCGATCAAAAACCAATGAGAATTCTGCGCTATCTCACCCGGGAAGTTCTGGTCCACATGATCGCCGTGAGTTTTGTCCTCCTGGTCATCATCTTCAGTGGTCGGTTCGTGAAATATCTGGCCGAGGCGGCTGTGGGTGACCTGGCGGCCGATATCCTGCTCCCTGTGATGTTTTACCGGCTTCCGGGCTTCCTGGAACTGATTCTTCCCCTGGGCCTGTTTATCGGCATCCTGATGTCTTACGGGCGCCTGTATGCGGAGAGTGAGATGGTGATACTCACTGCCTGCGGCGTCAGTCCCTCGCGCCTGGCGGCCTACACCCTGGTTCCCGCGCTGCTGGTCATGCTGCTGGTAGCGGCGTTCAGCCTGTTCATCACGCCGCTGGGGGCGGCGCGCTCAGAGGCATTGCTGGAGGATCCCAGCTCCTCCCAGGGCTTACAGTCCCTCGCTGCAGGCCGCTTCCAGAGCCGTCGCAGCACCAACACCGTGAGTTACGCCCAGACAATCTCCGGCGACGGTATCATGCACTCGGTGTTCCTCTCCCAGCGCGAGCGCGACAGCGAGGGCAGGCTGCGCATGCTGGTCACCGTGGCGGAGGAGGGCGAGGTCAGGCTGGACCCCGAGACGGGCGCCCGCTACCTGGAATTGCGCAACGGCTACCGCTATGACGGCTATCCCGGGCGACTGGATTACCAGGTCGTCAGTTTCAAGCGGTTCGGGGAGTTGATACCCGAGCCCAAGGGCGGCATCCGCACCGCTGATCCCGTGGACGGTCGTCCCACCCGGGTACTGTTGGGATCAGACCAGCCGGACAACGTCGCGGCCCTGCACTGGCGGCTGTCGATCCCGCTGATGGTGCCTGTCGTGGCGGTTATCGCCATGTGCCTCAGCCGCACCGATCACCGCCGCGGCCGCTATGTGAAAATGATCCCCGCATTTCTGATCTACCTGGCCTACCTCATGCTTCTGGCGAACGCGCGCTCGACCATGGAATCGGGCGAGAGCGGCCCGGCGGGCAATATGTGGCTCATCCACGCCCTGTTCCTGTGCGCGGCACTGGTCATGCTGTACGGGCCCCTGCTGTGGAATGGCTTCAAATACCGGTGGTCTCTGCATGGCCAGGCTTAGTCGCTATGTGGGCCGGTCGGTGTTCAAGGCGATCGGCCTGGTACTGGTCATCATCGTGGGGTTTGACGCGATAACTGCGTTTATCGATGAGGCCGGCGATATCTCGGAGACCTACACCTTCGCGCAGGTCGGTCTCTATGTGCTGCTGACCTTACCGGGTCGGTTGTATGAGTTTGTACCGTTTGCCGCTCTCATCGGCTGTCTCATCGGTCTGGGCCAGCTGGCCGGTTCCAGCGAACTGGTGGTCATGCGCGCGGCGGGCGTCTCCATAGGGCGCCTGGTGTGGACGGCCATGAAACCGGCGCTGTTCGTGGCGGTTCTGGGTTTCTTTGTCGGTGAGTATATCGCCCCGCGCACGGAGCAGCTCGCGGAAAGCCGCCGGGCAATGGCCCAGAATCCCGGTGAAAGCTTCGGCGGTCAACATGGCGTCTGGAACCGGGAAGGGAACAATTTCCTTCATTTCAACGCGCTGGAATCCGGGGGTGTGGTGTATGGCATCACGCTCCTGCAGTTTGACAGCAAACAGCGACTGCAGTCGGCCCTGCGTGCGCGCAGGGCGAGCTTCAAGGGCGACTACTGGCTCATGGAAAACGTGGTCAGGACGAAATTCAGCAGTTGGGAAACCACCCGTGTGCGCCACGATACCCTGCGCTGGGATACCGGTATCACGCCGGAGCTGTTGTCCCTGGTGGTGGTCTCGCCGGAACAGCTGCCGCTGAAAGACCTCTATCGTTACAGCCGATACCTGCAGCAGCAGGGGTTGGACGCGGATGACTACCAGCTGGCAATGTGGCGCAAGCTGCTGCAACCCCTCGCGGTCGGCAGCCTGGTACTGGTGGCCATCTCGTTCATTTTCGGCCCTCTGCGGGAGGGTACCATGGGATTCCGCATCTTTGCCGGCGTGATCGTTGGCATCGTCTTCCAGACCAGTCAGGACCTGCTGGGGCCCGCCAGCCTGGTATTCGGGTTCTCGCCGCTCTACGCGGCCCTGGCCCCCATCGTGATCTGCTTTATTGCCGGCTTGTTACTGCTGAGCCGCGCCCGCTGATTTTTTCCTGTCCCGATCGCGCTTCGGCAGCATGATCAGCTTGGTCCGGGACAGATAGTCGTGCCAGTAGCGGCCGTTACTGTCTACCACACACCACAAGTAGCCCAGGCCGAGAGCCGAGGCGGAAAGGATGGCCCCGAGGCAGCGAAGTAACGCCTGCCCGACCCGGGGTCGGCTTCCGTCGGTGCTCACCAGTTTGATACGCCATGCCTGCATGCCCAGGGTCTGGCCGCTTTTGAGCCAGAATCCGCAGAAGAAGGCCGCTGCCGTGGCGAAGGCAACCAGGCGCACCAGGTTGGCGTCCAGCTGCACCACCGTGTTCTCGGCGGGCGGGCCCAGTAGCAGCGTGCGCGCACCCATGAACAGCGCCACACTCAGCATGACCAGGGGCACTACCAGCAGGGTGTCATACAGCAGCGCCGCGAGGCGTCGCGGCAGCGAGGGAGAGGGGTAACTGGACTCATCGTTCATAGTGTCTGGGCCGCAGCCACTGTAACCGGAGACGGCACTGATCCCGGCCGTGGCAATGTCACGGCTACTCTGAGAGGCTGATATGGTCCGTGCTGGGCGCCGCAGGGGCGGGTTTAGCGCCGCGTTCATCCTCCCGCAATACATCGGATCCGGCTGGCGCGAGATCGATCGCGGACAGGTCCAGATCGGGTGTGGCGACCTCCTCAGGCCTGCAGTCACTGAAGTCTGTGCCTTCCGGGGAAAGATCCAGGCTCGAGGTATCGGGATCCAGCTTTGTCGTATTTGACGGAAGGTTGGGGATGTCTTCACCCACTGAGCCCATGCTCAGGTGGCTGGTATCCGGGGCTGATGCTGTCTCCACCGTCGCATCGGCGAGGGGCGGGCCGGCTTCTTCGACCTCGAGACTCCCGGTATCGATGGCGGCTTCAACCGGTGCGGCCCGCTCGTCGGGTCGCAGGACCTCCGTGCCGTCGGGACACAGGTGCAGAGTGTCACTGCTCTCCGGTTCCGGCTCGCTTGCAGAGGGGCTGGGGTCATCGCCGGCACCTGCGGCGGCTGCCAGCGCGGCGATCTTCTCGGCAGCACTCTGTTCTTGTTCAGGGGCGGGAGCGGGAGGAGGAGAAGGAGCCGTGCCGCCGCCATCTTCAGAGCTGGCCTTTATCACGGGCCGTGCGCCCGCGCGTTCCATGGCCTGCTTGTACTTGAGGGCAGTGGCCTTGTCACAGTCTTTCTTGATCAGGCGGGTGTTGCCGCTGAACAGTTTGTCCAGGGTCGGGCCATCGGCTTTGAACAGTTTGGCGAGGCTCGCGCGGACCGCGTCGGGGTCATGCCCTTCCAGAATCTGTCCGGCGAAATAGACGTTGTAGCGTTGGTCCATAAACATGCATTCCACTGCAAACGTGGTGACAGTATACGCCTATCGCTTCATCGGGTCTTCCCCGGCCAGACCGCCTCCGGTGCTGAACAGCGCCGCGGTGATCTGCTACTATGGCGCGCTTTCCTGTGGGAGCGGTTTTGCAGCACCATGAGTGACCGAGTGCCGACACGATTCGTGCGGACCCTGCTGCGTATGGCAGGTGACAGGGGCTATGATTTTACCGTGATACTCAATGCGGCCGGATTGGATTTCAACCCGCTGGATGAGTCCGATCCCGCCTATCGTGCGGAAATCAGCGCGTTGCAGTATTCCCGGGTCTATCAGCAGGTGCTGAGCCTGTTACAGGACGAAACCTTCGGTGTCACCGGCACCGAGCTGGTTGTTCCGGGTGCATTCCGGATGATGTGCTACTGCATTATCTCCTGTAAGAACCTCGGGCAGGCAATTCAGCGCGCGTCTGAATTCTATCGGACATTTTTCGATGAGCGCTCCCAGTTGTATGCCAACTTCACTGAACAGTTTGCGCGTGTGGGGTATCGCACCCGCGGGGACAGGGAAGGCACAACGGTTGCCGCGGCAGATGCCTACGGGCTATCCGTGTGGCATCGCTTCTTCGGCTGGTTGTGTGGACGCCCGATCGAATTGAAGCGCGTGGACTTTGCCGGCAGTCCGCCGGAAAACCTGGAGAAATACGAAGCGCTTTTCCGCTGCCCGCTCTATTTCAACCAACCCCATGACCTGCTCTATTTCGACAGCGCCAGCCTGGCCTGGCCGATCGTGCATACGGAGCATTCCCTGCGGGAATTCCTGCGTACGGCGCCCTATCAGTTGCTGATCATGGAGAGCAGTCCGGGCGGGAACAACCTGTCCACCCAGGTAAAGGCCATGATCGGCCACGACTTCAGCGAGGGGTTTCCGGGTTTCGAGGCCATCAGCAGCGCGTTGAATATGTCCGCGCCGACCCTGCGTCGCCGCCTCAAGCGGGAAGGTACGACATTCCAGCAGTTGAAAGACGAGGCCCGCTGTGAAGCCGCCAAGCTGTGCCTGGATCGACGGGATTTGTCCATCAATGAAGTGGCCCTGCAGATGGGCTTTACCGATCCCAGTGCCTTTCATCGCTCATTCAAAAAATGGACCGGGCAGACGCCCGGGCAGTTCCGGGCCAGCCTCCGGCGGCGGGATTGACACTGCCGGCACGGCATCCGCTCGGGTATACTTGCCGGCCCGGATTTCTGGAGGTACAAATGACCATTCAGCAACAGATCGAAACACAGCTGCAGCAGCAGTTCGCACCGGCGTTCCTGGCGGTGACCAACGAGAGTCACCAGCACAGCGTACCCGTTAATTCGGAGACCCATTTCAAGGTTGTTATCGTCAGTGAGCAGTTTGAGGGGCGGCGCAAGGTGGCGCGGCACCAGCGGGTCTACGCTGCCCTGGCGCCGCAGCTCGAGGGCCCGGTCCATGCCCTGGCCCTGCACACTTATACGCCTGCCGAATGGGAGCAACGTCAAGGCGAGGCACCCCTCTCTCCGGAGTGTCTGGGTGGCAGTAAGTCTGACGCACTCGGGGGCTGAACCGTGCCGGATTATGTGGTTGCAGCGCTGTACAAATTTGTCACCCTGAATGACTATCGCGAGCTGCGCGAGCCGCTGCTCGATGCCTGCCGCGCAGCGGGTGTCAAAGGAACCCTGCTGCTGGCCCGGGAGGGGATCAATGGCACGATTGCCGGCACTCGCGCCGGCATCGATGGCGTGCTGGCTTTTCTGCGGCAGGATCCGCGGCTGGCAGAGCTCGAACACAAGGAATCCCGCGACGGGCAGATGCCTTTTTACCGCATGAAGGTCAAGCTCAAGCGCGAGATCGTGACCCTCGGGGTGGAGGGGGTCGATCCCAATAAGCGGGTCGGCACCTATGTGGAGCCCCGGGACTGGAACGCCCTGGTGAACGATCCTGATGTGCTGCTGATCGACACCCGCAATGACTACGAATGCGATATCGGCACCTTCAAGGGAGCCGTCGATCCGCACACGCAAAATTTTCGTGAATTCCCGGCGTACGTGCGCAACCACCTGGATCCGTCCCGGCAGAAAAAAGTGGCGATGTTCTGTACCGGTGGCATTCGCTGTGAAAAAGCCTCCGCCTTCATGCTCGGGGAGGGATTCGAGGAGGTTTACCACCTTAGAGGAGGCATACTGAAATACCTGGAGGAGGTTCCCCCGGAGGAGAGTACCTGGGAAGGGGAGTGTTTCGTTTTCGACAACCGGGTCGCGGTGGACCACCGCCTGCAGAAGGGCCATTACGACCAGTGCTATGGTTGTCGTCATCCGATTACGGAAGCGGACAAGCGCTCAGGCCATTACGAAAAAGGCGTCTGCTGTCCCCATTGCTACGACCGGCTCAGCCCGGATCAGAAGGCCCGCTTCCGGGAGCGCCAGAAACAGATCGAACTGGCCGCCCGGCGCGGTGAAAAGCACATTGCCGCCGCACCGCCCGGTCGCGCCTAGCGCGCCCCTCGATCAGTCGAGATACCGGGTCAGTATGCGGCGAAAGCCGGAGACGGGTACGTACAGGACGGTGCCCGCACTGTCACCGCTCGATATGACCCCGGATAGCCGTGCGACGCCCGCTTCCGATGCCTGGACCACGGCCCCCCCCGAAGCCCCCTTGTAGGCTGTGCAGTCTGCCTCGACGACCGTAGTCTGTGTGTGGGTGATCTGACAGGCCGGGTCAAACGTCAGTCGACGGCCATCCATGCCCAACCCTGAATCTCTCGAATACCCCGCCATGGTGACGGGCCGGTCGGGCGCCGGCTCCCCGTCATGCACCGTCACCGCGGCAACCCGATCTGCCGGCACCGCCTGCTGCAGTCGCAGGATGGCCCAGTCCGCATGCATGCCCCCGCCATCTGCCAGACGGCGGGCGACCCCCACAAGCGGCTGTTCCTGTCCGGCGCTCAGGGTAAACGTGATCGGCATGCTGAGATCCTCGTAGAATTCGAGACAGTGCCACGCGGTGATGACCGTGTCAGCACTGCGCCCCGGGCGATCCACCACCAGCGTGCCGCTGCACTCTTCCCGGTAGTGGCTTCTTCGTCCTTCCCTGTACCTCATCCCCGGTACGCTGAGCACACCGACCGCCTGCAGCCAGGCCGGGGCGTCGCTGGAGTAGACCTGCCGGGTGTCAGCCTGTGCGGTGGCGGGGACGGTCGGGAACAGCCACACCTGCGCGGCTACCAGGCACAGGACAGAAAACAGCCAGCGTTGTGCCCTATAGGATGGTTTCATGTTTTCCTCTTCAGGCTCGCGACTCAGGACGCCATGCCAGGGCCGGAGCCCGGCGGGTCGCGCCCCGGGCCGGGGGATGGTTTAATGATGGTAAATTCAGCAGGGCAGAAAGGAAACCGCTATGGCGCTTGATCGGGACCGGGTGGTTGTTGTCACCGGGGCAAGCCGGGGAGCAGGTAAGGGCATAGCCCTGGCGCTCGGCGCCACGGGGGCGACGGTCTATGTCACGGGTCGAACCCTGGAGGAGGGCGACACGCCCCTGCCGGGTACGATAGCCGCTACGGCCGCTGCGGTGTCCGCAGCCGGTGGCAAGGGGATCGCGGTCTGCTGCGATCACAGCGAAGATGCGCAGGTGGAGGAATTGTTTCGCCAGGTCCGTGAAGAGCAGGGCCGACTGGATATCCTGGTCAATAATGCGACAGCCCTGCACGATGCCCTGACCGTTCCCGGGCCATTCTGGGAGAAGCCCCTGGCGCTCACGGAGATCTGGGATGTGGGCATGCGTTCCTATTACACGGCCTCCTGGTATGCCGCGCCGCTATTGCTGGCGAACGGCGAGGGCCTGGTGGTCAATACCTCCTCATTTGGTGGGCGTATCTACATGCATGGGCCGGCCTACGGGGCCGGCAAGGCAGCGGTGGACAAGATGGCCCATGACATGGCCGTGGATTTCCGACCTTACAACGTGGCCGTTGTTTCCGTCTGGATGGGCCTCTTGCTGACCGAACGCACGCAGCAGGTGATGGCCGCCGAGCCCGATAAATACGCCCAGCTCGAAGCGACTGCCGAGCATCCCGAATTCACAGGCAGAGTCATCGATGCGCTGGCCCGGGACCCCAGCTTGATGGACAGGAGCGGGAAGGTCTGGATCGGGGCGGAACTGGGCGAGGCCTATGGCGTCACGGATATCGACGGTCGCCAGCCGCCCTCACACCGGGCTTTTTTCGGCGAGACCACCACCTACGGGGATGCGGTTGTGGAGTAGCCCCGATAACCCAAATGGATGATGCAGAGTGGTTTCCAGCGGCGTATAACGTAGATTGAATTGAAAAAACCCAAGAGGCAACGAAAATGTCAGTCCAACAGAGCATCGACACCGAACAGGTCGCGGATCAGTATACATTGGACTCCGCCAGGGCCCTGGAGCTGATAGAAAAAGCGCGGGCCATGGGCCCGGCGCTGCGTCAGAGGGCCGCCCAGTGCAAGGCGCAGCGCAGGGTGCCGGACGAGACCATCGCGGACTTTCACGAGGCGGGTTTTTTCCGGATTCTGCAGCCGGAGCAGTGGGGCGGCTTTGCCATGGATCCCCAGGTCTTCTATGCGGTGGGCGTGGAAGTTGCCAAAGCCTGTCCCTCCAGCGCCTGGGTACTGGGTGTGGTAGCGGTGCACAACTGGCAGCTGGCGGTTTTCGACGATCAGGCTGCGCAGGATGTCTGGGGGGAGGATCCCTCGGTGCTGATTTCGTCCTCCTACGCGCCGGTGGGCAAGGTGAAGGTCGTCGATGGCGGGTTTCGGCTCAGCGGCCGCTGGAGCTTTTCCAGTGGTTCCGAGCACTGCCAGTGGGCCTTCCTCGGTGCTGTCGTGCCTACGCCTGAGGCACCGTTTGACATGGCCAATTACCGTACGTTTCTCGTGCCGATCAGCGACTACGATATTGTCGATAACTGGGATGTCGTGGGTCTCCAGGGGACCGGAAGCCATGACATCGTGGTGGAGGATGTCTTCGTGCCGGAGCACCGCACCCACAAGTCAATGGACGGATTTCTCTGTGACAATCCCGGCAATGCGGTCAATGATGCGCCGCTCTATCGGATGCCCTTCATGCAGGTGTTCGTGCGCGCGGTATGCACGGCGACCCTGGGCGCCTGCGAGGGCGCGCTGGAATCCTTTATCGAGGTGGCCAGGACCCGTCAGGTCGGCCCTAATAAAATGAAGGATGATCCGTTTGCGCGGCAACTGGCAGCGGAAGCCAGGGCCTCAATCGAAGAGATGAAGCTCACCATGGTCCGGAATTTTGACGCCATGATGGAAAACTGCCGCGCCGGAGAGCCCATCCCCGTCGAGGATCGGGTACGCTATCGCTATGATTCCGCGGTAGTCGCGGACCGGTGTCTTGCGCTGTCCAGCCGGATGCTTAAGGCGGCCGGTAGCGGCGGTATCCGCCAGGGCAGCGATCTGCTGGCGTATCACCTCGATATTCTCTGCAGTCAGGCCCATGTGGCCAATCACTCGATCCCCTTTGCCAACAACCTGGGTGGCGTGATGTTTGGCGATGAGAACGTCGATTTTGCCGTCTGACAGGTATCCGGAGCGTCATGGCCGTGTGGCCCCGCGGCCCTCGAGCAGTTTTACAGGGGGGAGAAACTCATGGGCAATATAGGCCTGTTGCCTGAGGGCAAATACGCTGACTGCGCCAACGGCTACCG
>JAHEEV010000199.1 GCA_024640505.1 Halieaceae bacterium
CTGGAGCAGCTGGAAAACCTCGACAACGCCCGGGCCTACCTGTTCCAGATGGCGACCAACCTGGCGGTGGACCAACTGCGCCGGCGCACTCTCCACAACCGGTATATCGCCGCGGAGAAGAGCCAGGTCGAGGGCGGGGAAACATCTGCTGTGAACAGCGACGGGATTTCGCCCGAGAAGATTCTGGTAGCGAGGGAAAAGCTGGCCACCATCAATGCAGCGCTGGACGAACTGCCGTTCAAGGTCAAACAGGCTTTCCTGTTACATCGCCGCAGCGGCATGTCCTACAGCAGTATCGCGCAGCAGATGCAGGTGTCCGTATCCAGCGTGGAGAAGTACATTCTGCAGGCACTGAAACACTGCCGGAACAAACTGGGGCAGTGACGGGTATTCCGGTGGTGATGGGCTATTGAGGGAACTCCTGCGTTGCTCGTCACACTAAAACAAGGACTATATTAAGAGTTGTGCGCCGTGGCGTGGCAACGGTAGGGATCCCGGGCAAGGCCGCGGGATAAAATAATGAAGAAAGATAGCAGCGACAGTTTCGATCGCGATTGTGATTCAGCCCTGGGCTGGATCGCCAGGTTGCGTTCAGATATCGCCTCCGATGAGGATCGGCAGGCGTTCGCCCTGTGGCTGGCGGAAGATCCGGGTCACCGGCAAGCCATGGACCAGATGCTGGATCTTTGGGATGACCTGGGCGTGGTTCGCCACATGCCCAATCTGGATACGGTCGCGCAGGATTTCACCACCGCCGCCAATAGCCCGCGCTACTGGCCCTGGGCAGCCGCCCTGACGGCGACCCTCGTACTCGGGGTGTTGTTGCTCTGGCCCACACAACAGGGAGGCGGAGACGGTGAGCTCTTCGAGACCGCACTGGGGGAACAGCGCAGCGTGGAGTTGTCCGACCAGTCCCGTGTCACGCTCAACACCGCCACACGGCTGCGTGTCTCCCTCGAAGACGATCAGCGCCTGATCACCCTGCTCCGGGGGGAGGCTTTCTTCCAGGTACAACCGGACCCGCAGCGACCCTTCCACGTTGACACGGGCAGCACCCGCATCACCGTGCTGGGCACCGCTTTCAACGTCTATCGGGAGCGCGATGCCACCGACATAACCGTCACCGAGGGCGTGGTACGAGTCACGGAACTGGGTGATACCGGCGGACGCGCCCCGGCAACGGAAGTCCTGCATCTTAACCAGCAACTGCATGCCGATCGCCGCGGCCTGCACGCAATAGCTACCGTGGATACCGGCAAGCATACGGCGTGGCAGCGCGGTGAGCTGGTCGCCGAACAAATGCCCCTCCCGGAGCTGGTAAAACAGTTACAGCGTTACCATCCGACCCGCATTTTCATTGTGGATCCGGACGTTGCCGCCCTCACCGTGTCCGGCGTGTTCCGCCTGGATAACCTGGAGGCGATCCTGCAAGCGCTGGAAGTCAGCCTCGACCTGAAGGCGACCCCCCTCGACGACGACTCCGTCCAGTTGCTCAAAGCAGAGGGCTAGGCTATAACAGGCGCTGGGAACTGTTCCCGGCGGGCGATTCCAGCGGTCACTGACCTCCCGCAAACACTGATTCCTCTCGATGGCTTCGGCCCCCACGCCGGCTACCGGACAAACTATGCTCACCCGAACCGCCGTCGAACCGGAAACGTCACGGAGACACACCAGGGGACACCCGGGCAGGTTACCGGTCACTCTCGCCCTGTGGCTGTGCCTGGCAGCCCCGGTAGCAGCCAGGCTGCAGGACACCATGCACCTGGTCATCGATGCCCGCCAATTGTCCCGGGCCCTGATCCAGTTCAGCCAACAGAGCGGCCAGGCCATCGTCTTTTCCGACCGCCTGACGCGCAACCGGCCTGCACCCCCGGTAGCGGGCACACTGAGCGCAGAACAGGCGCTAAACAGCCTGCTAGAGGGTTCGGGCCTGGCCTGGAAACTGGTCGGTGATGACATCGTGGCCATCTACGACGCCCGCTGCAGCAGCGCCGCATCCGGCTGCGCCAGCCCGGAGGATGTCTTCGAAGCCTATCCTGTCTACAACCCGTCCATTGAGGAGACCTATGTTTACGGCACCCAGGTCACTGGCTCACGCATCCGTCGCCTGGGCTATCACGGCGGCGCTCCGGTTGACATCCTGACCGCGCCGGATATCGAACTGAGCGGCGCACAGACCCTCGGCGAGTTGTTGAAATTTGAACCGGCTGTGGTGGGCAATGCCACCAGCACGGCCATCTCCAACGGCGGCGACGGTACGGCTACCGTGACCCTGCGGGGACTGCCCGCCAGCAATACCCTGGTCCTGATAAACGGCCGGCGCGTGGCCAATGACGGCCTGGCCGGGGAGTCTGTGGATCTGAACAGCATTCCGCCGGCGGCCGTTGAACGGATCGAGATCCTCAAGGGAGGCGCTTCAGCCATCTACGGTTCCGATGCCATCGCCGGCGTGGTCAATGTCATCATGAAGCAGGATTTTTACGGCTTCCTGGCGGAAAGCTTTTACGGCGAGGCGGAAGAAGGCGATCTGGAGACCCGAACCCACACCTTTCAGTACGGCACGGGGTTGCCGGCGGGCTCATTGTTCTTCAGCGCCTCCTATTACGAGCAGGAGCCTATTTTCAGTCGGGACCGGCGGGTTTCCGGCAGCGCCGACACCCGCTCCCTGGGCGGCAGCGACCAGCGCTCGAGTGCCACACCCTCAGCGCGGGTGGTGCTGCCGGACGGCCGGGCGCTGATTGCCGAGGGCCCGGGCTACCGGCCGGCGACCCGTGAGGATCTGTTCGACTTTGCCAACTTCACCACCGCGGTCGTTCCTCTCGAGCGGACCAGCCTCTACGGCAACGCCAGCTACGATTTCAATGAAAGTGTGACCGGACTGGTGGAGTTGAGTTACGTGGAAACAGAGGCGCAGGCCACCCTGGCGCCCACGCCTGTATTCACCGCCTTCGAACAGGTTCCGCTGACCGTGGCCGCCGACCAGGCCTTCAATCCCTTTGGCGTGGCCATCGAGGACGTGCGCCGCCGCCTGCTGGAATTTCCGGAACGCCGGCAGCGCAACCGCTCAGAGAACAGCCGCTTCAGCGCTGTCATCGAGGGCTTGTACGCCGACTGGAACTGGGACCTGGGCTTCAACTGGAGTCGCTCCGAGGCGACCGAGACCACGACCGGCATCGTCAACGCCGACCGGCTGCGGCGCGCCCTGGGCCCGGCTGCACAGTGCCGGGGGCCTTCGATTGATGCCTGTGTGCCGGTGGATCTGCTGGGTGAAGCGGGAAGTATTAGCACCGCACAGGCTGATTACATAAGGGCTACAGGCGAAGTAAGTGGTTACTCAAAACTCTCGGGAGTGTCCGCTAACATCAGTAATGCCCTGTTTGACCTGCCGGCAGGCCGGGGTGACTTCGCCCTGGGCTTCGAGTTCCGGCACGAATCGACCAGCAAACAACCGTCGCCACTACTGGCATCGGCGGCGACTATCGGTGCCGCCAACCTGGAGGCGACCCGGGGTGATCGCAACGCCTTCGAGATCTACGCCGAAACCGTGCTCCCTCTCTGGAAGAGCGGCAACGGCTTTTACGGCCTGGACATGGACGCCGCACTGCGTCACTCACGGTACAACGACTTCGGGGAGAGCACGAATCCGCAACTGGGACTGCGACTGCAGCTGGGTCCGGCCCTGCTGCTGCGGGCGAGGTGGGGAGAGGGGTTCCGGGCACCCAGCCTGAATCAGCTCTATGAGGGCACGAGCGAGGAGCAGGCTTTTCTCAGCGATCCCTGCGCGGTACCGGCCAATGTGGGTGTACTCCCGGGGTGCACCCGGTTGGCCGACCCCACCCGCAACCAGTTCCTCACGCTCAAAGGGGGTAACCGGGACCTGAAACCGGAGACCGCGGATGTCTACAGTGCCGGTGCCGTGTGGTCCCCGCAGGGAACGCCGGGGCTGACCCTGTCCGCCGACTGGTTCCGGATCGAGCAGCAGAATGTGGTGGATTCCAGCGCCCAGTTCATTCTCAACCAGAACGCCCTCTACGGCCGCTTCACCGACGAGGTGGAGCGCGACGAGCAGGGCAACCTGACCCTGATTTCGGCGAGCAACATCAATATCGGCGAGCGGACGGTGAGCGGGATTGACCTGGCGCTGGCCTACCACTACCCACGGCAGGCCTGGGGACAGCTTTCCCTCTCCTCGAGCGCTACCTGGATGGATGAGTACCAGGCGCGCCGCGACAGAGAAGCGCCGGCGCTTGACCTGGTGGGCACTTTCCGTGACGAAGCGTCCGAGGGGCTCGGGGGGATTCCCGAGTGGAAGGCACGCCTGGGTGTTCGCTGGTCCCGTGAGCGCTGGCTGGGCAGCTACGATATTCACATTGTGAGCGCCATGGAGGAGGTGGTGCCGGGCACCACGCGCACGCGGGATATCGACGCCTGGACCGTGCACGACCTGCAGTTCAGCTACAAATTCGACGTGCTGGAAGGCCTGCGCTGGTCACTGGGGGTGGACAACATGCTGGATGAGGAGGCACCCCTGGCCGCATCCGCGTTCAACGACAACATCGATGGACGAACCCATGAACTGAAGGGGCGTTTCTGGTATAC
>JAHEEV010000074.1 GCA_024640505.1 Halieaceae bacterium
GGTCGCCCTGATGGTATTCGTGGTCCCGGAACTGGTGGGCATCTTTGCCCATACCAGTCGCGAGCTGCCGCTCCTGACCCGGGGGTTGATTGCCGCCAGCGACTTCTTCCGGGACTATGGCCTGTGGCTGCTGCTGGGCCTCGTGCTGCTGGTGATACTGCTGCGACGCCTGCTGCGCAACCGGCAGCGGCGCGAACGCTGGCACCGCTTCCTGCTTCGGGTGCCGGGGCTGTCGCGGCTGGTGATCGCCCTGGACACCGCCCGGTTTGCCTCCACGCTCAGTATCCTCATGGCCAGCGGTGTGCCCATGCTGGACGCCCTGCGCATTGCCGGCGAAGTGCTGACCAACCTGGTGTTGCGGGCGGACAGCCAGGCGGTGGCGGAACGGGTGCAGGAAGGCAGCAGCCTGCACCGGGCCCTGCAGCAGAGCGGCCGCTTCCCGCCGATGATGGTTCACATGGTGGCCAGCGGGGAGGCCAGCGGGGAGCTGGAGACCATGCTGGAGCGGGCCGCAACCAACCAGGAGCGGGAACTGGAGATGACCCTGGGGACTCTTATGAGTCTGTTCGAGCCGCTGATGGTGGTGGTGATGGGCGGCATGGTGCTGACCATCGTCCTGGCCATTCTGCTGCCCATATTCGATCTCAATACAATGGTGAAATGACGTTATGAAAGTTGTAAACAAGGCGCGTGCGGTTCAGCGGGGATTCTCCCTGGTGGAAATCCTGGTGGTGCTGGTGATCATGGGACTGCTGATCAGCGTGGTGGCCCCCACGGTGCTCAACCGGGCAGACGAAGCCCGGGTGCAGAAGACCCAGGCGGACTTCAAGGCGATCGAGACCGCCCTCAAGATCTACCGGCTGGACAACTATGTCTACCCCACGACGGAGCAGGGCCTGCAGGCGCTCGTGGAAAAGAGCACCCTGGATCCCGAGCCGCGTAATTTCAAGCAGGGCGGCTACCTGCCGGAACTGCCTATCGATCCCTGGGGCCGCCCCTATCTCTACCTCTCCCCCGGGGAGCACGGGGAGGTCGACCTCTATTCCCTGGGCGCGGATGGCCTGTCGGGGGGAGAGGGCCAGAATGCCGACCTGGGCAACTGGAGGAAAGAGGACTGATCCGCCGTGAACCGGCGGCGGCAGGGAGGGTTCAGCCTGCTGGAGCTGCTGGTCACGCTGTTTGTCGTCGTGCTCGTCACCTCCCTGGTGACCCTCAATATCACGTCCGGCGGGCGGGATATCCAGCTGGATGCAGAGGTGCAAAACCTGGCGGACGTGGCCATCTATGCCCTGGACGAGGCCCAGATGCTCGGGGTGGACTACGGGCTGTACCTGCAGCGCTCGGAGCAGGACGGGCGGTTGGTCTACGGCTATACCTGGCGCGAGAGAAGACCCGAGGGCTGGCGCGCTCCGGCGAGCGGGAAGGATATATTCGCGGCGCGCTACCTGCCGCCCGAGGTGGAGTTGCAGCTGGCACTGGAGGACGTGGCGGTGGTGGAACTGCCCCTGGCCGGCGCTGAGGAAGACCCTGTGCCCCAGGTCGTATTCTATGCCAGCGGCGAGGCCACCGCGGGGGCGATCGATGTCCTGCGCCGCGACACCGGGGAACTTCTGTGGCGCCTGGAGTGGGATCTGCTGGGCCGCATGCGCATGCTGCGTCGGGGTGAGGAGAGCGACTTTGACTCGTAGCGCCGGCTCTGGCTTTACCCTGGTGGAGGTGATGGTGGCTCTCGCGGTGGTGGCCATTGCCCTGCCGGCGCTGCTGATGTCCCTCTATCAGCAGGTGGACAGCACCGCCTACCTGCGCGACAAGTCCCAGGCGCAGCTGGTGGCGGCCAACAAACTGACTGAGTTGCGCCTGTTGTCCCGGGCCCGGCAGAGTGTGCTCAAGGGGCGGGCCAGCGGTGTGGCCAGCATGGGGGAGCGTGAGTGGTACTGGTGGCTGGAGAGCCAGCCCACCGAGGTTGCCCAGTTCTACCGGCTGGAAATTCGCGTCGCCGCCGGTGAAGACCAGCGCGAGCAACCGCTGCATACCCTGGTAGCCTTTATCTCGGCTGACCTGCGCTCGGAAGGGGAGGGCGGCGATGCAGGCAATTGATCGCGGCCGGGGGTTTACCCTGGTGGAGGTATTGATCGCCCTGGGGATCACGGCCTTCGTGTCCGCCATCGCCTATACCAGCCTGTCCACCGTCATTGCCGGTGTCGAGAGCACCCGGGAGACGATACGCCGGACGGTGGAGGTCAATCGGGCCTGGACGATCATTTCCCGCGATCTGCGCCAGTTCGTGCCGCGACCGGTGCGGGACGAGTTCGGCGAGGAGGAGCCCGCCCTCTGGGGCGGACCGGCAGCCCGGTTTCCCCTCTCCCTGACCCGGGCCGGCTGGCACAACCCGGTCGGTCACCCCCGCAGCAACCTGCAGCGGGTGATCTACCGGGTTGAGGACGAGGCCCTTTGGCGGGATACCTTTGCCGTGCTTGACCGGGCCGGGGAGAGCGAGCCGCAGCAGGTCAGGCTGCTCGACGGGGTGGAGAATTTCGAGCTGGGGTTCCTGGCGGGCCTGGACGAGGTCGAGGCGGCCGAGGACAGCAGCACCCTGGACACCAGGAACTGGTCGGACAACTGGGTGCCGGATACCAGCGCTCCCGGCCAGAGCCTGGCCCCGCCCCTGGCGGTTGAAGTGCGCCTGCAGCTGGAAGGCTGGGGCGAGATGAGACGGCTTTATGCGCTGCCCCCCCTGTAGAGCCGGCGGGCAGCGCGGGGCCGCGTTGATCGTGGCCATGCTGGTTTTCGCCCTCTGTACGGCCCTGATCGTCGCCATGAAGGGGGAGTTCACCCGTTTCTACCAGCGTGGCGCCAACCTGTTCCTGTCTGAACAGGCCAATGCCTACCTGCGGGGGGCCGAGGAACTGGCCAGCCTGGCCCTGCTGCTCGACTACGACCAGGACCAGAATCGTGAGCAGCCGCGAGACGACCTCGGGGAAATCTGGGCCCAGCCGACAGCGCCCTATGCCCTGGACGAGGGGGGCTGGCTGGCCGGCGGACTGACGGACCTGGCGGGCCGGTTCAACCTGAATTCCCTGGTGGCACCTGCCCGGGAGGGCGACTCAGCCGGGGAGGGGGCGGCGCGCTTCACGGCGGCCCAGGCCCAGTTCATCCGCCTGTTGCAGACTCTGGAAGAGCCCCAGGTCGGTCAGCAGGAGGCGATTCTGATCACCGAGTCCATCGGCGACTGGCTCGACCCGGACGGGAATCCCTCTCCTGACGGCGCTGAAGATGACTATTATTTTGGCCGCAGCCCGGCCTACCGCACGGCGAACCGGCCTATGGCCAGCGTCAGTGAACTGCTGGCGGTGGCCTATGTGACGCCGGAAATCTACGCCGCCCTCAGGGACCTGGTCACGGTCTGGCCGCAGACACCCGGCCCCATCAATATCCATACCGCGCCGGAGCCGGTGCTGCGCTCCATTAATGCCGATGATGACCTGGGCCCACTCAGCGGGTCGGATGGCCAGGCACTCCTGGCCCAGCGTGAAGAATTCGGGTTCGCCAACGTAGAGGAGTTCCTGTCCCACCCGGTATTTGATCAGAGCCGGGAGAAAATGGAAAAGGTACGGACCCTGCTGGGGGAAGCATCGACCTGTTTCCTGCTGGAGGCGCAGGTGGAAGTTGCCGACAGGAACATGCGCTTGTACAGTGTGCTCGAACGACGGCAACGCAGCGTAAACGCACTCGTACGGGCCAACGGCAGCCTGTAATCGATGGAGTAAAAAGGATTTGCAGAACATCGCCCTGATAAGGCTGTTGCAGGGAAAGCTGGCCTGGTACGCCCCCGGTACCAGCGAAGAGCCCCAGTGGCTGGAGGACCCGGCCGCGGTGGAAAAACTGCGCGCCGCCCTCTCACAGCGACGCCTGCACCCCTGGTTTGCCGTACCGGGAGAGGATGTGCGCCTGGCCCGCCTGACCGTGACGGCCGAGGAGAAAAAACACGTCGGCAAGTCGCTGCCCTTCATGCTGGAGGAGGAGGTCGCGGCCGATATCGACGAACTGCACTTTGCCTCACGGGCCCTGTCCGGTAACGACCTGGCTGTGGCCATTACGACCCGGCAGGCCATGGAGCAATGGCATGGATTGCTGGACGCGTTTCCCAATATCAACCAGTGGGTACCCGAGCCCCTGATGTTGCCGTGGCAGGCCGGTGAGTGGAGTCTGTTATTGGAGGACGGGCGCGCCGTGGTGCGAACCGGGGAGGCCGAAGGCTTCTGCATCGAGCGGGAGATGCTGCCGTCGCTGCTCGAGGCAGCCCGCACACCCGGGGATGAGCCGGAAGCCATTATTATTTACGGGGAGGAGCAGGCCGCTGACACTGAACTGGTGCCGGATGATCTCCGCGACAGGATACAGTGGCGGCGAGGCAACTTTTACGCGGCGTTGCTGCTCAGCGATTTGAACGAGGCGCCCCTCAACCTGTTGCAGGGCGGGTATGCGCCACGGCTGCCCCTGCGACGCTGGTGGCAGCAGTGGCGTGCGGTGGCAGCCGTGTTCGCCGTTGCCTTCGGCCTGCACCTGGTGGCCACCTATGTCGATTATCTCGGTCTGAAGCGCGAGAATCTCGCCCTGCGTGCGGCGGTGGAGGAGAGCTATCGCAAGGCCTTTCCGCGGGGCGCGGTGGTCGATGCCGAGAAGCAGTTGCAGCGGCAACTGGATGCCCTGCGCGGTTCGGGGCAGACCGGCGGCTTCGTCAGTCTCATGAGCCGGGTGGGTGCTGCGATCGAGGGCAATCCCGGCACCCGTATCGCCAGCATCAACTACAGTGATCGCGCGGATGAAATGCGCATGAATATCGTCGCGCAGGATTATGAAGCGGTGGAGCAGGTGCGGGCTGCGATCAACGGCGCCGGCCTGCAGGCCGTGATGGAGAGCAGCAGCGCCCAGGGCGATGGTGTGCGGGCGCGGCTGCGTGTGGGTGATCGCTCATGAAGGCCTGGTTCGCGCAGTTCAATCAGCGCGAGCAGCTCAGCCTGCTGGCGCTGGCACTGGCGCTGGCGCTCTACCTGCTCTACCAGCTGGTCTGGTCACCGCTGGATGAGCGCCGTGACCAGCTGGCGCTGCAGAATCGAGGCGTGGCCGAGTCTCTGCAGCGGGTGGATGTCATGGTATCGGAGTTGGTGCAGCTGCGTGACAGTGATACCCGGGTTACCACCCGGCGCAACCTGACATCCCTGGTCAACCAGTCCACGTCGCGCCGGGAGTTGCAGGTGAACCGTCTGCAGCCGAACAGCAGCGGCGAGCTGCAGGTCCGCCTGGAGAGCGCCTCCTTCGATGACCTGCTGGCCTGGCTGCACGACCTGGAGTACCGCGAGGGTCTGCTCGTGCGCGAGGTGTCTATCACCCAGACGGGGGCCGTCGGTCGCGTCAACGCCACCGTCCGCGTCGCCCAGGCGGGTTAGTCGTGTCGCGCATCACCCTGGGGCTGGTTCTGGTCCTGTTGCTCCTGATCAGCCTGTTGCTATCCGCTCCGGCGCGGTTGGTGGGTCTGGTGATTCCCGCAGAGCAGATCGCGATGCAGGGCTTCAGCGGCACCCTGTGGCGGGGCTCCGCCAGTCGCTGCCTGCTGCGGACGGAGTCGGGATTACTGCACCTGGGGGAGGTATCCTGGGACCTGGCCCCCCTCTCCCTGTTGACCTTTTCCCCGCGCCTGACGCTGGATGCCCGGTGGGGACGACAGCGAATCAGCGGGAGAGTGGTGCTGCGTGGCGACCGGGACGTCGATCTCCACGATTTCGAAGCCACCGTCGCGGCTGATCTGGTGCGGCAATTTGCTCCCCTGGCCCTCGGCGGCAGTATCAGTGCCAGCTTCACCCGGCTGGTCGTGCGCGATGGTATGCCCGTGGCGGGCGAGGGCAGGTTGGTGTGGCAGGATGGTGTCTGGTCGTCGCCGACGGGTCAGTTGACCCTGGGCAGTTACGCGGTGGAGGTGCTGGATGCCGGCGACGGGCAGTTGCGCGGCGACGTCATTACCCTGGCAGGACCGGTCGAGGCGACGGGTGAGGTGGCGCTCGACGGGCAGGCCTACCGGGTCGACGTGCGGGTAGGAGGCGAGCGCGCACTTGATCCGCGCATCGGGCAGGCCCTTGCCCTGATTGCGGCACCCGAAAACGGCGGATTCCGGCTGCAACTGGACGGCGAGCTGCGGCAGCCCTGAGCGGGCATTCCATTGCGCGGTTCAGGGGTATTGACCAGAGGCGCTGGGAACCCGGGATGACTGGCGTATAATTCAGGTTTTTGAGCGACCAGAGGAGCGTATACGTGAGCGAGGCCCCCTACAGGAAGTATGAGTGTGTCATCTGCGGTTTCATTTACGATGAGGCCGAGGGGCTGCCCGACGATGGTATACCGCCGGGCACCCGCTTCGAGGACCTGCCGGAGGACTGGGAGTGTCCTGACTGCGGTATCTCCAAGGCCGACTTCGACCTGTACGAGGAGTAGGTCAGGTCGTGAACCCGTTGATCCTGGGGCTGTTACTGCTACTGCTTTTTACCCCTGCGCTCCCGGCCCACGCGGCGAATGACCGGGGCACGGTCGAACCGATGCAGGGGTTTCCGCCCAGTCGTGAATCCCAGGTGACCATGAAGAACTACCGGGAGTACCCGCTGAGCCGCTGGGGGTTCCGCAATGCCGGGGCACCCCTGAACGTGGTGATGATCCCGCGGGCGGGTGAGATCTACCGGCTGACCGGGCCCCTGCGACCGGAGCTGGGCCAGCGGGAGTTCACGGACCTGCACGGACGTACGCTGCCATTCGATGACCTGTTCGAGGCCAATTACGCCGACGGCCTGGTCATCGTGCAGGGCAGTCGCCTGCTGCACGAACGCTACTTCCACGATTTCGGGCCCGATGCCCAGCATATCTGGTTTTCCATGACCAAATCCCTGGCCAGTGCGGCATTCGGGCTGCTGGTAGCGGAGGACAAGGTCGATCTGCAGGCCTCGCCCGTCAAGTACATTCCGGAGTTGCGTGGCAGCGGTTTCGAGCGGGTGACTATCCAGCAGGTCCTCGATCACGCCACCGCCATCGATTTCAGGGAGAACTATACCGACCTGCAGTCCGATTTCTTCCAGTACTACGCACCGGCCCTCAATCTCGCCTGGTTGCCCGGGGCGGCCGACGCCCAGCCGGAAGACGCGAAGATCTATGGTGTGTACGATTTCCTGGTGCACTTCGTAAAACCCGACCCGGCCCTGCAACCGGGCGACGCCTTCGATTACAACTCCAGTAACGCAGACCTGCTGGGGTGGCTGATCGCGCGTATCAGCGGCCAGTCGTTCCATGAGTTCGTGCAACAGCATATCTGGGCCCGCCTCGGTACAGAACACGACGCCTTCATCGCGGTGGACCGGGCCTTCATGCCGGTCGCCACCGGCGGTATGAACACCACCCTGCGCGACGCCGCCCGCTTCGGCATGATGATCCGCGACCGCGGCACCTTCAGGGGCGAGCAGGTCATTCCCGCCAGCTGGGTGGATGCCACCCTCGATATCGACGACCGGCTGCAGGCCAACATGGCGGCCAACGCCAAGTACAGCGACGACCCCTGGCTGGCCTATCACAACATGTGGTGGGTGCTCGACGACGAGCTCGGCGAGTACTGCGCGGTGGGGGTGCACGGCCAGGTGATCTACATCAACCGCCGTGCCGATACGGTCATGGCCTGGTTTTCCAGCCAGCCGGTGGCTTCGGCCGCGCGCAACAAGGATTTTCACTCCAAGTTGAAAGCGGCGCGGGAACTGGCGGCAGCGCTGACGCGCTGACCTGTTTGCCACCGGGGCTTTTGCGTTAAAATCCGGCGTCATCCCATCCTGCGGCACAGATCATGAGTATGTTTGAACCACGCCTGGAAGCCCTGCGCCAGTGCATGCGCCAGTCCGGCTACGATGCACTGGTGGTGCCCCGGGCCGACGAGTACCTCGGCGAGTATATCCCTGCCCACAACGAGCGCCTTCGCTGGGTGTCCGGCTTCACCGGCTCGGCCGGGGTGGTCATCGTTATGGCGACGCGCGCCGCGATCTTTGTCGATGGCCGCTATACCGTCCAGGTCAGGCGCGAAGTTCCCGAGGAGCTGTTTGAGTACCACCACCTCGTGGACGAGCCCCATGTTGCGTGGCTGGCCGGTGAGCTGTCGCCCGGTGCGAGGGTGGCCTGCGATCCCAGGCTGCACAGCCTGAGATGGTATCGTGACGCGGCCGAAAAACTGGCCGCAGCCGGCCACGAACTGTTGCCGGACACGGACAACCTGGTGGACCGCTGCTGGCGGGATCGCCCGGCGCCGGTGGTCAGTCCCGCCCTGCTGCTGGCGGAGGCGTTCACCGGTGAATCGGCGTTGGACAAGCGACGCCGGATCGCTGCGGATGTTGCGGCCCGGGGGGGCGACGCGGCACTGGTTTTCGCACCCGATGCCGTCAGCTGGCTACTCAATATCCGCGGCACGGACATACCGCGCCTGCCGGTAGTGCAGGGATTTGCCCTGCTGGAGGCCAGCGGTGAGCTTACCCTGTTCGCGGATCCTGCGCGGATTCCCGCGGGTTTCACCGAACATGTGGGGGAGGGGGTGCGTACACTGCCCGAATCCGCGGCGGCGGAGTCCCTCGCGGGATACCGCGGCAAGCGCGTGCTCGCGGACCCCGACTCGGCCAACGCCTGGACCCAGTTGACCCTGGAAGAGGGAGGCGCAACCCTGGTCTCCGGGCAGGACCCGGTGCTGCTGCCCAAGGCCTGCAAAAATCCCGTGGAACTGGCCGGTACCCGGCGTGCCCATATCCGCGACGCGGTGGCCGAGATCCGTTTCCTGGCCTGGTTTGACGGGGAAGTGGCAGCGGGCCGCCTGCATGATGAAGCCACCCTGGCGGACAGGCTTGGCGAACTGCGGGCCTCGGGTGAGGCGTTCCGGGATTTTTCCTTTGACACGATTTCCGCCGCCGGTGCCAACGCCGCCCTGTGTCACTACAACCACCTCAACGCGGAGCCCGCCCCATTGCCGATGGACAGTGTGTACCTGGTGGACAGCGGCGGCCAGTACACCGACGGTACGACCGATATCACCCGGACCGTGGCCGTGGGCGATCCCGGGGAGGAGGTCCGGCGCATGTTCACCCTGGTGCTGAAGGGCCACATTGCGCTGGCCCGGGCGCGCTTCCCCCGGGGAACCACCGGCACCCACCTCGATGCGCTGGCGCGACAGTTCCTGTGGCGGGAAGGCTATGACTTCGATCACGGCACCGGCCACGGCGTCGGGGTTTTCCTGAGCGTGCACGAGGGCCCGCAAAGGATTGCCAAACGCCACAGTGATGTCGAACTGCTCCCGGGTATGATCATCAGCAACGAGCCCGGGTATTACCGCGACGGCGCTTACGGTATCCGCTGCGAAAACCTGGTGGTTGTGCGTGAAGCCGACGACGTCGTCGGCGATACGCCGGTACTGGAATTTGAAACCATCACGCTGGTCCCCTTCGATCGACGGCTGCTCGACCTGAACCTGCTGGACAGCGGCGAACGGGCCTGGCTCGATCGTTATCACGCGCGGGTGGCGGATACCATCGGCCCCCTGCTGGAGGGGCGGGATCGCGCGTGGCTCGAGAGCGCCACCGCGGCCCTCCCGGCCTGACACGACCGGGCTGAAGCACGCCGCTATTTTGTGTAGACTGGCCTGAATAAAAAAAACCGGGGGAGAAACACTCATGGCAGCAGTCGGCGGCGCCCAGCCCAACTGGTCATCCCGTTTTGCCTTCCTCATGGCCTCGGTGGGCTTCGCCGTGGGCCTGGGCAACATCTGGCGGTTCCCTTACGTAACCGGTGAGAACGGCGGTGCGGCGTTCGTCCTGGTCTACCTGGCCTGCGCCTTTGGTATCGGCGTGCCTATCCTGATGGCGGAGCTCATGGTCGGTCGCCGTGGCCAGGGCAGTCCTCCCACCGCCATGGCCAACGTGGCGGAGGAGAGCGGTCGGACCCGGCACTGGAAGTGGGTCGGCGGGATGGGACTGCTGGCCGCTTTCGTCATCGAAATCATCTATTCGGGCATTGTCGGTTGGGTGCTGTGGTACCTGTTCAAGGCGATCACGACCGGATTCGCCGGGATGGATGCAGGTTCCGCCGTGTCGGAGTTCGAAGGCATGCTCGCCAATACGGGCGGTATGCTGTTCTGGACCCTGCTGGGCCTGGTAATTACCGGTCTGATCATTTACTTCGGCGTTCAGGACGGTATCGAGCGGGCGGTCCGGATCATGATGCCCCTGTTGTTCTGCCTGCTGCTGGGTCTGGCGATTTATAATGTTTTTGCCGGGGGGTTCGGCCGGGCGATCGAATGGTTATTCACGCCGGACTTCAGCAAGATCAGCGGCGGTACCGTGCTCATTGCCGTCAGTCAGGCGTTTTTTTCCATCGGTGTCGCCATGGGCGGGATGATGACCTTCGGCTCGTACCTGCCCCGCTCGATCTCGATCTCCCACTCGGTCCTGATCATCGTGGTGGCGGACACCCTGGTCGCGCTACTGGCTGGCCTGGTGATCTTCCCGGCCGTTTTTCACCACGGTCTGGACCCCGCTGCAGGACCCGGTCTTATTTTCCAGACCCTGCCGGTGGCATTTGCCCAGATGCCCGGTGGACACATCTTCAGCGTCCTGTTCTTCCTCATGCTGTCGGTGGCGGGGATTACCTCGATGGTCGGACTGATCGAGACCGTGACGCACTGGGTGGAGGAGAAGTACGGGATAGTCCGTCATCGCAGCGCGATGGCGGTTGTCGGGTCGATCGGCATACTCAGTGCCCTCAGCCTGATGTCATACAACATCTTCCAGGATGTCGCCGTTGGCGGAATGAACTTCAATGCGCTGCTGGAGTACCTCTATGAGAAAATCCTGCTGCCGCTGGGAGGCCTGCTGATTGCGGTGTGCACCGGCTGGGTCATCAGGAAGGAACATACGCGCGACGAGTTCACGACACTCAATTCGGCCATGTATGAACTCTGGCATTTCCTCATCCGCTTCATCGTGCCGCCCGCGGTGCTGATTATTTTCGTCATGGGCGTGCTGGGGTAGCGCGGCGCATACCGGCCGCGACGTCTTTTTCTCACAGGACCGGCGCGAACAGCCGGGCGACGCTCATCGCGAGATGGAACCAGATAGACTTCCCGTCCACCTCGTCCCTGGATACCTCGCGGCAGCGCGCCAGGTCCTCGCGCAGCATGTGGTCGACTTCTGCCGCGAACCCCTCGTTACGAACCAGCAGGGTGATCTCGAAATTGAGCCGAAAGGAGCGGTTATCGAAGTTGGCGGTCCCTACGCCGGCCACCGTATCATCCATGAGCAGCACTTTCTGATGCATGAATCCGTCCCGATAGCGGAAAACGCGCACGCCCGCGGGCAGGAGTTCCCGGGTGTAGGACCAGTTGGCCATGCCGACCACCGGCCCGTCGGGCTCGTCGGGGATGATCAGGCGCACGTCGACGCCGCGCAGGGCGGCCAGCTGCAGGGCTGAGATGATGGCGTGGTCGGGTACGAAATAGGGGCTGGCGATCCAGACACGCTGCTGTGCCGCGACGATGACCTGGTGAAACATCAGGCCGGCCTCTTCGAATTCGCTGGCGGGATCGGACGGGAAGACCAGCACATCACAATCACCGCGAGCTTCCACGCCCGATTCCCAGGTGATGTCCGGAAGGAATTTGCGCGTGGCCCACAGCCAGTCGGTGGCGAAGGCCTGCGCCACGCCCATCACCGCCGGCCCCCGCACCCGCACGTGAGTGTCACGCCAGTGGCCCACGCGCTTTTTCAGCCCCAGGTATTCGATACCGACGTTGTGGCCACCGACCCAGGCCTGGCGCCCGTCCACCACGACCGCCTTGCGGTGATTGCGGAAATTGAGCTGGAAGCGATTGCGGCGGCCCTGGGTGGTATTGAAGGGGACGACCCTGACGCCGGTCATCTGCAACTGCTGGTGGAGCCTGGTGCCGGGGAAAGGCCTGCTGCCCACTTCGTCGTACAACAGGTATACCTTTACCCCGTCCCTGGCCTTGTCGGCCAGTACCCGCCCCAGGCGTCGCCCGAGATCGTCATCGCGGATGATGTAGAACTGGAAGAGAATGTACTTTTCCGCCGCCTGCATGCCCTCCACGATACTGTCGAAGGTCGCCTGGCCATCCACCAGCAACTGCAGCTCGTTTCCCGAGGTGGCGGGTATGCGGGTGAGTCGGAACAGGCTGGTATACAGGGGTGTATCAGCCGTGGCCGGTATGATGTGCCGGGACAGGGCGTCGCTGGCCCGCGCCATGAATTTACTGGCCTCCTGTTCGACCTCCAGCCGTTTTTCGAGGTAGCCGTCGAATTTGTTGCGGCCGAACACGAGGTACAGTGGCAATGCGATGTAGGGAAAGGTGATCAGTGATATCGCCCAGGCGATAGCGCCCTGTGAGGTCCGGGTCCGCAGTGCCGCCTCCAGCGCTGCGATGATCGCGGCCACGTAAACCAGAACAAGCGTGGTCGCGATGATCTCCGGCAGCAGCGCCAGGATGATCTCCGTTAGCCGCGCTAGAAAATCCATAGTGTCTGCACAGGGTGGCTGATCCCGTCAATCTGCATCAGTTCACCGTGGGGTTCATTCCAGCAGTGCCGATCTGAGCTGTGCAACATCGCTGGCGTCGAGTTGCAGGCCCTCACTCACGTAGCGGTCAAATCCACCCCAGTGATTATCGATGGCCTCGAAGGCAGCCTGCAGCCAGTCTCTCTCTACCCCCAGTAGAATGCCCAGCTTGTCCGCTGCGTCCCCGCCCTTGAACAGCCGTAGCAGCAACAGCTGGCTGCGCCGGGCTTCCAGCGCATGCTGCCTGCTGGCAAGGTAGTCCTGCATGACAATATCCTGTGGCACGCCCAGCAACCGCAACAGGATGGCGCTGGCAAAACCGGTGCGGTCCTTTCCCGCGGTGCAGTGCCAGACCACGGGTTCGCCCTCTGCCTCCAGCACCGTCTGCATGAAGTGGCGGTACTGTGGTGTGAACTGGACCGCGAACTGCTGATTGGCGGTGAGCATGATCCGGTCGGGATCAAAACCGTCGAAGTCGCCGGAGTCTATCCGCGCCATGATCTCTTCGCGCATGGCGCTGTTACCTTCGTCCAGGAGGGGAATATCCACCACGGCAAAGCCCGGCGGTTCCGGCAGGCGATTCGGTTCCTCGGTTTTCTCTGCCGCGGAGCGAAAATCGATGAGGGTCGTCAAGTGCAGTTTACCCAGCTCCTGCAGATCGGCATCAGTGGCCCCGGCCAGTGTGCCGGAGCGGTAGAGACTGCCCCAGCGCACCTGGCGACCGTCGCGGGTCTCGTAGCCCCCCAGGTCGCGAAAATTGTGGATGCCTTCGAAGTTCAGCAGCCGGTGCACCTCACGCTCCGCGGGTGGAAGCTGTGCGGGAACGGCGAGGGGGGGCGAGGGAACGAACTGGATAAGGGCGACCGCCAGGCCGAACAAAGCCATGGCGGGCCAAAGAAGCCTTTTCCTGGTCATGTCATGATCCGTCCCTGCCGGGGCCGTTGTTCCTGGCGCCCAGCATAACATTGCCGGCCCGGAGCCGGCGTCGGCCCCGGTGGTACGCTCTGTCGCCTGGATACGCCCTCAGCAATGGACCCGCGCGGTCGCGCCAATCATTCACTGCAGGCCTAGAGGGCCCGTCCCACCCGGCTGGCGATGGCCATGCCCAGCAGCATAGCGCCGATGAAGACAAAGGTCTTTTCATCGAGGTAGACGCTGGCAGAGAGTGCCGGCCCGGGACAGTAGCCGTAGACGCCCCAGCCAATGCCGAAGATGGCGGCTCCGCCGAGCAGCTTGCCGTCCAGTACGCTGCTGGCGGGCAGGAAAAACTTCCTGCCGAGCACGGGGCCCGTGCGTTTCAGGATCAGGGGGAATGATACCAGGGTCACCAGTACTGCACCGCCCATGACAAAGGCCAGGTCGGGCACCCAGTCGCCGAGGAGGTCGAGAAAGCCAAGCACCTTGGCGGTATCTGTCATGCCCGACACCGCCAGGCCGGTCCCGAAAATCATGCCGCACAGCAGGCCGATCAATGCTTTCATCTCACAGCCCTCCGATCACGTGACGGATGACGTAAACCGTGATGAATCCGGTTGCCATGAAGGTCAGCGTAGCGACAAAGCCGCGCGGTGACAGCCGACCGATACCGCAGACCCCATGGCCGCTGGTGCAGCCGGAGCCCAGGTTGGTCCCGAAGCCCACCAGTAGGCCGCCGATCGCGGCGTGCCACCACTCCAGCGGACTCGGAGCCGGGTAGGGTGTGGCCGACAGAGTGTGAAACAGCCAGGGTCCCGCAACGAGACCGACGATGAAGGTCCAGCGCCAGGCATTGTCGGGCTGTGCCGAAACGGCGCCCCAGACAATGCCGCTGATGCCTGCCAGCCGTCCCAGCAGGAGCAGCAGCAGCACCGACGAGAAGCCGATCAGCAGGCCGCCGATCAGGGGTATGCCAAACGGTATGTTTTCAATCATCATGAGCAAATCTCCGGCGCGGGAGTATACCCCAGCGATCCGGGAGGGGCGATAGCGTCAGGCCAGCAATCCCTTGCCGGGTACGAAATTGGCTTCCAGCCGGATACCGTCGGGATCCTCGAACAGCACCGAATAGTAACCGGGCGCCCATCCGTCTTCCCGGGGTTCATGCACGATGTGGGCGCCGATCGACGCCAGGAAATCGTGCAGCCGGTCCACATCCTCCCGCTCGCGCAGCCGGAAACAGAGGTGGTGCAGTCCGCTCGCGTCCTGGTCGAAGCGATTGTCCTCCGCCTGCCTGGCGCTGGCGCGGATGCCCAGTGCGGTCCTGCCGCCGACACAGTAATAGGTGTCATCGGTGTCGAGCACCGGGGTCAGGCCCAGAAAGGGCAGCAGTTCACTGTAGAAGGCTTTTGCCCGGGGAAAATCGCCGGAGGTCAGGAAAGTGTGGGCGATCCCGTTGATTTCCATGTGCTGGTGCTCCTGCGCCCTGTTTACTGTGACATGTTGTCCGGGCCCCAGTAGGCCCGCATGTTATTGACCTTGCCCTCGTGATTGAATTCGAAGACGTCGATGATCTCAACGGTCATGCCCGGCATCACGACGCGGAAAGGGAAGGCGACCGAGTTGCCGGCGCACCGTGGTGCACCCGTGAGTTCCAGTTTTGCGCCGCTGTTGAGCGCCCCTTCATAGAATTCGCAGACTGCCTCGATGCCATCCTTTACCTCGCTGCCAACCGGGTCCTCCACCCGGGCATCGGTGGAGTACATCTCCCGGATTATCCCGAGATCAGATTTTTCAAAAGCCTCCACGTACCGGTTGACCATCGCCACCATGTCACTGGTTTCCATCACTCTCTCCTCTTGTCGGTATGCCGAACCACCCGGTTCGCGCTTTTTCCGCTGTTGCTGGGGCAGCTGGACTGGTGTGCACAGGCCCTAGTAACCACACAGCGTAGCGTAGCGGTCTTTGTGAAACCCGGTATCCCCGAAAATCTGCATCGCCACCCGGGCACGTTTCAGGAAGAAACCGATCTCCAGTTCATCGGTGACGCCTATCCCGCCATGCATCTGTACGGCTTCATTGGTGACCAGTTTTACCAGCTCATTCAGCCTGGCCTTGGCCAGGCTGGCGAGGAGTGGAAGTTGCTCGGGCGTTTCGTCCACTGCTCCGAGTGCCTGCAACACCACCGAACGACACAGTTCGATCTCAGCCTGCATTATGGCAGCGCGGTGCTGCAGCGCCTGGAAACTGCCGATCGGCGCACCGAATTGCTCGCGTTCCTTCAGGTATTCCAGTGTGCGCTCGAAAGCTTCCAGGGCGCAGCCCAGCATCTCCGCGGCCAGGGCAACGCGGCCCCGGTCCAGCACCGGCTCCAGCACCTCCCAACCCTTGTCGACCTCGCCGAGGATGCTGTCCGCAGCGACGGCAACGTCTTCCAGTTTAATATTCGCGGCGTTCCGGCTGTCGGCCATCACGGTGCGCCGGGACAGGATGCCGCTGGCCTCCCGCTCGACAAGGAAGAGGGTGATACCCTCCTGCGCCGCGTCATCGCCGGCGGTGCGGGCGACGACAATCAGCTGGTCGGCACTGTGTCCATCGAGGACGAAGGTTTTCTCCCCGTTAATCACGAAACCATCGCCCTGTCTCTCCGCCCGCGTGGTAATGCGGGTGGGGCGGTGATGGTGTGATTCCTCGAGCGCCAGTGCGAGGGTCAGCCGGCCCGCGGCGATCTCCGGCAACAGCGCTTCTTTCTGCCGGTCGCTGCCCCCGAGGAGAATGGCCGACGCGCCCACGGCCGCCGATGCATACAGGGGGGATGCAGTCAGCGTGCGACCGGTCTCCTCCAGTACCACTCCCAGTCCGGTAAAGCCGAATGCAAGACCATCGTACTGCTCCGGCAGGATGAT
>JAHEEV010000200.1 GCA_024640505.1 Halieaceae bacterium
GTGCGCCTGTTCTACCGACGGTTGTTCGACCGCGGCCGTGAGCGGCCGGCGGAAGCTGTAGCCGAGGCTCACGATTTTTTCGTTATCCCAGGCATAAGTGGCCTGTATATTACTGGAATTCATCTGGTTGGCGGTCGGATCCCAGATCATGCTGCCGCGGAGGCCGAAACGATCGTTGGGGTTGAACGTGACCTCACCGGCGAATTCCGAGCGGCTGTTGTCGAGGACCGGATCATCGGGATTGAGACGCACCTCGTAGTCCTCGAAATACAGGATCTGGCCGATGGTGGCGCTGAACTGCTCCCGGCCGGTCTCGTCGTTGATAAGCCGGGTGGTCAGCCCCAGGGACAGCTGGTTGGCATCGTCCAGGCGGTCGTGGCCCGAGAAGCGTGTTTCGCGGAACAGCTGGTTGTAGCTGAAGGTCAGCTCCGCGCTGTCGAAATCGGGCTGCCCCTGCTGGTCCTCGAATCCGCTGTAAAGGTAGTAAATCCGCGGCTCCAGGGTCTGCAGCAGGCCGTTGCCGGCGATGCGGGTCTGGCGATCGAAGAACAGGCCGCCGTCGATGCTGAACAGGCCGACGCCGGCCGACGGCTCGCTGTCGTCGAAATCGGGGTGTTCATCCAGTTCGTAGTTGAGCTGGCGGTATTTCGCAGTGGGTGAGATAAAGCCATAGGTCCAGCGCATCGGGTAGGTTGCCCCGGCCTCGGTATACAGGCGCTGGCCGGTTACCCGGTTGTCATCCGAATCGAAGTTGGAGTATTGGGCCACGAGGATGGGATCGATCCCGAACGGTTCCCCGTCCGCCCGGTAACGGGCGGACAATTGTGGTCGTTTCTTGTAGTCGTCGTTCAGGTCGTCGGCCAGGGACTGAAACTGCTGCACTTCCGCCTCGAGCAGCCATCGGTCTCCCAGGTAATCCAGGGAGGCCAACTGCAACAGCGCCGTGCGGCGCTTGGAGTCGATACTGTTGCTCTCCAGGTCCTTCATGTAATTGGCATCGCTGACCTGATTGTAGTCGATCCGGGAACGCCAGCGCTGGTTGAACAGGCCCTTCTGGCGGACCGTGGCCAGCCAGCGATCGTGGTTGCTCTCCAGCGGGTAGTCGTCCTTGTAGCGCTCGTCGTCGCTCATCCAGGCGCCCCCGACCTCCCATCGGCCCAGGTAGCGGTTCAGGTGGCGCAGCTGCGCCTCGTGATTGATACCCCGTTCCTGGATGTAGCGCGGGGCGTAGAGGGCGTCCCAGTCGGGGCGGATGTTGAAATAGACGGGGACGGCAATATCCAGGCCGCCGCGTGAATCGCTGCCGATGTCCGGCCACAGGAAGCCGGTACGGCGTCTGTCGTCTATCGGAAACTGCAGCCACGGCGAGTAGAAGACCGGTACGCCGCCGAGATCGATGCGCGCTCCCCGCGCGGTGCCAAGGCCCTCGATGATGTCCAGTTCCAGCTCGTTCGCACGAATGGCCCAGTCGTTCTGGTCGGGCGCGCAGAAACTGAGAATGCCGTCATGGATATGAATGACGCCGTCGCTGTCGCGTTCCAGCAGGCTGGCCGTGCCGCGCAGATGCTCTTCATGGAGCACGAAATCGCTCTGCGTGAGGCTCGCCTCCCCCGTGCGGGCAGATACCTCGGCCCGCTCGCCACGCAGCAGGAGGCCGGGCTCGCGAATGCTGACATCTCCGGTGAGTATCCCGGTGCGCTCCGCCCGCTGGAGAATCGCACTGTCTGCCTGCAAGCGGCGGTAGCCCTGCGTCGCCTCGACGCCTCCTGAGAGCGTAACGGTGTTCTCGCGCACTTCGGTACGTTGAGCGGTGGCCTCGATATCGGCTCGCTCCAGATCCTGGCTGTGATCCGCGCCGGCCAGCGGGTCCATGTAGCGCCCGCCGCAATTGAGACAGCTCTCGTCCCGCAGCTCCGGCGGTACGTCCCCGGTAGCGGCCCAATCAAGGGGATGGGGCATTATAGCCTCGGTGGCAGGCGCGCATTCCTCGGAAGGGTCTTTTTCATTGGCGGTACAGTCGCCTGCCTTGGTATCCTGTGCCGGCGAAGACAGGGACAGCAACGCGGCACAGACCGCAGCAGCCAACCGTGCCGGCAGTGACTGCAGGCGTCCGGTATGTCTCGCTAAGTCAGGGCTCATCGATGTCTGAATGGTCGTTCGCGGAATAAACGCGGATTCTAAAGCATCCCCCCGCCCTTGTCTGGAAAAATTGACCCGGGAGGAACTGCGTGTCACCGCGCCCTGTACCTGACGATCTGCTGCCCTGGGCAATCGCATGCCTGGGTGATCGTGCCGCCGCGGCGGAGCCGGTGTTGTCGGTCGTGGCCGGTGATGCGAGCAACCGCCGGTACTTCCGGCTCACGCTGCCGGCAGCCAGTTACATCGTGGTGGAGGCTCCGCCGGCCACGGAGAACAACACGGCATTCCTCTCGGTTCGCGACCTGCTGGCTGGCGCCGGTGTGCGGGTGCCGGCATTGTTCGGTGCGGATCTCGGGCGCGGCTATCTGCTGCTGGAAGACCTGGGGGACCGACTGTTGCTGCCCGAGTTGCGGACCGACACGGTGGAGGGGCAGTACCGGCAGGCCTGCTCGATTCTCCGGCAGCTGGCTGGACTCGACACCCCGGAGGTCGATCTGCCCGCCTATGACGATGTGCTGCTGGCCGAGGAGCTGGGCCGGTTTCCCACCTGGTTCGTCACCGGGCTGCTGGCCCGTCCGCTGGATGATTCGGAGCAGCAGCTGGTCGACGGCCTGTTCCGGGTGCTGATCGACTCCGCTCTGGAGCAGCCGCGGGTTCTGGTGCACCGGGACTTTCACAGCCGCAACCTGATGCCGCAGCCGAAGGGAGGGCTGGCGGTGATTGATTTCCAGGATGCGGTCGTGGGTCCGGTGACTTACGACCTGGTCTCCCTGCTGAGGGACTGTTACATCCGTTGGCCCGCTTCGCAGGTGCGCAACTGGGCCCTGTCCCACCGGGACGACCTGGTGGGGGAGGGGTTGTTGCGGCAAGTAGATGACGCGCACTTTCTGCGCTGGTTCGACTGGATGGGCCTGCAGCGCCATCTCAAGGTGCTCGGTACCTTCGCCCGGCTCCACCTGCGGGACGGCAAGCCCGGTTATCTCGATGACCTTCCGCAGGTGCTGGATTACGTGCGGGAGGTGGTCCAGGCGTATGCCCGCGAGCACCGGGTATTTGCGGACTTCGGGGATTGGTTCGACGATGAGCTGGGCCCACTGGTCGCGGCGCAGCCATGGAGTGGGGCATCTTGAAGGTCATGATTCTGGCGGCAGGTCTGGGTGAGCGGATGCGACCCCTCACCGATCACACGCCCAAACCCCTGCTGCAGGTGGGCGGGTTGCCCCTCATCGAGCATCACCTCCGGCGACTGGCGGCTGCCGGCTTTCGCGAAGTCGTGATCAACGTATCCCACCTGGCGGAGCAGATGACCGCCTTCTGCGGCGATGGCAGCCGCTGGGACCTGGACATCACCTACTCCGAGGAGGAAGAGCCACTGGAGACCGCCGGCGGCATTCATCGCGCCCTGCCGCTGCTGGGTGAGGCACCTTTCCTGGTGGTGAACGGGGACATCTGGATCGACTACGACTTCGGCAGGCTGTTCGACTACCCGCTGCAGTCACCGGCCCACGCCCACCTGGTGATGGTGGACAGCCCCCCGCAGCACCCCCGGGGGGATTTCCTGCTCGCCGCAGACGGCTCCGTGCAGGCCCTGGGCAGTGATGCCACAGGGTTGACCTATGCCGGTGTGGGCGTCTTCAGTCGCGGCTTCTTCAGCGGCATGCAGCCCGGCAAACTGCGCCTGCGGCCCCTGCTGGACGAGGCCATACGCGAGGGCCGGCTGGGTGGGGAGTATCACCCGGGACAGTGGGAGGACGTGGGCACACCGGAACGGCTGGCGGCGCTGGATGCCGCTGTGCGTTCATCCCGATAAGCGATAAAATGGCGCCTTTTACAGGCCCGGAGCCTCCGCGATGCGCGATTACCTGATAGCCCCCTCCATTCTCTCAGCCGATTTTGCCCGTCTGGGGGAGGAGGTGGATGCGGTGCTCGCCGCCGGCGCCGACATCGTGCATTTCGACGTCATGGACAACCACTACGTGCCCAATCTCACCATCGGGCCCATGGTGTGCAAGGCTCTGCGCAAACACGGGGTCACAGCCGATATCGATGTGCACCTCATGGTCAGCCCCGTGGACAGCCTCATCGGCGATTTCGCCGAGGCCGGTGCCAGCTACATTACCTTCCACCCGGATGCCTCCACCCACGTGGACCGCTCCCTGCAGATGATCCGCGATGCGGGCTGCAAATCCGGGCTGGTCTTCAATCCCCACCTGGGCCTGGATGCCCTGAGGTACGTGCTGGACAAAGTGGACATGGTTCTCCTCATGTCCGTCAACCCGGGCTTCGGCGGCCAGTCCTTCATCCCCGCCACGCTGGACAAACTGCGCGAGGCCCGCGCCATGATCGATGCCTCGGGCCACGACATCCGCCTGGAGATCGACGGGGGCGTCACTCCCGCCAACATCGCGGATATCGCCCGCGCCGGCGCCGATACTTTCGTCGC
>JAHEEV010000075.1 GCA_024640505.1 Halieaceae bacterium
TCGACTGGTTTTTTAATACGTGGTGGACTAATGGACGGGCAGTCAATCATCCTGGAAAGAAAATCAGTGACTTCGCAGCGAGGCAAAAATATACGTTACATCTTCCTGCTCACCGCTCTAGTGGTAGCGGGTTGCGCCGGCACCAGCCGCAATCCCATACCGGAACAGATTTACGGTCAGGCCACGGTGCTTGGCAGGGACGACCTGCGATGGTGGGGTGACGAAGCCCCCCCGGTCGAGTGGGCAAAATTTACCAGGGCTGACCGGAATGTGGCCGCCAGTGAATACCCCGGGATCAGCAACCGGGAGCACCACTACCTCGCCATCTCGGGTGGTGGGGCTAACGGGGCTTATGGTGCAGGATTACTAGTGGGTTGGAGCAGTCAGGGCACCCGCCCGGAGTTCGCCCTGGTGACGGGCATCAGCACCGGGGCATTGACCGCCCCGTTTGCGTTCCTGGGCAGTGAATACGACGATGAATTGAAGCAGGTCTACACCACACTGGATACCTCCGGGATACTGGAGCTGCGCAATATATTCAGTTTGTTTGCTACTGATTCCGTGACGGATGTGAAACCCCTAATCGAGATGCTGGAGCGCTATATAGACGAGGAAGTGATCGAGAAGATCGCCGCCGAACATCGCAGTGGCCGGAGATTGTTTGTCGGCACTACTAATCTGGATGCGAGTCGCCCCGTCTACTGGAACCTGGGCCGTATTGCCGACTCGGGCCACCCCGACGCGCCGCGACTGATCCGGGATATCCTGCGAGCTTCCGCCTCCATTCCCGGCGTGTTTCCCCCCGTGTATATCCGGGTTCAGGGTCCAGACGGGCAGGTCTATGACGAAATGCACGTGGATGGTGGCCTCTCGTCCCAGATGTTTCTCTACCCGCCTGAGATAGAGTGGGATGAGATGACGCGTGCTCTCGGGGTAAAGGGCGCTCCCACAGCCTACGTGATTCGCAATGCCTATCGAGATCCGGAGTTCGAAACGGTCGAGCCCACCCTGGTACCCATCATGGCCAAGACGGTCGCTTCCATGATTCGAACCCAGGGTATCGGCGACGCCTACCGCATTTACACCCTGGCCAAACGTGATGGCGTCAGCGTGCAATTCACCTGGATACCCAAGGACGCGGTGGCCATAGAGCCCGAGGAGGCCTTCGACCCCGCGTATATGTCAGCGCTGTTCGAGTTCGGCTATCGCCGACTCATCGCCGGTGATGCCTGGGTGGACGCGGAAACCCTGGTAGCGCAGCAGTACCGGGTAAGATAGCCCGAGCCTCTTCCTTATGGCTGGGGACCGGGCGCTGCACTGTCAGACTTTGGTTTTGTAGTTTTTCGCCTCGATGCAGGCATTGAAAGCGTTCTTGAAATTAGTAGGTTGGGCACCGCTCAGCTGTGCCGCCCGGTGCGACTGAGCCTGGGTCTGCTCCATCGCCTGCTCATGCGCCGCGTGGGCTTGCTGCGCGTCGGAGGCCTGTTGCTTCTGGACCTCTTCGAATTTCGTCACTGGCCGATTTCGGCTGACAGGTAATTTTCACCGCGAGATACTGCGTCCACGGCTTCCATCAGATCCTGCGCAACGCTGCGCTTCAGGACTACCGCGCTGGCTCCTGCGGCCAGGACTGATCGCGCCGTATCGCACTGATCGTGTATCGTCAGTACAACCAGCCTCGTCCCTGGGGCGATGGAGCGCACGTCACTGATAAGTTCGATAGGTCCGGTATCGGATAGTGACAGATCGACCACGATGACGGCCGGATCCAGGCGCATCGCACCCTCCAACAGCGAACGTGTGTCATTGACCACGAAGACAATTTCGAACTCTGTCTTCAGCAGGTTCCGAATGCCTTCGACAAATACCGTATGGCGATCTGCCAGCAGGGCACAGGTACTTTTTCCGGTAAGGAGATCGATCATCGAAAAGAAACTGATACCACGACAGCTCCCATACAGTTCGAGAGAACACATCTGCTATCGGGCTAGTAGACCTTTTTGGACCTGCGTCTTAAATCCGAAAATTTACCGGTGGAGAGAATTAAATTTCCGGGCAGTGTCGCGCATGAGTATGTCAGATGTCTGCGAACCCGCTCTGGAAGGCGAAGCGGATCAGCTCCGCAGTGGTCGACACGCCCAACGTTTCCATCATGCTGTATTTATGGGACTCGACCGTTCTAGGGGAGATATCCAGCCGATTGGCAATGGACTTTGCGGAGTGACCATCCAGCAGCAGGCGGAGGATCTCACGCTGTCGCAGTGTCAACTGCTCAATGGGCTCAGGTGCACCCGACTTGCTGGATTGCAGCATCCGGATCAGCTCATCTGTCAGCTCCGAGGTCACGAAGGTGCGTCCGGCAGCCGCAGCGCGCACGGCGAGCACCAGTTCATCGGGCGCCGAGTGCTTGAGCACGTATCCCAGGGCTCCTGCGTCCAGGGCACGCTTTGCATAAGCCACCTTGCGATGCATGGTCAGGAATACCACCTTTACGTTCGGATCGATCCGCTTGAGTTCTTCCAACGCATCGATCCCATTGATTTCTGGCATGCTGATGTCTGCCACGATGACGTCCGGCTTCAGGTCTGCCGCGGAATCGATTAAGGCCCGGCCGTCCTCCACGATACCGATCAGTTCGAATTCAGGCTCAAGCAGTCGCTGCAGACCCTCGGCCACGATGCGGTGGTCATCTGCCAGCATTACCCTTAGTTTCTTCATGATCCGGCCTCTTTCAGGGGCAGTTCCAGTGTCACTCGTGTGCCTTTGCCGGGGCTGCTGTTGATGGAAAAAACGCCGTCGAGTTGCCTCGCGCGCTCCGTCATGCTGGAGATACCCAGCCCCGTTCCCTGTTCCGACGCTGAATAGCTGAACCCACAACCGTCGTCCTCGACCGTCAGAACGAGCATCTCACCTTCCTTCCTCAACGCCACTTCGATATGCTCAGACTCAGCGTGACGCACGGCATTGCGCAGAGCTTCCTGCCCAACCCGGTAGATACAGAGCGCCGTATCCTTCGGAACGGGTTCTGTCACGTCTTCGATGCGCTCGACTATTCTCGCACCTGCATGCTTGTCAAACTGCCGGCACTCCTCGCGCAGGGCGGCACTGACTCCCAGGTCGTCCAGCAGCGAAGGATGCAGGCGGTAGGACATGTCGTGCAGGTCCTTGCTGACGCCTGCGATTCCTGACTGCAGGCTGGCCAGTTCGTCGGACAGGTCGTCGCTCTCCCCTCGGGAGCGCAGGGTCACGGCGTCCATCGACAGGCGCGCGAGGCGCTGTGAGACGTCGTCGTGCAATTCCCTGGCGATGCGCCGGCGCTCGTCCTCGTGGGCCGTAATCAGCCTGCCACTAAGGTTGGCCTGTACCTGCTCGAGCCGGCGCCGGCGCCGGCGCTCGATCAGCATGTAGGCTATCAACAGGCTTTGCACCGCCAGAATCGAAGCGCCCACTAGAACCCACGGCAAGTATTGTTCCAGGGGAGAGGTCGGTCGGAAGCGGACCTGGCTTCCCGCCGGTAGGATATCAGTCGGAATTTCCCAGGTCCGAAGTTCCCGCCAGTCATAGATAGGGGCCGTGCGATCCACGCGCTGCCAGCCCAGTTCGCCCGCCCGATCCTCCAATATCAGCGCGGCCGCCTCCGCCATGCGCTTTCCGAGACCTTCCAGATCAAGCAACCGCCCCCCGACGATTCCATTGCCCATCTGCTCGTCGAGGAAGCCAAACACTGGCGCCTTGCTCGCCGCGCGCACATAGCCAAGGCCTGAACCATACCCCATGGTAAATCCGGCTGCGTCGTAGTTGAACACCCCATAGAACACGGCTGAACTCCTCCCGAGCCGTGAAAGCAGCGTTTCGATCTCCTCCAGTGTCATGTCATAGGTGTACTCGAAATCGATGCGGCTCGCATGGTCATGCAACTGCTCCTCAGCGATCCGCGCGAGATTTCGCTCGTACTGTGAGTGGCCGAAAACCATCACGATATGCGATGTCCCGGGGGCCAGCAACAGGATGTCGTCGATGAAATCGGCAAACGGTACGGGCGTGACGACGGCCGCGTCCCCCGGACCAAGCTGGGCGCGGCTGAACCTCTCTTCCCCTGCAGTGGCAATGAGTGGTGCGCGCTGAGAGAGACGGTCACGATGCTGGACCCAGAACGCCACTGCCGGCGGGCCGATCGCCACGACGAGATCCGGGGCGGGATCCAGGAAGAGATCCTCCAATACCTGGATCAAAAACGTTTGATCCTGTGCTTCCCGGCCCCAATTGGTCTCGAGGTTGAATTCACGAAAAGAGATGGGATCAGCAAAGCTATCCTGCAAGGTCTTCCTGAATACCTGTGACGGTCGGACATAGGGCGAACTGTGGCTGTCGTAACTGTTCACGATAAGAATATGTCGCGCAGTGGATTCACCCGGCCAGGCGGCGTGCACTGACAACAGGAGCAGCAGTAGGAGGGGTAAGGTGGTGGTTATTTTCGATGTCATGGACGGGCCCGTGATCCGGCTGCGACGCACTGGCCTGCCCGTTGGGCCGGCGAGCGTCCGTACCTTACCGGAAATATCCGGCAAGGGCACAGGAAATTTACGGGTTACACATTGATTTCGGAGCCCCTAAATTGTGCCCATACGATCTGATCACTGAGTTTGTTGACTGTGGTAAACCCTAATGTGTAGGACTGGTTAATTGCCGCCTATCCATAGAATCCAGTGGCCTGTCCCGTTATCGGGATTGAGAGGCGTCAAGCCGTCTGATCTCCCGCGCGAGATTTCGGCGGGCGTCACCCTGGCTGCGCTGATCATCCCCCTCAATATCGGGTACTCGCAGGTAGCGGGGCTGCCACCCGTGGCGGGTCTTTACTCTGCGATAATACCTCTGGCTATCTTTGCCCTACTGACCTCTTCGCGCCACGTGGTGGGCAGTCCCGATGCCTCCATCGCCGCACTGGTCGGTGCCGCTCTGCTGGGATTTGCCGCGCCCGGGGATGCGCTGATACTGCAGTATGGTCTGGCGATGGCGCTGTTGGTGGGCCTGCTGTTCTTCGTGTTCTGGTTCTTTCGGCTGGCCTTTCTCGCCAATTTCCTGTCGCGGGCGGTGATGGCGGGCTTCATCTCCGGCCTCGGCATCGAGGTCCTGACCAACCAGGTTCGCAAGATCCTCGCCGCCCCGCACCACGGCTTCGAGTCACCGGCTGAAGCCGTCGCGCTGCAGGTCCAGGAGGCCGTGGCCGGTTCGCTGCAGACCAAGGGATTCTTCGTCGAGATTGTGGCCATGGTGGAGTCGATTCCGCACGCCAATCTCTACTCGTTGGCCATCGGGGCGGGCGCTTTCGTCATCGTCCGCCTGATGAAACGCTACCTGCCGAGAATACCCGGTGCACTCGTGGCTCTGGTTCTGTTGACCACCCTCGTCACGGTACTCGGCCTGGATGAGAAGGGCGTGAGCGTGCTGGGGGAGATCCCATCCGGCCTGCCTACCCTCACAGTACCCGCACTGGCGCCGGCAGACTATCTGGAGCTGGTGCCCGGCGCTTTCGCGGTGGTGGCCATCCTCATGTGTGAAGGACTGCTGCTGATCCGCAGTTATGCCAGCAAATATCACTACAAGGCGGACGGCAACCAGATGTTTTTCGCCTTCGGAGTCGCCAACACCGCAGCAGCCTTCTCCGGCTCCCTGTTGATGGGCAACAGCCCCTCTCGCAGCGCGTCGATGGAGGCCTCCGGTTCAGGGAGTCAGCTGCCCAGCCTTGTGGCGGCGGTGACCATCGCCCTGGTCATGCTGTTCTTCACGGATATGCTTGCCTACCTGCCCAATGCCGCCCTGGCCGGTATTGTGGCCAGCGCGGTGCTGTCTCTGATCGAGGTGCATGAGCTGAAAGTGCTCTGGTGGATGCGCCGCTCCGATTTCTGGATAGCGATCACCTGTCTGCTGAGCGTGCTGGTGCTCGGGCCGCTGCAGGCGGTGATCATCGCTTTCCTGTTGTCGGCCATCGACGTGGTGCGGCGCGCCTCGAAACCCGGCACCTGGCTGATGCAGGAGGCGGCGGACGGGAGTTATTTCATTCCAATTGCTCCGGAAGAGGTGGAGCCCGGTTCGGAACTGCTGATCTACCGCTTCGGCAGTCCACTCTATTTCGCCAATGCCGGTATGTTTGCCGGCGATATAGAGTCGCTGGTTGAGAGGAATACAGCAACGCTGAAGTGCCTGGTACTGGACGCTCAGGCCGTGACCGACATGGACACCACCGGTGCCGAGAGTTTCCACGAGGCCATGCGGTTGCTGGCCGACAAAAAAATCGTGTTTGCTGTCAGCCGAGCCAGCCGCACGTTGCAGGAGCTGCTGGAACACTACGGTTTTGACCAGCAGATCGGTCGCGACCGGATGTATCCCACCAACCGCCACGCGGTGGCTGCCTGGCGTCAGGAGCGGGGCGAGGCCCCACCGGAGAAGACGGTTTCACCTGAACAGGGAGAGAGTGAACTATGAGAGTGATCATTGTCGGGGGCGTCGCCGGAGGCGCCTCCTGCGCTGCGCGCCTGCGGCGCCTGGACGAGGAGGCGAAGATTATTCTGGTGGAGCGCGGCCCCTACATGTCCTACGCGAACTGCGGTCTGCCCTACCACATCGGTGATGTCATACCTGATGAATCGTCACTGCTGGTGGCAACTGCCGAACTGTTCCGCAGGAACTTCGGTATTGACGCGCGAATCCGCTGCGAGGCGGTGGCAATCGACGCTGAGCGCAAGACCGTGGATCTGAAAAACCTGGAGACCGGGGATGTCACCACTGAGCCCTACGACAAGCTGGTCCTGTCGCCGGGGGCGCCTTCCGTCAAGCCGCCGCTTCCCGGCATCGATCTCCCCGGTATTTTCGAGGTGAGGACAGTACCGGATGCCCGCCGGATACGGGAGTGGCTGGAGCAGGGTACCCCCTTCCTGACCGGGATGGACCGCTACTCGGGATTCCAGACCGTGCGCCCGAAAACCCGCGCGGTCGTGGTCGGCGGCGGTTTCATCGGCCTGGAGACGGCGGAGAACCTGGCCCACCGCGGTTTCGAGGTGACCCTGATCGAGATGGCCGACCAGGTGCTTGGCCCTATGGATAAAGAGATGGCCCGCATCGTGGAGAGCTTCCTGGAACAGCGCGGGGTCCGTTTCGCACTGGAGGATGGCGTGGCCGAGTTCCGGCAGCAGGAATCCGGGGCCATTGAGGTGCTCACCCAGGGAGGCGAGTCCTACATCGCGGACATCGTCATTCTCGGCCTCGGGGTGCGGCCCGACACCACACTGGCGAAGGGGGCGGGGCTTGAGATCGGCGAGCGCGGCGGCATCCGGGTGGACGAGCAGATGCGCACTAGCAAACCGGACGTATTCGCTGTGGGCGACGCTGTGGAGGTAAGGGATTTCGTCACCGGCGAGTGGAGCCTGATCGCTCTGGCGGGGCCCGCCAACCGGCAGGGACGCATCGCGGCGGACGTGATCGCCGGCCGCGACTCGCGCTACCGCGGTACCCAGGGCACCGCCATTATCGGACTGTTCGGCGGCACCGCGGCATGGACCGGGGCCAGTGAAAAGACCCTGCAGCGGCTCGGCGATGCCGACTATGAAAAGATCTACCTTTACCCCAACTCCCATGCGGGCTACTACCCGGGGGCCAAACCGATCGCCATGAAGGTGCTGTTCCGAAAATCGGACGGGCGCCTGCTGGGAGCACAGGCGCTGGGCCTGGACGGTGTGGACAAGCGCATCAGCGCCCTGGCCACCCTGATCCAGATGAAGGCGACCATCTACGACCTGGAAGAGGCCGAGCTGTGCTATGCGCCACAGTTCGGCAGCGCCAAGGACCCGGTCAACTTCGCCGGTATGGTGGCGGCGGACGTGCTTGGTGGCGATATGCCCCTCTCTCACTGGACGGATATCGGAGGAGAAGGAGTCTTGTTGGATGTGCGCGAGCCCTTCGAACGCGCGGTGGAGCAGGTCGACGGTTCGATCAACATCCCCCTGCGGCAACTCCGGGAGCGGCTCGACGATTTGCCCCGCCACCGTGACATCCACGTGATCTGCCGTTCCGGTCAGCGAGCCTACTACGCGACCCGGATGCTGTCGCAGGCGGGATTCCGGGCGTTCGTCGTGGCCGGCGGCATGCTGTCGCGGAGCCACGCCGCGTTTTTCGTGGACGGGTGACGGGCGGTTATCGTACGTCGGCGCCGCGGACCTCGGGCCGGGTAGCAATAGAGTGCAGGGGAAGACCGGATGAGTATCGATCAAGCCTACAACCTGGTGGTAGTGGTTTTCACCGTGGCCAACCTGGGGGCCATGGGCCTCGAACTGGAGTTCCGGGATGCGGTCAGGAATCTCCGCAATCCTCGCCTCGTATTGCTCACCCTGCTGTGGGGCTGGGTGGTCGGGCCGGCGATCGCCCTGTTGATAACGGCTGTCGTCCCGCTGCAGCCTGCCTATGCAGCCGGGCTTATGCTCATCAGCCTGGCGCCCACCGCTCCCTTCTTCCCCATGATGGTCAGGCGGGCCCGGGGGGATATGCCCTTCGCGGCGTCCTTCATGCTGCTTACCACTGTGGCGACGGTGGTGCTCCTGCCCCTGTTGGCGCCGCTGCTGGTCAAGGGGGTTGCGGTCAGTGTTCCTGCCCTGGCGAAACCAATGCTCCTCATGGTGTTGCTGCCGCTGGTTATCGGCGTTCTCATCCGGGCAGTCGCCGCGTCGGTGGCGGACCGGCTCTTCCCATTAGTCAAGAAGATCGGCAGCATCTTTCTGTTTATCTGCCTGGTAATGACCCTGGTGCTGTTCGGCGACGAGATGCTCAGCGCGGTGGGCAGCTTTGCTCCCGGTGCGCAGGTCCTGTTTTTCGCTGTAATCACGGCGCTTTCCTATCGGGTCGGTTTTGGCCTGAAACAGAGGCAACGCAGCGGTATGGCCCTGGGCATGTGCACGCGCAATATCGCCGCCGTGTTCGCTGCCTTTTTCGGCATCCCGGACCCACCCCCGGGGCTGTTCGTCATGATTGTGCTGGTGGTTCCCCTGGCGCTGGTCGTGGCGATGGTAGCGGCACGCCTGTTCGCACGGTGGGCGCCCGGTAACGAAGGGAGCGAGGCTGCGGTATGAACGGGCCGCGGGGGAGCCGGGTCATGGGCTCCAGGCTGAACTTATTCCCGCCGGGTATGGTCGCGACGGGGGGGAAGGTCCCTGGGCCGGCGGGCGGTAATTGATATGCAGTATTTCACGCTCGAATACCTGCTCTGGGCGGTCGCCCTGGGCGCGGCCAGCGCGGTGTCACTTCCGCTCGGCTCTCTGGTCGGTATCCAGGCCAATCCCAGGCCATCCATCGTCTCGTCGCTGGCGGCCTTCGGTGCGGGCGCGCTGATCGCTGCCCTGTCAGTAGAGCTGGTGGCGCCGACTCTGTTTGCCCTAGACGATTCAAACGGGGCATCCCATCACGGGAACCCGCTCCACAATTTCCTGGCACTGGTGGTGGGAGCCGCGGCCGGTGGTGTCCTGTTTACAGCGCTGGATGCGCTGGTCAACAGCCGCGGCGGCTTTCTGCGCAAAACCTCCAGCACCATCAGCTACCTTACGGCCAGGAAACGTGACCGGGAACTGATGATGCTGGATGACCTGGCGACGTTCCCGCTGTTGCGGGACCTGCCGCCGGAACACATCAACGCGCTGGTGGGTATGATCCAGCCCGTGCAGTACGAGGCCGGTGAGATCATCGCGGCTGAGGGTGAGCCGGCCAACCAGTTGGTGTTTGTAGTCGAGGGAAGTGTGCAAGCGCACACGCGGGACGGACTGCGGGAACGCTTCGCGGCCGGGAGCGTGCTCGGTGTGATTCCGCTACTTACCGATCGCCCGCACCTGGCCACGGGCAAGGCGGAGTCGGAGATCAGGGGCTACACGCTGTCGAAGTCTGATTTCCGGCGCCTCAGTGAGCTCTCCGGGGCTTTTGCCAGGGCTATCCGCGAGTTGAGCGACGAGCGTGTTCAGCTTCTGGCAAAGCTTATTGCCCAACGCGATGCCGAGGCGCTGGACTGGCTGGAAAAGTCGCGGCAAGCACTCAGGATCGGTGCCCAGCTCCCCGACGAACTCGAGTGGCGCAGAGCCCGGGAACAACACAAGGGGGCCCCACTCGCTATCTGGCTGGGCATACTCCTGGACGGGATACCGGAGAGTTTCGTGATCGGCGCAGGGCTTCTTGTGCTGTTGCAGGCCAAGCTGTCACAGCTTTCCACGCTGGGCTTTGTCGATGTTGTGCCCTACACCTTGATTGCCGGCCTGTTCCTGTCCAACTTTCCTGAAGCGCTGGCCAGTTCCGCCAATATGTGTATGCAGGGATTCAGGAAAAGTACGGTCTTCCTGCTCTGGTTTTCCCTGCTGGTGATCACGGCAGTGGGCGCAGGGGTGGGCTTTCTGCTGGCGGATTCCCTGAGTCCCGCGTGGGTCGTATTCGCGGAGGGGCTTGCGGCGGGTGCAATGTTGACCATGATCGCCGGGGCGATGATCCCGGAAGCGGTACATATGGGCCGGGCGGCCGTGGTCGGGCTCAGTACGTTGACCGGCTTCCTGGTTGCGATCTCCTTCAAGTTACTCGGTTGAACCGGATTTATTTAGCGCAAAGCCAGTAAATTTACTGGTTTCCTGGATCACATTATCGAAATAGGCTGTGTGAGCAGTGCTATTGGGCGTTTGGAAATGGGGTGGAGTGGTCGGCATTAGAGTCGTAAGCCGCTTCCCTGAGGAATGGAAAATGGCCGATATTGAAAATTTCTACAGAATCGATGATTCGACCGGATTTGCGGGCTCGCAGGTCGGCTTCGGTGGCGCCACGCCTGACTCCGCAATGGCCTGGTTGAAACAGGAGGGATTTACCAGCGTGATCAACCTGCGCCTGGCAGGCGAGGAAGGAGTCGATATCGAGTGTAGCCGGGACGCGGCTGAGTCCGCTGGCCTGAAATACATTCACCTGCCATTCAGTGGCAAGGAACTGGATCGAGAACTCGTCGATGACTTTCTATCGATGGTCGGGGAGGAGACGAATCAACCGGCCTACATTCACTGCCGCTCGGCGACGCGTGCAGCGGCCCTGTGGATTATCGGGCGGGTACTTCGGGACGGGTGGGAACTGGACGCGACCAACGAGGAAGCCGAAGCAATTGCGCACAAGCCAGCCGATGCGCTGGCCTACGCTACAGCCTATATCAAGGCAGACGGCGGCTGAAGACGCACCAACCAACCGATATTTAGCGACCCAATGAGAACGGGAGAGTAATCATGAGTGACGGCAAAACATCCAGAACGGTGGCGTTGAACTGGAATGAAGTGTATTACACCAACTGCCCGCTGGTATCGGCCAGTAACGTGGACCAGGAACTGGGCTGGACCGAGGAGGAGTACAAGAAGATCGGCGTCGAGTACGCCTACTTTCGCTCGCGCCGGGAGAACAACTGGTATCCCCACTACGTCCACAACCTGGACAACCTGATCCGTTTCGGCGGGCTGTTCCCCCCCATTCACGTGCACGCGGATATCCGCCGCACCAGGCTGCTGGGGGCGACCCACGCCCCGCGGGAGGGGGGCTGCATGATGGTGCGCGCCCGGGACGACATCTACCGGATGGTCGAACTCAAGGGCAGGAAGATCGGGCTGACCAAGAGCCTCAACACCATCAAGAACGACTGGTGGCGCATCCAGGAGCACATGCAGATCGAGTTGATGCTGCGGGTCAACGGCATGACCATTGACGACGTGGAGATCGTGGAGTTTCCCTACCCGGACGACTGGTATGACGACGAGGAGATGCTGCGCCCCATCTGCAACCCCTCCGAGTGGCAGCTCAAGCGAGACCACAAACACGACCTGGCGTTCCGTCCCCTGGAGACGGCGCTGCTGGAGGGCAAGGTCGATGCCATCTACACCCAGAGTAAACCCTTTCAACACCTGCAGGAGGCCACGGGAAAGCTCAAGGCGATCGAGGACCTCTCCCGTTATCCGGACTGGACCCTGCAGGTGGCAAACATTCCCGCGGTGATCACCTGTACGGACGTTATGGCGGAGGAGCATCCCGAGCTTGTGGTGGCTTTCCTCAAGGGCATGATCAAGGTGGGGCGTTGGTCCAATGAGCACAAGCACGCTGCCGCGGCGATTCTCGACAAGCAAACTTACTACCTTGACGTAGAGGACACCTACCGGGGGATCAAGGAGATCGATATGGTACCTAACCTGTCTCTCCAGAATCTGGCCGCCATCGAGATCGGCAAGGACTTCATGCTGGCCAAGGGTTACATCCAGAACGACTTCGACGTTAACGAGTGGGCCGCGCCGGAATTCCTGGAGCAGGCCGCGAGGGAGCTGCTCGAGGAGGAGTGGCAGAAGCGGACCACCGCCAAGCTGCCGGAAGCGGCGGGCAGCCTGGAGGCGGGCGGGCGCCTTGGATAGGCTGGAAAGGTTGAAACGCGCGAGATCCCATTTCGAGCCGGCGCGTCGAGTGCCACCCGAGGGGCACTCGATTTCGTTGGGAGATACGCGTGCTTGAAGCCACTAATCTGTTCTTCAACAAGGCCGCCGATCACCTGGAGCTGTCCGACCGGTTGCGCACCATCCTGCTCACGCCCAAGCGGGTGGTGCGGGTGGAAATCATCACCGAGAGCGATGGCGGCGAGTTGCTCCATCACATCGGCTTTCGCGTGCAGCACAACGAGGCCCGGGGGCCGATGAAAGGCGGCCTGCGTTACCATCCCTCCATGGACGAGGACCACGCGGCGGGACTCGCCAGCCTGATGACCTGGAAGACCGCCGTGGTGAACATCCCCTACGGGGGGGCCAAGGGCGGCATCAACTGCGATCCTTCGAAGCTCTCTGCGGCGGAGCTCAACCGCATCACCACCCGCTTCGTGGGACTGGTCAAGGACATCATCGGTCCCACCATCGACATCCCGGCGCCGGATGTGAACACCAATGCCGAGGTGATGGGCTGGATCATGGACGAATACTCCCGTTTCAATGGCTTCAATCCGGGGGTGGTGACCGGCAAGCCGGTGGACCTGTTCGGCTCGCTGGGCCGGGAAGAGGCCACCGGGCGCGGCGTGATGTACGCCCTGGAAGAGTGCCTCAAGCGCCGTGGAAAAGGGCTGTCGGACGTCTCGGTGGCGGTACAGGGCTTCGGCAATGTGGGCAGTCACGCGTCCCGGCTGATCGCGGAACAGGGGGGACGCATCGTTGCCGTCTCGGACATCAGTGGTGGCATCGCCAACGAACAGGGACTGGATATCCCGCAGTTGGTGGAATGGGTATCTGAGCACGGCGTGGTGGAGGGTTTTCCCGGCGGTGAGGCCATCGACGGCGCGGCAGTGCTGACCTACAAGGCCGACGTGCTGATACCCGCGGCTCTGGAAGAGGCCATCAACGACGCCAACGTCGACGACGTGCAGGCAGGCATTATCGTGGAAGCTGCCAACGGGCCCACCACCCCGGCCGCCCATGACATCCTGCATCGGCGCGGGGTGACGGTGATTCCCGATATCCTGGCCAATGCCGGCGGCGTCACGGTGAGTTATTTCGAGTGGAGCCAGAACATCCAGCAGTTCCGTTGGGAACTCGAACGGGTGGTCCGGGAACTGGAACTGGTCATGCGACGCGCCTATGGCGACGTGGCCGATCTCGCCGAGCGGGAGGGCCTCGATCTGCGCACCGCGGCATTCGTGCTGGCCATCAAGCGGGTGGCCCGGGCGGCGGCCAGCCGGCACACCATCAGCCATCACCTGCCGCCCGCCCTGTTGCGGGATTAGGGTGTACCGGTCTTCGTTACATCGTTAAACGGTGCGGATCCCATGGCCGGTGGACGTGAGCAATAGTCTTTACCGGTTTTACCATGAGTTCTGCAAAGCGGTGTCAACCCCTATGCAAAATATCCTACGCCATGTCCCTGCCCTCTGACCCCCGCTATTCACCGAACAGGGCGGTCATGTTCGTCGTCATGGTGATCACATGTTTCTTGCTTTTCCCGCCCGGCCCGGTGAGTGCCGAGAACCCGAAGTTGAAGGAAGTCATACAATCGGACGGGGAGGCTGAGCACCAGGAAGGTACTGAGGAGGAGGGCGAGTCGCGCGGCCCCATGGACGAGTTTGATCGGGGTACACCGCGCAGCAGCTTCAAGGGTTTTGTCGCAGCGCTGCGGGATTCCGACTATGAGCGCGGCGTTCAGTACCTCGATCTTCGCAATCTGCCCCAGGAGACTCTCCGGGTCGGTGGACCTGAACTGGTCAGGCAGTTGAAGGTCGTGCTTGGCCGGGGACTCTGGGTCGACATCGATACACTCAGTACAGACCCGCAGGGCGAGTCAGACGACGGCCAGCCCGCATACCGTGACAGTCTCGGACGGATCGCGGTCGACAACCGGCATGTCGATCTCACTCTGCAGCGTGTCCCACGCGGGGATGGGGCATACGTCTGGAAGGTATCCAACGCGACGGTCAGGATGATTCCCGAGTTGTACGCGATATACGGCTACGGGGAGATTGGTGAAAAGCTCTCTGCGATTTTGCCTGACGTCCAGTTTCTGGGGCTTATGGGTTGGCAGTGGCTCATGCTCTTTGGGTTGTTGGGACTGGCATATCTGGTGGTGCTGGTACCAACCTGGCTGCTGGGAAGGCTCCTTCTCCGAGGGGGAGATCATTTCTACCAGAGCCTGGCGCATTTCCTGACCGGGCCACTCCGGCTGTTGGTGACTGTTCTACTGGCCCGAAGCTGGATTGACTATATCCATCCCGGTGTAACAGCGCGCGCCTGGCTCGAGGGCTACACGCTCGTGACAATACTGGTGACCTGGGTGGTCCTCTGGCTGGTCGAGGTGATGCGCCAGCACCTGGCCCGTCGGTTGGAAATGAGGGGTCGCACTGAAGCCCAGGTACTGACACGACCGGTAGCCCATCTCGTTCAATTGGTTATCATTCTTGTTGCGGTGATTTTCTGGCTGGAAAACCTCGGATTCAGCGCAACATCTCTAATGGCGGGACTCGGAATTGGCGGCTTGGCTGTTGCGCTGGCTACCCAGAAGCCGCTAGAAAACCTCATCGCTGCGATCACTCTGTTAAGTTCCCAACCGGTCCGGGTTGGAGATTTTTGCCGATTCGACGATAAATTGGGCATTGTCGAGGAGATCGGTTTGCGCGCTACCAAGATCAGGACTCTGGAACAGACTGCTATCTATGTGCCCAATACCGAATTCGCGCATGGACAGATCGAGAATTTCGGGGAGCGCCAGCGAATACTCTACCGCCCCACCATCAGGCTGCGTCTCGACACCTCGACTGACCAGGTGCGTTATCTCCTCGTTGAAATCCGAGCGCTCCTCTACGCGCATCCCAGGGTTGAACCCGATCCGGCTCGCGTGCGGTTCCAGGGGATCGGCGACGGCTCACTGGAAATCGGTATCTACGCCTATATCGCTACCCGCGACTGGAGCGATTACCTCGAGGTGTGCGAGGACCTCAACCTGCGGATCATCGATATGGTCGAGGCAGCGGGCACGTCCATAGCCTACCCGTCACAAACGGTGTCGCTGGAGCGGGCCCGAAAAGTGGATGAAGAGGCGGCGCGGATCGCCGAAGAGCATGTGCGCGAGTGGCGCGAGAGGGGTGAGCTCTGTGTTCCCCGGTTTCCCGCCGACAGAATCTCGGAACTGAAAGGCAGCCTCACCTATCCACCCGAGGGAAGCGCAACTTCCAAGAGCTGACAACCGGCCATCCGGTGTGCCTTTACAGATGAACTCACGGTGCGCGAAGTCAACGTCGATGGCCGGGTGCTGGTGACTACCATGCTCAAAGCACGCGAGCTGCCCAAAGGCGAACCCTTTGGTTTTCTTCGCAGCTTATTCCCGTTTGTAGTGAGCGGCTATTTGCCTTGGCCACCCGATCCCGCGCGGGATAAGGCCGGTCCAGCGGCAGGATGGTGCGAATCATGGAGGCCTTGCGTCCTTGCTGAGGAGTAACGGCGATTCGTTAGGAGACAGAACTACCCATGAAAATCCACTACGATGGGTGCATCTGCCATCGACTGCTAAACACATGCGGAGTTTCGGTGAAAAATAACAAACTGACCGTCGTTACGCTTCTATTAGTTCTCCAGCTGGCGCTCTGCGGGGAAGCGCTTGCCAGGAGCAAAACCGACGTCGTGACACTGTACAACGGCGACCGTATCACCGGCGAGATCAAGTCGCTCTACGGTGGCCTGCTGGAATACAGTACCGATGCCATGGGCACGATCAAGCTAGAGTGGCAGCACATCGCACAGGTGCGCAGC